>JAWXBJ010000067.1:0-23032 GCA_034439955.1 Alphaproteobacteria bacterium
CGCTTCGACGATGGAACCGTCACCGCCAAGCAAGCCGGACTTGTCTGAACGCATCGCTTCGCGGATGCGATGGCCCATGAACCAGGCGGTCTTGAGTGTCACGCCCAAGGTCCGATGAAGCTGGTTGGCGCTGATGCCTTTCTTGCTGGACGCGATGAGGAATATCGCCTGAAGCCAAAGGTGAAGCTTCACATGCGATGCCTCAAAGATCGTTCCGATCTTGACGTTGAAGGGCTTCCGGCACGCGTAGCACTTGTAGAGCCCGATCCGGGTGCTCTTACCCTTCATCAGGCTCGACTCGCCGACGATACCGCAATGGGGGCAGGCGCGGCCCTGAGCCCAGACGCGGGCTTCAACGAAAGCGTAGGCCGCTTTCTCGTCGTGAAGGTGGGGGGCGTTGAGGTAGGACATTGCCGGTCTCCAATGCGATCAACCTACCTGATTGCGCTGGGTATGACAAGTATAATAATAGGAAAGTAAACCTAATTATGCACTTTGCAAAGCGCGGCTCAACCGCTAGTTAAAGCGGGACAGGCCGGCGCTGAGCGGGGTTCGATTAGGGGTCATCCTATGAGGACGAGATGACCGAACAGATTGATGCGATTGAGATCACTCCTGAGAGGGTGAAAGCGGCTGAAGATGCGGTATCAGACTTGATATCTCGCTACGGGGAAGACATCGTTACGCACTATCAGGAGCTTGTTCCTGAGCTTGTTGCCGTTGTGCTTCGATCATGCCTTCCAGATTTATCTGGAGCTCGCGAACGCTACTGATCAGCGCGTTCACGTTGAACAAGAAGTTGTCCAGTAGCTCGATGTTTACGGGGCGGGCCTGCGGAGTAAACTTTCTCTTGTTAAGGTGGCCCTTGTATCCCGCTGCTTGGGGCAGGTTTCCGCGAACATCCCGAACGCACCAGCCGCGCTCGGGAATGTCTGTCCAGGTTCCATGGGCAAACAGATCGCGCCAGCGGTTTGCGTCGGTAATCTGCTTGCGAAGCTGGGCCAGCGTCTTCTCGTTGATGTCAAAGCCTCTCAGGTAGCCAATTTCCTCAAGCATGGTGATGCGGTCAGGTAATCGAGGCTCACGAATAGCGATACGCCCAACGACGCCGTCCACACCCAGCAGCAAGTAGCAACAGTTTTGGATATAGGTTTCGAGATAGGCCCACTTAATGAGGCCGCTGCCGATCCGCTTGGTGTACTCATCAGGCAAATCGTGGTGAGTGATCAACATGTCCCAACACCCAGACGACAAGCGGCGAGACGACGTCCTGAAGCGGATGCTCGAAACGCCGCCGAAAAAACAGGATCAGCTCAAGAAGGAGCTGAAGGAGAGGCGCGAGCCGAAGCCCGCGCCCAAGTCGAAGGGAGTTTAGTTCCGGCCTTTGCCGGGCAACGGCACGCGCTCAACGACCGCTCGGTCGCCCATCTGGCGCGCTTTTTGGACGGGTATGAATTGCCCGTTGCCGGCATCGCGTCCCGCAGGACGCGTCTCTCTAGACTTGGCCATGTTAGGCCCTTTCCGTTTGCACGGACGAGGACCGCCTTGACTGCTACGCGCCTTTGCGATTCCTAGGAATCGCCGTGTAATTGGCACTCGAAGCCCGCGCGATCCTCGACCAAAGGTTTGCGGGTTACTGAGACGGGCGGGACTTTGTGGGAACTTGGTCCCGCCCGAATCAGCCAAATCTATAAGAGGCTGATCGGACTCTGGTTTTGAGTCCACCTGCTGTTCATAGAATTCTTCCAAACTACCCGTTCAGGGTCAACGTAGTGGTCCCCTGAACGGGTAGTTGCGAACCTTCACGCGCTTCGTCTTCGGCGGATGCAGCCTGCGGTAACGCAGGAACTTCCCGGCCTTGATCCTGAAATCAGGCTGCGTGAGGCCGCCGATAGGTGAGGCGCTTTCCGACCGTGCCCTTGAGGGCCAGTTCGGTACGCTCGCAATCGTTGAAGCCCAGCGCCGTGCGCGTGTTGTGGCGGAAATCGAACTCGACCAGATACGCCTGCAGATGCTTCTCGGCGCAATGTTGATAGACGCCGCGCATGCCGCGCTTGAAGACGGAGAAATAGCCTTCGACCGAGTTCGTGTTGACGTCGCCGCGCGCATACTCGCCAGCCGAGTGCTTGACGGTCTCGTGGCTTGCGACCAGCGGAGCGGCGTCGCCGTAGAGGCGGCTTTCGTCTGTCATCAGGCGGGCTTCAGCGGCGATGTTGTTCTTGATGATCGCCGTGACCGTGAACTTGTCGGCGCTGGCGACGTGGAAGGAACGGACGGAGCCGCCACGCTCCACGAGCGAGACAACCGCACGCTTGTTCGTCGGGCCGCGCGAACCGCGTTCCAGATAGGGCGTGCCGTCTGTACGCATAGTGCGCGGGTTCGCGACCTTGCCGAAATAGGTTTCGTCCGCCTCAATGATTTTGCCGGGTCCGCCCATGGGGCGCAGCCCACCTTCAGGCGTGCCCGGCTTCATCGCCTCACGGATGCGATGGGCCATGAACCACGCCGTGCGATATGAGCCGAAACCGAGTTCGCGATGGAGTTGCAGGGCGCTCATGCCCTTCTTTGAAGACGACAGCAGATGCGTAGCCAGAAGCCACTTGTGCAGCGGGATATGCGACTTTTCGAAAACGGAACCCATCACAGCCGTGAACTGACCACGGCATGCCTTCTCGCGGCACTGAAAGAGACCCCTGCGGGTGGACTTGCCCATGAGGCGCGCAACGTTGTCCGATCCACAGTGAAAGCACACCGGGCCTTGCGGCCAGCGGACCTTCTCGAAGTGCGTCTGCGCGGCGTCTTCATCGTGGTAGATCGGCTTTTGAAGTTCTGCGACGGCCATGAGCTTGCTCCTGTCCGATCTGTGTACTCCCAGAACCGTGCTTTGCAAAGTGCATAATTAGGAAAGTAAACCTAGTTCCCTTTTATGACCCGAACGTGACCCCCCTCGCTGTGGTCGCCTGTGGCGCCGCTTGGGGGAAGGTCGATGGGGCAAGGCTTTTACGGCGAAGTCACGGACCTGCTGAAGCCGTCTGGATCGCCGTCCCCGCCGTTTTCCCCCTCCGTCTCGGGACGTCCTTCGACACGGGCCTTTGGCCCGGCTCAGGATGAGGCGTCGCTATCCACCTCCCCACTTCGTGGTAGAGGACCAGGCCGCAGGGTTATTACGGTGAAGTCAGCGGCCTGTCGAACCTGATGCGGGCTCGGGGGCGGTGATGACGAAATGAGCGCCTGAAGCGCTGGTCACATGGAGGACGCCGCCGATCTGCTCGGTCATCATCCGCACAAGCTTGATGCCGTAGCCGCGCCCCTCGGAATAGTCGGGCGGCAGGCCGACCCCATTGTCCGACACGGTGATGCGGACCTCGCCATTCTGGCGGCTGATGTCGACGCAGATCCGGCCGGATGCGTTGTCCGGAAAGGCGTGGCGGAGCGCATTGACCACCAGCTCGTTGACGGCAAGGACGACGGGCTGTGAGAAGGCGACCGGGGCGTGAATGCTTTCGGACGACACATGCACTTCGACGCCGCGCGCGCCGCCCGCCATGTCGTGCAGGGAATCGCACATCGCGCTCAGCGCGGCCCCGAGATCGAGGGAGTCCTCTCCGCCGCTGGCCTGAAGGGCGTCGTGGATGCGGGCGACGGAGCGGATGCGGGCGGCTGCGGTTCGAAGGGCCATGGCGACCGAGCTGGTCTCGTCCGGACCCGCCTGGATGGACATGAGGGAGGAAATGATCTGCAGGCTGTTCTTGATGCGATGGTCACCCTCGCGCATCAGCATGGCGTGACGCGCCGCGACGCCATCGGCCCGCTCCAGCAGGCCGCGCAGGCGGGCGTTCTCGTTGCGGAGGTCCGTGCGACCCAGCGACCGGATTTGCGAAATGCCCCTGATGCCTGGGCTGGGCCGAACATTTCCGTCAGAGACCATCATTTGTCGCTCCCGAGCCGTGAGAGAGAGCTAGGGGCGAGATGGGCGGTCGAGTCGGTACGATAGGCGACGCTTGGGTCGCTTTTAGGAATATTTTAACACATGGCAAGTGAATCGGGGCTGGTCAGACCCGATTATTGCTCACGAAGCGCCGAGAAGCCGATTGCGTCGCCCGCCTCGGGCGGCCCCAACAGCATCCGGCGGTATTCGCTCGCCACCGATTCGTAGCATTCGCAGGCGGCGTTTTCGAGGCCGCCCCGATCGAGGATGGTGATACGGCCATGCTGGTAGCGGATGACGCCGGCCTTCTGCAGCGTCGCGGCGGCGATGCTGACGGTGGAGCGGCGGACGCCGAGCATCACGGCGATCAGGTCCTGCGTCAGCGAGAGTTCGGGAACCTCGCTGCGGTCGTGCGCGGCCAAAAGCCAGCGGGCGAGGCGCTGTCCGAGATCATGGTGGGCGTTGCAGGCGGCTGTCTGGGCGACCTGGATGTTGAAAACATAGATGTAACGCAGCAAAAGCTCGGCCAGGCGCGGGCAGCGCGGGAGCAAGTCCCGAAAAGCTGCAGCGGGAATGCGCCATGCGCCGCCCGAGGTCTGGCACATGGTCTCGCTGTAGGAATTGGTCGCGCCCAGCACGACATTGACGCCGACGAGTCCCTCGCGGCCGATGAGGCCGATCTCCAGCGGCTGACCGTCGGAAAGGACCGTCAGCACGGACGTGAAGCCCGAATCGATGAAATAGAGATAGTCGATGATGTCGCCGGCGCGGTGGAGATTCTGGCCGAGTTCGAGTTCGATCCGGGTAACGCTTCCCATCACCAGCTTGAATTCCGCTGGCGGCAGCGCTCGCAGTATTTTATTCCGAACGCCCATTTGATCGATGTCGGGCATGAGTACACTCCGGCCTTGGGGGCGGGAGCGCAAATAACTCTCAGCCAGCCGCACGCCAAAAAAGGAGCAGCCGATATTGCTACAATGCCTGAGAGTTGTAAACGGCGCCAGCGTTGGGCGCCTTTAGCTGTCCAGCGCAGGCTGCAAGCTCGTCGCGGAGTTGAAAAAGCGGGCGCTGACAAGGTGTGCGGGCACGGGCGGGCGGCTGCAAGTATTTCGAGTGGGGCCGGAAACGGGAGCTATTTGCGCCAACCCGCCAGCACGGCGCCGGCGGCGTGGTCGAGTTCGGCGTCCGTCCAGCGGCGCCCTTTCAGCTCGGACTTCAGGAGATAGGCGATCGGCGCAAGGAAGAGATTGGCGAGAAGATCGACCGGAAGGTTCTTGAAGTCGCCCGAGGCGATGCCGGCGCGGCGCAGGTCGGCGACCAGACGCCCGATGGCGCGTGCGGATTCTCCGCCTTCGCGTTCAGCCAGGGGAGATTCGGAGAAACGCTGACCGAAGGCGAAGGCGTCCGGGTCGGCGCGGTAGGCCAGATAGATCGCCTTCCAGGCGCGTTCGAGGCGTTCGGGCGGCGGCAGGGAAATATCGACGCCCGCTGCGGCGTTGAGGAATACCTCCTGCTTGATCTGCCGGTAGGCGGCGATCAGGAGATCGTCCTTGCTGTCGAAATGCCGGTAGAGCGTGCCTTCGGCGACGCCGGCCTCAAGCGCCAGGGCGGCAGTGGTGGCGGCGGGCATGCCGTCGCGGGCGACGATGGCGACAGCCGCGCGCAGGAGGCGCGCACGGGTCGCGGCGCCGGTCACAGTCGCAGCAGGCAATGGGGCAGGCAGAGGTGGTGTCGCCATGGCGTGAAAGGCGCCTGCTGGCGGTCGTGCTGTCAAGGCGCGATGACGGCGTTCATAAAGTACCGGCGGTGATCGCCAAACCGGATCAGCGCCGGCCGGACGCGGCGAGCCAGGCGATCACGGCCTTCGGCTGGTCGGTCTGGATGATGCTGGCGCCATGCTGGAGCAGAGGCGCAAGCGCCTCGGCGGCGCGGCCCTGCGCGACGAGACGGTCCGGCTCGCCCAGCGCGTTGATCCAGAGCCGGCTGTCGGTCTCGCGCGCGGCGTCGCGCGTTGCGTCGTCGTTGAAGCCAGGATCGATGTGAATGACCTCCGGGGCGAAGGCGGCGCCCGCCTGCCGTGTCGTTGCGAGCGATCTCGCGCGGGGCATGGGCAGCACCCCGGCGTGGATGGCGCGGAATTTCTCGATGAGGGCGAAATCGCCGTTGAAGAAGAGCGACTGGTCCAGCATGCCGGCCTCGATCACACGGCTCAGAATGGGTTCGACATCCCTGGTCTTGAGATCGAGATCGACCAGCACGCGGCCCCGCGCGGCCGCCAGTGCTGCGGTGAGAGTCGGCGCGGAAAGGCCGGTGGGCTGATTGTCGGCGCCGGTGAGGCGCAGGGCGGCGATCTCGCTGAACAGCAGGTCGGCGACCGCTCCTGTCCCGTTGGTGGTGCGATCCACGGTGGCGTCATGCATCAGCACGGGCACGCCGTCGCGCGTCAGCCGGATATCGATCTCGACGATGTCGACGCCCAAAGCGATCGCGTTCTCGATGGCCGCGAGGGAGTTTTCGGGCGCGGCGTCGTGGGCGCCCCGGTGAGCGGCGACCAGAACGCGCGGGCTGTCGCCATCCTTGAGGGCGGCGAGGATCGCGGCCGATTGCGCCGAGGCGGGCATCGGGACGAGCAGCAGAAGCGACAGGCACAGACGGCGCAAAGACATGAGGACTCCCGGGCCTGAGAAGCCTTCGGTCGATCCGGTTCGGGCCGATCCCGATCGGTCGAAGAAAGTTGCTCTGGCTTCATTAGTGTCGAGACTGATTCAACAATCGACCTGATCCAGGTCGATCGCATCAGGCTCCAGCTGGATCAGTCTGTAGCAAACGATCGTGACGGTTGCGACGCGGGGTCTTTACCCCGAAATGGCAGGGCTATCGCATGTGGGCGCAAAACATTGAGTGACGTCAGTCTCGGGCCAGCGAAGCGCGACCCGGGAATCTTTCCTTGCTTGCCACAATTGGATTCTTCGCGACCAAGAAAGATTCTCGGGTCAAGCCCGAGAATGACTCCACCGCCATAGGCGATGGCCTGCCTGGAGGGGGCGCACTGGACTTCGGCGCAGCAAACCGGTGGAGGACCGGCATTGACGAACGCGCGGCGATCTTGCGTTGGACAAGCAACGGTAGCATTCCTCGGACATGGGCCGAACGATTTTCAAGGTGCTGACCCGGGAGCAGTGGGCGCAGGCCGAGACCGGCGCGCCGGTGCAGGCGCCGATCGACGCCGCCGACGGCTATGTGCATTTCTCGACGCGGCGGCAGGTGCAGGCGACGCTGTCGAAATGGTTTCACGGTATCGAGGGCTGCGTGCTGGCCGCGTTCGACGCCGATGATTTCGAGCCGGACCTCAAATGGGAAAAAGCGCGCGGCGGAGATCTCTTTCCTCACGTCCATGGCGAGGTCTATGCGAGCCAGATGAAGTCGCTATGGCTGCTGGAGATGGGCGAGGACGGGGCGCCGGTCGCGCCAGACGAGGTGGTGCGGCGTCGCGACGATCCGCCCAGGTCTGGCGGAACTCCGGATACGATTTCGTGATTTTCTTCGACACGGCCGCCCGCGCGGCGCGCCTGCTCCCGGCCGAGGCCGCGCACCGCGCGACGATCGAAGGATTGAAGTCCGGCCTTGTGAAGCCAAGCGTCGATCTCGACGATCCGAGGCTGGCGGTGACGCTGAAGCGATCGGGACTGAAGCTGCTCAACCCGGTGGGGCTGGCGGCGGGCTTCGACAAGAATGCCGAGGTCTTTGCGCAGATGCTGGCCTTCGGCTTCGGCTTTGTCGAATGCGGGACGGTGACGCCCCGGCCGCAACAGGGAAATCCCCGCCCGCGGCTGTTTCGACTGAGCGAGGACCGGGCGGTGATCAACCGCATGGGATTCAACAATGATGGCGTCGGCGTCTTCGTGCGGCGGCTGGCGGCTGCGCCGCGCGAACTGGGCGTCGTCGGCGCGAATGTCGGCGCCAACAAGGACAGCGCTGACCGCATCCAGGATTATGTCGCGGGGCTGAAGGCGGTGTGGCCCTATTGCGCCTATCTCACGATCAACATTTCCTCGCCGAACACGCCGGGCCTGCGCGGGCTGCAGGATCGCGGCGCGCTGGAGGAGCTGCTTGGACGCACGGGCGAGGCGGCGCTGGAGATGGAGCGGGCGGTGAAGAATCGTCCCGTGTTTCTGAAAGTCGCGCCGGACCTCGACGACAGGGCGATCGCGGACATGGCGGACGCCGCTCGCAAGGCGCCTTATCTGCACGGGCTGATCGTCTCCAACACGACGGTCGAGCGTCCTGTCACTCTCGCGAGCCGGCATGGCGGGGAGGCGGGCGGGCTGTCCGGCGCGCCTCTCATGGAGCGATCGACGGCGGTGCTGAGGGCCTTCGCGGGAGAACTCCGGGGCGAGCTAGACCTGATCGGCGCCGGCGGGATCGCCAGCGGGGCAGATGCGTGGCGAAAGATTCGCGCGGGCGCCCAGGCGGTGCAGCTTTACTCGGCGCTGGTCTATGGCGGGCCGGGACTGGTGAAGCGCATCAAGTCGGAGCTAGCGGCGATCATGGCGGCCGAGGGGGTGGAGCGGATCGTGGACGCGGTGGGAGTGGAGAGGTAGGCGGGGCCAGTCGGATCCATGGAGGGTCGCTGGAGCATTTTCGCCGGCGTCCGCTTCAGGGGCGGGTGGGAGAGGGCCTGAAGCGGACTGCGCGGCCGGAACAAGGTGGATAGCCTGCGTTCCGTTAGAGAGGGTCGAGGCTGAGCGCAGGTTGCTCTCAAAAGTGTAGAGCAGCTTTCTTCGATCGATCGGGATCGGCCCGATGCAGATCGACCGAAGGTTGCTCTAGCCTTCGCCACGCTGCCGGTAGGCCTCGGCGGCGGTGCTCGAGCCGATCTGGCCCATGGCGGCGCGCATCGTGGTCTCCACGCACTTGTCGACGATCAGTCTGTCAGCGAGAGCCACGCGACCGCCCGTCCGGCATTCGCGGCGCACGGCGTGTTCGAGACGGTCCAGGAGGTTCTCGGCGCCCGCCACGGTTTCGAGTTCCACGCGCTCATACTTGAACGGAAAGCTGAAGGGAGATTCTTCTCTGCGGCCCGGCTCGGCGGCGGACGCGCTGCCCGTGAACACTGCGCCGAGGCCGACGACGAAGAAGCCAGCTGTCGCCAGCAGGCCGAGGTCGGAAATGAGATTGGTGGAGGAGGTCATCAGGTTCGCCCTTTTGCGTCTGGTCGTTTCTGCGTCCGGTCTGTGTCTTCGGCGCCCCTAGAGGCCATCTCGAAAGACGATATACAATTATCGAAAAACGATATGTTCGTCAACCAGGGCATTGTGACGATTTCAGGGTATTCCGGGGGCTGGGACGCGCTCCCGGCCCGATTGAGCCGAGAGCGCTCCGTTCGTTTGATGCTATTTCCCGGCGTACTGAACCGGCGATTTCAGTCCGAGCCTGGCGGCAAGAAGGCCCGTGGGCTCCCGCAGCGCGACATCCTTCATGGTCGCCTTGCGGCAGGCGCGGTAGGACCAGTATCCGAGGCCAGCCAATGGCCCGGTTTCTTCCCGGCAAACCTTGTCCACCGCTTCCATGAGATCGCCGACATAGGCTTCGGCGGAGGCGGCGGATGCGGTGTCCCTGGGCACGTAGACGGTGACGGGTTCGGCGAAGGCGGCGGCGCAAACAACAAGAGGAAAAGCAAGGGTGAGGAGGAAGCGTTGCATCTGAAGTCTCCAAGTTGGTTGATCTGGACGCTGAGGTCGGGACGCTGGATTACTGGCCGTCGTGAGCGTTTCCTGGTCGCTGCGGAGAGCAGGCTTGGGTCTGTTTTTGTGCAGCCGCGAACAGAATATGCTGCGTTGCACCATGGTCAAGTGACGTTAGGGCAATGTGGGTGCGTGACCGGGGTTTCTTGAGCGGACAAAAGTTGATGAAAGCTCTCGTCGTTGAAGCTCTGACTGCGGACTTCTCACGCATCGGGCTCAGGCAGGTGGCGAGGCCTGCGCCCGGGCCGCGTGAGGCGCTGGTGAGAGTGGAGGCGGCGAGCCTCAATTTTCCCGACCTGCTGATGCTCAAGGGCGAATACCAGTTCAGGCCCGAGCCGCCCTTCGTGGCCGGAATGGACTTTGCCGGCGTGGTCGAAGAGGTGGGCGAGGGCGTTGCTTGCTTCGGGCCAGGCGACCGGGTTGCAGGAGGGGTCAGGACCGGCGCCTTCGCGGAATTCACGCTTGCGGACGAAGCGTCGTTGCAGCGCGTGCCTGAAACCCTGGGCATGGCCGGGGCGGCGGCGTATCCGGCGGCCTACACCACCGCCCATGTGTCGCTGGTCGAGCAGGCGAACCTCAAGGCCGGTGAGACGCTGCTGGTCCATGGCGCGAGCGGCGGGGTGGGCATGGCCGCAATCGATGTCGGGCGTCTGCTGGGCGCGCAGGTTATCGCGACGACCGGGTCACCCGCCAAGATGGCGGCGCTGAGGGCCTATGGCGCGCACGAGGTGACGCCGTCCGCCGGTTTTCGTGAGCGCGTCAAGGAAATCACGGACGGGCGCGGCGCAGATGTGATCCTCGATCCGGTGGGCGGGGACGTGTTCGACGAATCGACGCGCTGCATCGCCTTCGGCGGCCGGCTGCTGGTCGTGGGGTTCGCGGGCGGCCGTATCGCCGCGATGAAAACCAACATCGCGCTGATCAAGGGTTTCTCGGTGATCGGGGTGCGAGCAGGAGAATTCGGTCGGCGGTTTCCCGAGAAAGGCCGGGAGGTGCGCGAGACGATCTGGCGCTGGGCGGCGGAAGGGAGCACGCGACCGGCGGTCTTCGCTGAGCTGCCGCTGGAGCGATGGAGGGAAGCCTATGAACTGATGCGGGACCGGGGCCTCGTCGGTAAGGTGGTGCTGCGGATGTGAGGCGAAGGCTTTAGTGGCTCTGGCGCATCCTCAAGCCACCTCGCTCCGGATGGGTTCATGCGCGTTGTGGATCTTCTTGGCGACCAGCCGCTCGAGTTCGTTGGCGACGGCCGTTCGGTGGACGAACGCCTCCTCGGGCAGTTCGACGATCGAGGTGATGGTCTGGAAATGGTATTTGACGACCTCGACATCGTAGGTGTCGGTCATGCCGACGCCCTCGATATAGCGAAGGGCCGTGTTCCAGACGCGGACGATGACCTCGTCGCCAAGGGTCGCTACCTCGGCGGAGAAATCGCACAGCAGGCGGTACATGCCGCGTATGCCCGAGGCGCGATCGACATTGGTGCGATCGGCGTAGGCCGAGAGGTTGTCGAGAATGGCGCGCAGCTTGAAGACGTTCTCGCGCGAGGTCTCGCTCGCGGTGCGCTGGGGCGGCTCGTCCGTAAGGCGCCGCCACGGGCCGGAAAAGACGGGATCCTCGCGCCGGCGGCGGCAGGGCCCGACATAGTTGCGGCTGTCGATGAATTTGCGCGGACGCACGATGACTTCCTCGACGCGCGACAGGACGCCCTGCGCCGAGACCGGCTTCAGCAGAAATTCATTGATGCCGGACTGGCGCGAAGCCATCAGCTGGTCATGGTCGATGATGGCGGCAAGGAGAATGATGGGCGTCTCGCGCGCGAGACCGGTGGTGTTGCGGCGCACTTCGCGGGTGAACTCCAGTCCGGACATCCGGCCGGCGTCCCAGTCGACAATGATGATGTCGGGCTTAAAGGCCCGCCCGGTGTTGAACGCCTCCATCGAACTCGCTGCGGCGTTGATCTGGGTCACCTGGAGGCGGCGGAGACTGTCGGCGACCACGCCGCGCATATAGGCGTTGGGATCGACGATCAGGACCTTGAGCCGCTTCATCTCGTTCGGCGACAGGCTGCGGGTGTCTTCAGTCATGCTCATGCCGCTAGTTTCTTCTGGATTGCCTTGCCCAGGGCCATCGCCACGCTGTCGCGCGCCTCTCTGAAATCGAGCGGCAGGACTGACAGTTGTTCAAGCGTGCTGAGCGCTGTGCCCATGACGCGGGCGTCGAGCTGTCCGGCGGGCGTGACGATGCGGATGTAGGTGGAGAATGCGGCAAGCGCGTTCTGCAGCGCCGCGTCGTTCTGCTCCAGCGCGATGGCGCGGGCGCCCTCGGCCTCCGCAAGCGCGGCGGTGAGGGTCTCGGGGCGGCGCGCGTCGAGAGTGGCGCAGGTCACCCGCAAGGCGGCGAGCGCGATGCGGATCGGCGTGCGGGCCGAGACCTCGTCCGCGTCGATCATGGGCGTTGGGGCGTCTTCCGTGCGGTCGCCTTCGCGGCGCATTGCGCCATGATAGTCGGCGGGGTTCTTCCGCCGCCGGCAGGGTCCGATATAGACGGCGTGATCGACGAACGGACGGGGGGTCTCGATCACCATTTCGAGGCGCTGGCGCATGGCGGCCGGTGAGATCGGCCGGGCGAGGAATTCGTCCACGCCGGCGTCGCGGCCATTGATCACGAGCTGGCGCGTGATGGCGGAGGTCACCAGAATGGCGGGCAGGCGCCGCAACCTGTCCATGTGGAAGCGACGCAGTTCGCGAACGAATTTGAGACCGTCAACGACGTCGCCGTCTTCCCGGGAGACGAGGATCACGTCGATCGGGCGCTCCATCAGGGCCGAGAGGGCGAACTCTTCCGAGCGGACGTGCGAGACGCTGCCGACATCGAGGCTACGGAGGATTTCGCCGATCAGGCCGCCATTGAACTTGTTGGCGTCGAGCACCAGGGCGGTGAGCGCGCGGGGTCGCAGCTTCCTGGGCATTCTCGGATCGTGCATGCAGCGCACCGTCATTCCAGCGTTGCGAGGACACTAGCCCAGCAAGGTAATTTTCCGGTTGACGCCGTTCCGCGAAGTCCGCGCACGGACGTTAAGGTTTGGCGCCGTCCGGGGCGTGGCGCCTAGTGTCCTGATTCTGAAGTTCGCAAGATTGTCGCGGCAGGCCCTGAGGCGAACTTCAGAATCGAAAGGACACTAGAATTATGGGCTTGCTAGTGTGGCTTGGGTTCAGAAGTTCGCAAGCCGGCTGCGGCGAGATCATGCGAACTTCTGAACCGCCACACTAGAGCCTGATGCGATCGACCTCTATCAGGTCGATCGCTAAATCAGTCCCTACACTTCTGAATCCAGAGCAACTTACTTCGGCCGCTCTGGACCAGCGTGATCCAGAGCGACCGAAGTTTGCTCTAGCGGCGCGTGTGGCGTTTGATGTGTAAGGTCGTTATTGTGTGCGCACTTGCGCGGGCGAGGCGCGGGATCCGGAGGCAGGCCTTGAATGACAAACTGGATCAGAGGATCCAGCTGGTGGCTTCCGCCAGCTTCGGCAAGGTGGTCGATGACTGGCGCCGCCAGCAGAACGACCTGCCGTCGCGTTCGGAGGCGATCCGCCGGCTCGTCCATCTCGGCCTGCAGCACGACGAGGATCACCCGATGCGCATGATCACGGCGATCGTCCGCCCCCACCGTTATGACGCTGTGCGCGAGGCGCTGATGCAACTGGGCGTGTCAGGCATAACGGCGACCCAGGTTCAGGGCTTTGGCCGCCAGCGCGGCCAGACCGAATTCTACCGCGGCGCCGAGTACAAGGTCGCCGAAGTGCCAAAAATCCGCATCGATGTAGCGGTGCCGTCGACAATCGCGGAATCCGTGATCGAGGCGATCCAGAAAGCGGCGGCGTCGGGAAAGATCGGTGACGGCAAGATTTTCGTGACCGGCCTCACGGAAGTGGTGCGGATCCGCACCGGGGAGCGGGACGAGAAGGCGCTGGATTAGGCGGGTAGATTGGCCCCGCCTCGCCATCCTCTTTTCAGGCAGGGCTGTCGCACATGGTTCTGGAGTCATTCTCGGGCTTGACCCGAGAACCTTCCCTCATCGCCAAAAAATCCAGTTGTGGCCGGCAAAGGAAGATTCCCGGGTCGCGCTCCGCTTGCCCGAGAATGACTTCACTGGTCGCGCTCCGCTTGCCCGAGAATGACTTCACGGGTCGCGCTTCGCTTGCCCGGGAATGACTTCACTGGTCGCGCTCCGCTTGCCCGGAAATGACTTCACTGAATGCTTTGCCACCATATGCAATGGCCCACCTTACGGGGGTAGGGGTCGCCGGAGCGATAACACACGACCCAGGTTCAGCGGCGGAAGGGCACGCTGACCAGCCGCCAGACGATCCACAGTGGGACGACGATCAGCGCCCCGGTGATCGCCGGATGCCAGCCATTGGCGAGTGACCAGCCTGCGAGATCGGCGAGACTTTGGGCGAGGTCCCCGAGCGCGTCCGCAATCGTGAAGTCGGCCGCCAGGGGATTGACGCCGGCAAGCTGAAACACAACGCCGACGAAGACGCTGAGGGCGGCGAGCTTGACCCAGCCCCAGACGCCGATGCCGAACAGCTTCGAGCCGAGGGAGCGCTTGGGGAGATGATCCTCCTCTTCCTCCAGGACGGGGGGCCAGACCTCGCCGCGCGATGGGCGCGCCTCGATTGCAGGCAAATCTTGTCCGGCGCGCGGCGGCGCGTCGGCTGGCGCAAGGGCAGGATCGCGCATGGCGTCACCGTGTCTGGCTCGTGGGGAGTCTGAGCGCAAAGACGCGCTCTTGTCATCCGGCGATTCATTGGCTTCGCTGCCAGGGCGCCGCTGCCAGGGCGCCGCTGCCGGGGCGCCCGGATCAGTCGGTTTCGGGCGCGCCGGCCGGTTTTCCCGCTCGCTGTTTGGGATTGGCGACGGGCGCATCCCCGGTCGCGTCCTCGCCCCCGGCTTCTACAGGCGCGGCGCGGGGGTATTTCTCGATCGCGGTCTGGTGCGGATAGGGGATGGTGAGGCCGTTGCGGTCCATCGCCTGTTTGACCTCCTTCAGCATGTCGCAATTGAGATCCAACCAGTCGGCGTTGGCGCACCAGGCGCGCGCGCGGATGTCGACGCTGTAGGCGGCGAGATCGACGACCTTGCACCAGACGGGAGGCTCGGCGCGCACCCGGGGGTCGGCCTCGATGACCTTCTTGATCACGCGGATCGCAAGGTCGATGTCGTCGTCATAGTCGATCGAGAACAGGATATCGAGGCGTCGCAGGCTGCGGATCGAGTGATTGACGATGACGTCGCCCCACGCCTTGTCGTTGGTGACGACGATCTCGCGATTGTCCACCGTGTTGAGCACGGTGGTGAAAGGAGTGATGTCGGCGACGACGCCGTCCTCCCCAGCGATGCGCACGGCGTCGCCGATGCGGTAGGGCCGGAAGACGGCGATGACCACTCCGGCGGCCACGGCCTTCAGCGTGTCCTGCAGGGCGAGTGCGATGGCGAGGCCGGCGGCGCCGACGACGGCGACCAGCGAGGCGATCGGGAAGCCGAACTGCTGGAGCGCCGCGATCAGTCCGACGGCCAGCGCGCCAAAACGGACCAGCGAGGAGATGAAGACGAAGAGGGTCTGTCCGCCCGAGGCGGACCCCCGCGCCACCTTGTCGCCGAAGCCCCGAACGCGACGGCTGAGCCAGGCGCCGAGAAACCAGACCGCTACGACAATCAGCATGCCCTTCAGCGCCGCGAGGGCGACGGACTGGGCGTCGCGGATGTCGTAAAAGCCGAGAATGTCGGCGGCGACGGCGAGGCTGCCCGCCAGGATCAGGGCGCGCGTGACCGAGCCCAGAATGTCGATCATGACGTGGTCGGCGGTCCTGGCGGCGGGTTCGGCTTTCCCGCGGCGCGCGAGGCCGCCGATCTTGCGGGCGGCGAAGGCGAGCAGGCGAGCGATGACGAGACCCAGCAGGTAGCCGGCGATGACGGCAAGGGTCGCCCACATCGCCTTCTGCGGCCATTGCTCAAGATTGAACGCCCACGCGCGGACACGCTGCAATTGTTCCTGGAGGTCCATGCGCGATTCGTCCGCTGACGTTGGCGGCCTGCGTAGCGCGGCGGGAGATGAATGCCAAATGAGGCAGGCGGCTGCGATGTGCTGTTTTTCCGAACCAGAACAGCAGAGGCCAAACCTACGGTTCCAGCATCGCCTCCAGCGTCTTCATGCGGTCCGCCTCGGCGCTCGGCTTGTCCCAGCGGATCCGGTGGATGCGGGGAAAGCGCATGGCGATGCCGGACTTGTGTCGGGGTGAGCGCTGCAGGCCCTCGAAGGCGACCTCCAGGACCAGGCCCTCGTGGCGGTTGGCGGTGACCGACCGCACGGGGCCGAAACGCTCGAATGTGTGTTCGCGCACATACCTGTCGAGCAGAACCAGTTCCTCGTCGGTGAAGCCGAAATAGGCCTTGCCGACCGGGGCGAGTTCTTCCGCGCCATCCGCCCCGCCCGGTATCGGGCGCCAGACGCCGAAGGTGAAGTCCGAGTAGAAGCTGGAGCGCTTGCCGTGGCCGCGCTGGGCGTACATCAGCACGGCGTCGATGAGGTGCGGGTTGCGTTTCCACTTGTACCAGAGACCGGCGGGCCGGCCCGGGACGTAGGGCGCATCCCAGCGCTTCAGCATCAGGCCCTCGATTTCCGGCGTCGGCGGTTCGGCCCGCAGCTGTTCGAGCTGGACGGAGTCGGCAAACGGGATGAGCGGCGAGAGATCCAGCCTGTCGGTGTCGAGCGACACGATGAAACGTTCAAGACGTTTTCGACGGGCGGCGAACGCAAGCGCGCGCAGATCTTTCCCGTCCTCCTGAAGCAGATCATAGGCGCGGATAAAGGCGGGACGCTCGGCCATCTGGCGGGGCGTGACAGTGTTGCGGTTGAGGCGCTGCTGCAGCTCGTTGAAGGCGGCGACCCCTCCGCCAGGCGAGCGGACGAGAAGCTCGCCGTCGATCGAGGCGTTGAAGTCGAGCGGGGCGAGGACGTCGGGAAAAACATGGCTGATGTCGTCGCCCGTGCGGGTGTAGATGCGTCGCTCGCCGTCCTCGATCGCAAGCTGGACGCGGACGCCGTCCCATTTCCATTCGGCAGCAAAGTCCTGCGGCGTGACGCGAGTCGGGTCGAGCGCGTCGGGGTCCGAGCGTTCGGCTTTCGAGAGCAGGGGATGGGCCAGCATGACCGGCCGGAAGCGGGCCTTCATGTCCGGCGCCGGGCGGTCGGCGCGGCCCTCAAGCCAGGTGAACAGGTCCTGATAGGGCGGGGCGAGCCCGTGCCAGATTTCCTCGATCCCGGTGACCGGGACCTTGCCGAAATCGGCGGCGGCCTGCTTCGCCAGCCGGGCGGAGACGCCGATACGCAAACCGCCGGTGACGAGTTTCAGCAGCGCCCAGCGACCTGTGGCGTCCAGCGCATCGAGCCAGCCTTCGACCAGTCCGGGGCCCTGCGCGCGGGATGCAGCCATCAGCGTCTCGACCACCTCGTCGAGGTCGGGCGGGCGGTTTGCGCCGGGACGCCTGGGCCAGATCAGTGAGACGGTCTCGGCAAGGTCGCCGACATAATCGTGGGAGAGGGCCAGCAGGACAGGATCGACGCGCGCCGCCGCCATCGCGCGGATCATGGCGGGTTTGACGGAACGGATGGAGAGATCGCCGGTGATTGCCGCCAGCGCCCAGCCGCGCGCCGGGTCCGGCGTCTCGCGCAGATAGCCGGCGATCAGCATCAGCTTTGAGTTTCGCGACGGTGTCAGAATCAGGCGTTCAAGAAGCGCGGCGAAGGCTTGCATGGCGAGGAATATAGGATGGGTGGCGGGCTTGCGGCATCAGGCCGATCGGCCAGAGCCTTATCTTCGCGGCCGCCAGACGGGATAGAGGTCGCCCGGTTTGGCTCGTCCCGTCATCTCATGCGCAAGACGTCGGGCCTGCCGGGCCGTCGCCCACGCGCCGGCCTTCGCGCTGTCGATCCATGGACGCTCGCCCGGCGATGTCGGGTTCAAGCCCAGCTTTCGCATGCGATGATTGACCGCGTAGGCGTACTGGAGACGGGAATGCAGGGAGCGGAGATCGAAATTGACGTTCACCGAGATCGAAACCGCGTCGCCGTTCTGGACCCAGTGCGGCCCGGTGCTTGGAAAGTGGACGCCGTCTCCGGGAGATAGGGGGTAGGCGCCGGCGTCCGCCTGGCGGTGCGGCTTGTAGACGCCCGCGCTGGTATTGCCGGCACAATAGTCTTCGAGTTCAAGGTCGGTCGTCAGCGTGCGGTCGCCGTTCATCCATGCGAAGGCGGTCTTTTCCCCGCTCACCTGCAGCAGAAAGCTTGGCTCCAGATCAAAATGGTAGGCGGTCTTGCGGTTTGGCGAGTTGATGAAGATGAGACACTCACCGATGGTCACATCGTCCTGGAACGCCTTCGGCGCGGCGTCGAACACGTTCTGGAGAAGTTCCCGCAGCACCGGGCCGAAGACGGGGTCCTGTTCGACGTGCTTGAGCACGACGACGCTGTTCGACAGGGCAATTCCCTCGATCGTTTCCCGCAGTGTCAACCGTTTGACAGGCCGCACATTCCAGCCATCCGAAACGTCGATATCCCCGCTCTGCCAGTATTTGAAGCCCTCATGGTCGGGGATCCGTTCGCTTAGCCGCACAAGATCGGGAACGTTGAAAAACGACTGCCGGGCGAGGGCGTGTCGGAAGCCGAAATGTTCGGCGTTGACCTTCTGAAATCTGGCGGCGTCCCCGGCCGCGATGTGCGACGCATGGCGTTCCAGGACGTCGCCGCCGGACACATTAACCTTCGACGGTTCCGGCATGGTCGATCCCAGTCAGCACGCGCGTTCGACGCTTTCTGCAAAAATAGCACCAAGAAGGCCAAAAATAGCACCAAGCTGGATCGGGAGCCAGTTGGGCGGAGGCGAGGAGGGATAAGGAAGCTGGAGGAGACAGAAGCGCCCTCCGTCCGGCCGGCAGGCCGTCCAGAGACCTCCCTCACTTCGTGGTTCCGGCTTTACTTCGTGGTCGAGCAGGCGCCGGCGAGCCGGCCTATGCCGCCGGCGCGATGAGGGCGCGTTCCGCCGAGCGGATGTCGGCCTCGACGCCGGGCGTGGTGCGGAACACCATCATCGAGCGCGCCTGCGGCGTGTAGGCCGGCCATGTCGGCACCCTGGGATTGTTCGGGTCGCCGGTACGGGCGAAGGCAAGCCAGCTTTCCGACATCTGGTCGGCGATCGCCTGCGCCTCGGGACCCATGCCGGACATGCTCTCGGACTTTGCGACATTGTCGAAGGCCATGCCGATGTCGAGCGCGTGCGGCACATAGCGCTTGCCGCCCATCACCGGCGTCTCCCAGTCGAGCATGTAGAAGAAGACCGGCGCGGCTCCCTGGGCCGCCTTGCGATCGGCCAGGGTGACGCTGTTGCGCAGGAAGGAATTGTCCGCCGTCGCCATGAAATAGAGTTCTGGCGCCTCGATGTCGGGATGCTTCTCGCGATAGAGCGCGATGATCCTGGCGGCGTCGCGCCCCGGAAAGGCGCGCTGGATTTCCGCCGGCAGGGTGTCGAACGTGACGTCGAACAGGGCCGCGTTGGAGCCGCCTTCCAGGGACGTGCCTTCGGTGCGGTTGGAGCCGATCAGCAGCGGCACGTCAGCCGATTGCGGCGGGCCGTCCGGGTCGAAGGGGTGACGCGTGATGGAACGGCCGTCGAGCACCGGGCCAGAGCCCGCGCCGCCGACGCCCTGCGCCGCCGCCTGGATATCGGCGACGGGAAGCGTGCGGATCTGGTCGATGGTTGCGGCGGTGAGGCCGAGCTTGCTCACCACTTCCTCGGCGGCCTTGCCCGAATCGGCAGGCTCGGCGTGGCGGATGCGTGGGCCGGACTGGACGACGGCGCGGTGGAAGAGGCCCTTGGCGCCGTCCATCGCCATCAGCGTCGAGACCTTGGAGCCCCCGCCGGATTCGCCGAAGATCAGAACATTTCCCGGGTCGCCGCCGAAGGCCGCGATGTTGTCGCGCACCCATTCGAGCGACAGCACCATGTCCAGCGCGCCGGCGGCGCCTGAATCCGCGAATTGCGGGCCAAAGCCGGCGAGGTTGAGATAGCCGAACTGGTTGAGGCGATGATTGACGGTGACGACCACGACGTCTCCGCGCTTGGCCAGCCGCACCCCGTCATAGGCGTAGGACGAGCCCGAGCCGGTGGCGAAACCGCCGCCATGATACCAGACCAGCACCGGCCGGGCCTTGGCGTTGGTCGCCTCCGGAGTCCAGACATTGAGGAAGAGGCAATCCTCCGTGGCGGGCAGGGGCGGATCGGGACGCCAGGACTTGAACAGTCCGCCGCCATCGCCGCTGGCGGCCTGGGGCGCCGAACTGGCGTAGGCCATGGCGTCGACGACGCCGTCCCACGGTGCGGCCGGCTGGGGCGCCGCGAAGCGGGTCGTGGAGGTGTCGGCGCCGTAGCGCACGCCCTTGAAGACGCTGATCCCGTCCTCGATCGAGCCGCGCACCTGACCGGCCCGGGTGGCGACCACCGGATTGGGGTCGGCGGCGACGGCGGTCTCCTCGGCGGCCTCGGTGCAGGCGGCGAGCGCGCCAGTCGAGGCGAACGCGATCATGGCGACGGACGCCTTCAGCAAGGCGCGGCGCGAGCCGAACGGGGTGGCGGTCATGGTTTCTCTCCCTCGCATCCGTCTGAGGTCGCGGATGTCGCGGATGAAGTTAGGATGCAACGGGGCGAACGTCCAGCAGGAGGGGTTGGCCGACGCCTTTGACAGGGGGTCTTCCGCCTGTCTCGGGGCGGGGTCCCGCAGGATGACAAGCGTCGTCGTCGGTGGCATTTCGATTGCGGTAGAGCAACCTTCGATCGATCTGGATCGAACGGGTCCCGATCGATTGAAGAAAGTTGCTCTGGATTCATTGGTGTGGAGACTGATTCAACGATCGACCTGATAGAGGTCGATCGCATCAGGCTTTAGCAGAGCCAGGAGACCGACATGAACCCGCCAGAAGGTTTCGCGCCGCACTTCCGCCAGTCGCCGCTGACGGCGCCTTGGGAGCCGATCTATTCGCGCGTCGAACCAGACAGGATCGTGATCGGGCTCCATGCGCGGGAGCCGCACTGCAATTCGCGCGGCATGGTTCATGGCGGGCTGATCGCGGCGCTGGCGGACAACGCCATGGGTCTGAGCTGCGTCGCTGTTTTGACCAAAGCGGGTCACAAGCCGCCGGGCGGGCTCGTGACCGTGTCGATGGCGACGGACTATATCGGCGCGGCGAAGCTCGGCCAGTGGATCGCCTTTGACACGAGCTATGTGAAGACCGGCAAGACGCTGTGTTTTGCGCAAGCCTTCGTCACCGCCGATGGCGAGGTGATCGCCCGTGCCGATGCGCGGTTCAAGGTGAGTTAGGGATCGGCGCGTTTGCGTATGATCGTAGATTGTCATCGCGGCCGCGGATCCCGGCGCCGTTCCATGGGTCCCGGATAACGCCTTCGGCGTTTCAGGGATGACAGCCACTCCACGGATCGGGCGCAGGTTACTCCTCGATCTCGGCAACGCCCATTGCGGAGAGCAATAAAACGGCTGAGTTCTGATCCATCCACGCGGCTCATTTTTCTGAAGGCGTGCTTCGTTCAAACCTGAAGGGTGGGGATTGGCGCGACCGCAGGGATATCGGGCGCGAGCTGGTCTCCCGGCTGGCGCAGGACCATGATCTTCTGCCAGATCTTGCGGGAGAGATTGCCGGTCAGATCCTCGATCTCCATGACGGCGGCGATGATCACGGGGTCGCGCACGCCCTGCATGTAGAGAGCGGCGAGCTTGCCCGTGCAGGCCAGCATCTCGGTGCAGTAGTCGAGATACCGGATCAGCTCGAATTCGGTCATGTTGTGTGGCTGGGAGGAGGGCGTTTCGGTGTAGGCCCGGCTCATCGTGGTGGGGTCCTTGGTCAGCTGGTGCATGTCCACGACGTGGGCGATCGAGCGCAGCTCGTGCAGGTCCTTGAGCACGGACCGCCGCCGCCAGATGGTTTCGAGGTTGAGCAGGAACCAGATCGCGGCGCCGGACAGAGCAATGGCGCTGATCGCCGCCTCAATGCCCTGGAGCGCGCTGAAGGCCTCGTTCGCGACCGACATGCTCCGCATCCAGAAGCCAAGCCAGGTGAAGGCGGCAAGCCCCCCTACCACGGCGACGAGGACGAGCAGGCGCAGCAGGATATTCGGCTTGGCCTGCCAGCTCAGGCGCTTGCGGTCTTCGCGCGCGACCTGCAGCAGCTCGGTGCAGAGCTTGCCGAGGCCGCGGCCGGGAAAGCGCTCCTCGATGCGGGCGAGCAGGCGCTCGATCGTCGTTTCGATATTGTCGGCGTTGAGCGTGCGGTACTGCATGGGCCTCCCCCGGGAAGAAGGCAGTCATGCCCTGCTCCGGCGTCGGCGGGAAGTGGGCAACAGGCGCCTCGACGGTTGGCTACTCCCCGGCTTCGTCTTCGTAGCCGACAAGATGGAGGGGCCTGGCCTTGCGCCCTTCAAGTTCTGCCCAGCGCGCAAGGGCGTCGTCGCGGCCATGGGTCACCCAGAGTTCATCGGGATTCACTTCGCGCACCGTGGACGTGAGTTCCTCCCAGTCGGCGTGATCCGAGATGACCAGCGGGAGTTCGACGCCGCCGGCCTTGGCGCGCTGGCGGATGTTCATCCAGCCTGAAGCAAAGGCGAGGACGGGGTCAGGGAAGCGCTGCGCCCACGGCGTGTTGAAGGCGGACGGCGGACCCAGAACGATCCTGCCGGCGAACTTCGCGCTTTCGCCACGCTGGCCCTTTTCGAGGGTGGCGGGTTGAAGATCGCCGAGCTGGACGCCCAGCCGCTCATACATGTCGCACAGATTCTTCAGCGCGCCGTGGATGTAGAGCGGATCATGGTAACCGGCCTGACGGATAAGCGAGATGACGCGCTGGGCCTTGCCGAACGAGTAGACGCCGACAAGATGGGCGCGCTCGGGAAAGGCGGCGAGGCTTTTCAGGAGTTTGGCGACTTCGCCTGCTGCCTCGGGGTGGTGGAAAACCGGGAGCGCGAACGTTGCCTCCGAAATGAAGACGTGGCACGGTACGGGTTCGAATAGCGCGCATGTGGGGTCCGGCCGGCGCTTGTAGTCGCCGGTGCAGACCATGCGCAGCCCCTTCCAGTCGATGACCACCTGCGCCGAGCCGATCACATGGCCGGCAGGGACGAGCGTGATATCGACATCGTTGATGCGCGTGGTCGAGCCATAGGTATTCGACTGGCGGCGATCCGCGAAATTCTCGCCATAGCGGACCGACATGGCTTCCAGCGTTTCAGGCGTCGCC
>JAWXBJ010000068.1:0-14908 GCA_034439955.1 Alphaproteobacteria bacterium
CGTGAACACGCGATACGACAAGACAGATTCAAGCTATGCAGCAACCTGGAACATCGCCGCCACCATCATCGCCTTGCGGTAATTGTCCACAGAGCCTAGTGCCGGTCGCCGGGATTCCCGCCCAACTCGTCTTTCAGCGCACGGATCTTGTCATGCACGGGCTCGATCCGGGCGCCAAGCCATGCAACGCCTGTATCGGCGGGGAGTTCACTTGCGGGCCATGATTCCGCCGCCTGCCCGGCCGCTCCCGCGTGCATCGCGACCGCAGATACGAGACGACCAACGAGGCGCTCACCTTCAACGCGACCTTCACGGGCGACATTCCCGTCCTCGAACTGCCCGGCGGCCCGATCTCCTGGGGTGTCGGCTCCGAGTGGCGGCAGACGGAATCGCGCGGCCAGCCTCGCGGCTCGCAGGAAGAGATCGCGATCGCCGGTCAGCGCTGCCCCTGGAACGACGACATCGGCCTCGCGCCGACCTTCACGGGCCTCAGCGCCTGCTATGCCGACCGCGGTCCGTTCTTTCTTCCGGCCTGGCCGCGCAGCGCCCCTTCGCCGCCGACCGTCAGGTCATCTCCTACTATGGCGAGCTGCAGTTTCCGGTCCTCGACAATCTCAATGTCCAGCTGGCGGGACGTCGCGAGGAATACGGCGCGGTGGTCGGCAATATCTGGAAGATCGCCGGCAAGTACGACCTGCGTTCGGATTTATCTTTCCGCGCCTCCTATTCGACCAACTTCCAGGCCCCCCCGGACGATCTTGGCGCATCCGGCGACGTGCAGGGCACGGCCTATGTCAGCACGCTGCTGCGCAATGTCGCGACCACGACGCGGACGGCCCCGGGCATTACCCCGGAAGACGATCAGGCGATGAATATCGGCGTCATCTACGCGCCCGAACTTTTTGGCGGGCAGTTGCGCGCCAGCCTGGATTTCTGGGAAATCATCATCGACAAGGAGGTCGGAGACACCGCCCTGGCGCAGGTCTTTGGCAGCGTGTTCCGCAACCCGACAACCAATGCAGCGACCACCAGTCCGACGTCGACTTCGGTTGCGGTCTGCAACGCTCCCTTCATCGGACTGGTCACGTTCACCGAGCCCTGCAACGACACGGCGGCGCTGACCGACACGGCGCGCACCACGGGCGCGGATCTGCTCAACGTCTTCCGGTTCACGCTCAACACCGGCGGCTTTATAACGAACGGTCTCGATTTCAGCGTCGATTACTCGCACGATCTCGGTCCGGGGACGATCAACGCCGCCCTCTCGGGCACGACCGTGATGGTCTACAAGGTCAAGGGCTATGCGCTGCCCGACGGCACGCCCTACCAGGCGAGCTTCGACGGTCTCGCCTGGGCCAACCTCACGCGCGGCGGCACGATCATGCCGCGCTGGCGAGGCAACGCATCGCTTGGTTACTCGCTCGACAACCATCGCTTCAATTTGCGGGCCAATTACATCTCCGGTTTCCGGGACGACACCGGCAACTTCACAGGCCAGTTGACGCCGACCGGATCGGTCGGCGGCGTCCTCCAGTTTCCCAAGTTTGGAACGAAGCCGAAGGACTATCTCGACTTCGACTTCAACTACATCCTCACCTCGCCCGTCTGGGAGGATCTGGAGCTTCGCCTCTCCATCCTCAACCTGACGGACAAGGATCCCGTGCCCGCCCAGCACTCGGCGGCGGGCGGCGCGGCAGGCAATACCCGCCTTGGCTATTATCCGGGCTATGGCAATCCGCGCGGCCGTCAGCTCGAAATCGGCGTGACCAAAAAGTTCTGAACGGCGGCAACCGACGCGGGGCGCCTTGATCTCCACGGGCGGCGAAAGGTGCAATCTCCCCGACAGGCTTGCGCGCCGCCTGAAACCCGCTAGGACTGCCGCTTCGCTGGCGGAGCGCCTGCGGAGAGGTGGCCGAGCGGTCGAAGGCGCGCCCCTGCTAAGGGCGTATACCCTTACCGGTATCGTGGGTTCGAATCCCATCCTCTTCGCCAGGGCCGCCGATGTCTGGCGCTGCGAAGCGCCCACCCGCCCTACCGGATATTCACGTCTCCCGCCTGCGCCTTCAGTCGCTTGCCATCCTCACGTGTGATGAAACGCGCCTTCACCAGCGCCTCGACGCTTGCGCCGAACGCCGCCTCGAACGCCTTCTGGCTGGGATAGAGCGCCGCCAGCTTGTCCGCCCCGAACGGGACTTCGTGGCCCGCGATCCGGCAGAAGGAAAGACCGGTCGAATTGCCGTTCCAGGTGCTGGTCGGCGCATCCACAAGGGGCGAGCGCACCCCGCCAGTCACATTGCCATGCACGTCGAGCACAGCCTTGCCGTCCGCGACCAGAATATCCTGCGAAGCTGGCGGCGGCGTTCCGCGCTCCACCCAGGATGTGAGATTGCGATAGATTGCGTTGAACGCGACGCTGCTCGGAAACCGGCTGCGCGGACCCTCATTGCAGCTCATCGGCGGCGGCATGCGCCCGCCCCTCACAATGTCCTCGGATCGCGCCGCGAACCACAGCTCGTCCGGCGTCGCGTGTCCCGCCCCGGCGATGTCGTAATGCCGGTAGCGGTCGGCCGGCGCATCGCCATCCTCGCGCCGGTTGGGAACCCAGCCGAGATAGTCCGACTGGCTCATCACATGCATCACGGGCGTCCCCGCATTGCGGATCGGCCGCCGCGAATCTCCTGGCGGAATGCGCTCGGCGCACTGGTTGATCGGCGCCGGCCCGCCGGACACAGCCACGACATAGCCGTCGAACATCGCCTTGCCGTCGCGCGCCATTACCAGAGGCTGCACCGCGTTGATATAGGTGAACAGAAAGCTCCCGGTCTGCGAATAGCCCCAGCCATAAAGCCGCTTCACCCGCGAAGTCCCGCCTTCATAGCGAAACGGATTGTCGGCGCTGTTCCCGCGCAGCCATGCGCCCACCTGAGTGTGGATGTCCCACACCAGCCCGTTCTCGGTCTCCTTCGTCGTGTCGCCAACCGCCGCGCAATTGCGCGGATCGTCCCGGCCCAGCGGATTGGCCCACGACAGCCCGGCATAGCGCGCAGGATCAAACGCCTTCAGGGTCGCGACCGCCACCGGCTTGGCCGTGATCCCCACCCAGGCGTCGCCCGACCGCGTCAGCTCCTGATGGTGGATCGCCCAGCCGATATTGAGATCGAAGAGGTTGGACGGGTTCAGCATTTCCACGATGACGCGGCCGGAGAATTTTCCTTTCGACCGCGGCCGCCTCACCAGCACCCGGGTCGTGTAGGGCGCATCGGCGGTTCGCACGACAGCGGGTCCACCCGCCGGCCAGTCATAGACATTGGCCGCGCCGGACACGAAGAACTCTTCCTCGACATAGCCCTGTTCGCCAAGCTTCTCCGGCCGCAGCGTGAACGCCGCGCCGCCGAAAGCATGCGAAGCCTCGGTCTGCGCGATGGGGCCGACAACCTCGACGCCCTGGCCCGAGGCTGCCTGCGTCAAGGCCAGGGCCAGCAGCGCCGCCAACAGTGCAACAAACCTCATGCGCCTCTCTCCCCGACTCTCAACCGGCCATGACCGCCCGGAGTCTAGTTCCAGCTCTTGATCAGCGTGTCGTAGTCCACCGTCTCGGGCGTGGGATCTTCGTTCGCCAGCTTGGCCTTGGGCGCGCCACCACTGACCTTGGCCCGGTCGAACCAGACCTGCGCATCTTCCGGCGCATTCAGCTTCGGCCCGATCCCGCCCTGCACGCCCGCGCGCTCCAGACGCTCGAGCACCGCCTCCTGCGCCGCGCACAGCGCGTCCATCGCCTGCTGCGGCGTCTTTGCGCCGGCCGCCGCGTCGCCGATATTCTGCCACCAGAGCTGCGCCAGCTTGGGATAATCCGGCACGTTGGTGCCCGTTGGCGACCACTGCACCCGCGCGGGCGAGCGATAGAACTCGACCAGCCCGCCCAGCTTCGGCGCCCTCACCGTGAACGAGGGATGCTGGATCGTGCTCTCGCGGATGAAGGTCAGCCCGGTGTGCGCCTTCTTGACGTCCACGGTCTTCGACGTGACGAACTGCGCGTAGAGCCAGGCCGCCTTGGCGCGATCCTCCGGCGTCGATTTCATCAGCGTCCACGATCCCGCGTCCTGGTAGCCGAGCTTCTGACCTTCCTCCCAGTAGGCGCCATGGGGGGAGGGCGCCATCCGCCATTTGGGCGCGCCGCTCGCGTCCATCACCGGCAGTCCCGGCTTCACCATGTCGGCTGTAAAGGTCGTGTACCAGAACATCTGCTGCGCGATCTCGCCCTGCGCCGGCACCGGCCCGGATTCCGAGAACGTCATGCCCTGCGCCTGGGGCGGCGCGTAGGCTTTCAGCCATTCAATGTATTTGGTGATCGAATAGACCGCCGCCGGCCCGTTGGTGTCTCCCCCGCGCACGACGCATGAGCCCACCGGCTGCGACTGCTCGTTGACGCGAATGCCCCACTCATCGACCGGCAGCCCGTTGGGCTCGCCCTTGTCGCCATTGCCGGCCATCGACAGCCAGGCGTCAGTAAAGCGCCAGCCCAGGGATGGATCCTTCTTGCCATAGTCCATGTGGCCGAAGACTTTTTTTCCGTCGATCTCGCGGCCCGTGAAAAACTCCGCGATGTCCTCATAGGCCGACCAGTTGACCGGCACGCCGAGGTCATAGCCATACCGCGCCTTGAAGTCGGCCTTGTTCCTCGCATCGGTGAACCAGTCATAGCGGAACCAGTAGAGGTTCGCGAATTGCTGGTCGGGCAGCTGATAGACCTTCGCGTCCGGTCCCGTCGTGAACTTGATGCCGATGAAATCGCCGAGGTCCAGCGTCGGGCTGGTCACGTCCTTGCCCTCGTTGGCCATCCAGTCGGTGAGATTCCGCACCTGCTGATAGCGCCAGTGCGTGCCGATCAGGTCCGAATCATTCACATAGGCGTCGTAGATGTTCTGGCCCGACTGCATCTGTGTCTGCAGTTTCTCGACGACATCGCCCTCGCCGATCAGGTCGTGCGTCACCTTGATGCCGGTGATCGCCGTGAACGCCGGCGCCAGCACCT
Source organism: Alphaproteobacteria bacterium (assembly GCA_034439955.1). Lineage (GTDB taxonomy): Bacteria > Pseudomonadota > Alphaproteobacteria > Caulobacterales > Hyphomonadaceae > UBA7672. The sequence continues at coordinate 5,033 of JAWXBJ010000068.1, forward strand.
TGCTCTCATATTCGTGCGTGGTGATCGTCTCGGAAACCACCTTGATCTCCAGACCCTGATAGGGGGCGGCGGCGCCCGCGAACCACGCCATCTCCGCTTCCTGGTCGGCGCGCGAAAGCGACGACATCTCACCGATTTCGGCGTCGAGGAATGTCGTCGCCGCCACCGCCGCATTGGGGTTGGGCCGCCGGTTGGCGGTGTCTGCGCCTGTCGCCTGCTGATCGGCCGGCCTGGGTCCGCATCCGGCGGCGCCCAGCGCCAGCACCGACGCGCACGCCAGCAAGGCCGCGCGGGCCCGGTTCGTCAGAAGCCGCATGGTATCCTCCCATTTGGGGCCGCCTGCTTTGGGCCGCCCACGCTCATGATCGGGCTCGTCCCGACTGCCCGCAGTCATGGTCGGGCTCGTCCCGACCACCTTGTGTCACACAAACCTGAAAACCAGTCCCGCGTAAACCAGCGACGCGGCCGAGGCGAACCACAGCGGCAAGCCTTCAGGCGCGAGCCCGATCCACGCCAGATGAATGAACGCCGACCCCAGCAGGCCGAGAAAGAGCCGGTCGCCCCGTTGCGTGGCGACGCCGAGCAAGCCGACGCGCGCCTCGTTCTTCGGCGAGATCTGCGCCCAGACGCCCATCAGGACCAGCATGGCGGCGATGCCGCAGAAGAACAGCGCCGTCACCGGCGTCCACGCCATCCACGCGAAACTCATGAACCGACCCCCCTGCGTCGCGCCCTCAAGGTCGAGCGATGCCCCTCCGACCCTCCGGGTCGCCTCCCGCTTGAACGGGTGAGGACTGCGCGATGCGCCGAGGCGCTCTCTTCCCCCGCAAGGCGGGGGAAGTACCCCGAAGGGTGATAGGGGGCGGGCCACCCGGCAACTCTCGCAATCCTGCTCACGTCTTCCCCGCCTTCAGCTTTATCGCTCCCGCAACCTGCACCGCAATTCCCGCGACGACCATCAGTCCCGCCACGACCGCCACCGCCATTGCCGCCGGCCTCATCCCCACCAGATGCAGCGCGATCGCTGTGCCGCCGCCGAACACGACGCCGCCCATCACTAGCATCACGCCAGCCAGCACCAAGCGTTGCGCCCTTGTGTCCGGCGTCGGCGTCGTCACGCGCCTGCGGCCGACCGCGCCGACTGGAGCAGTTTGAAGCCGTAGATGAAACACACAGCGCCGATGAAGACGGCCAGCCCGGAAAGAAGTCCGATCGGACCGCCCAGCACGCCCAGCCACACGACCTTGAGCACGGTCGCCAGCAACGTCCCGACGACGCCGCAGCCAAACAGCACGGCGCCCACCAGCGTCAGTCTCTGACCCTTGCGGCGCTGTCCGGCAGTTGTCGCTTCAGGCGGTATGTATCGGGTGTTCATGAAGGCCTCCTCAATTGGGTTATCATCCCAGACGCCCCTGGCCGTGCGAAGCGCCTTACCCTGCGGGCAAGACCTGAAGGGCGTTCAAGGCGTCGGCGGTATCCTCGATGGTGCGATCCCAATAGCCGATGATCACGTCGCGATTCAACTCGATCCACCGGCGCGCGAGATCGAAATCTCGACCGGACAAATCGCCCGCGACGATCGCCGCCTCGGGTCGGACCGAGAGCGACGCAATGAAGGGAGGCGCCTTGGCGCCCGCCGCGACCTTCACCCGCACATCATGGCGGCCCTGCTTTTCCAGAATATAGACGACGAAAGGCAGACCGCTTCGCCTCGGATGGACGTTCGCTATGAGAAACAGATCGTCATGCCCGATCGCAGCGTTTTCGACCTGTGTGTCAGCCATATCGTCAACTCGCGTTCGCTTGGCGCGCCGGGGCCAGCGGCGGGATGATGGCGCCGGTGGGAGCGTTTCAGGAAGGAGAAGTCGCCGCAAGACTCGCGATCCGGTCGCGATTTATGCCGGCGCCGGCCATACCCGCAATGCGCAATGAGCGGTCATGAGCCGAAAATCCCGATCGCTTGTCAGCATCGTCAGGCCGTGGCGGATGCACAGCTGCGCAAGCAGGGCATCGACGGTCCCGATCTGGACACCTCCGCGGCGGCAACGATTGCGCAGTTCGGCAGCTTCGACATGATCGGCACGATCCGGAACCAGAAATGGCAAATTGTTGAATCGTTCCAACAGCTGATTTCGCGCCTTGGGTCCGAAGAACCCCTGCAGAACTTCCTGAAGTACGAGTCCAGTCGTTACGATTGTTTCACTGCCGGAAAAAGCGCGACTGAGTTCGGTCACCTCAGGCACTGGCTCAGGCTGGTCGCGGCGCAACGTCAGCGACCACACGCTGGTGTCGACAAGCAATGTCAACCGCGGTCCCGCTCGGCCTTGTAGTCGTAAGTCGGATCCCAATCCAGTTTTCCGACAAGGTCGAGGAAGCTCTTCTGCCGCCGCCTGGCGATGAACTCCTCGAGCGCTCGGGTCACTGCCGCCTTTTTGGTTTTTTCGCCACTGACTTCAAGAGCCAGCTCGATCAGCGCCGGGTCGATCGACAAGTTCGTGGCCATGTGTGAACCTCCACACAGTCCCTCACACAGAAGCACCCGGATTGGCAATAAGCTTCTGCAAGGCGGACGCCCCTACACCCGCCCCAGCGCAAAGCCCTTGGCGATATAATTGCGCACGAACCAGATCACGATCGCGCCCGGAATGATGGTCAGCACGCCTGCCGCCGCCAATACCCCCCAGTCCATGCCCGACGCCGACACGGTCCGCGTCATGATCGCCGAGATCGGCTTGGCCGCCGTCGTCGTCAGCGTCCGCGCGATCAGCAGCTCGACCCATGAAAACATGAAACAGAAGAACGCCGCGACGCCGATCCCGCTGGCGATCAGCGGCGTGAAGATGCGCACGAAGAAACTCGGAAACGAGTGCCCGTCTATGTACGCGGTCTCGTCGATCTCGCGCGGCACGCCCGACATGAACCCTTCGAGAATCCACACCGCCAGTGGCACGTTGAACAGGCAGTGCGCCAGCGCCACGGCGATGTGCGTGTCGATCAGGCCGAACGCCGAATAGAGCTGGAAGAAAGGCAGCGCGAACACCGCGACCGGCGCCATCCGGTTGGTCAGCAGCCAGAAGAACAGGTGCTTGTCGCCAAAGAAGCGATAGCGCGAGAACGCATACGCCGCCGGCAGCGCCGCCGCCAGCGAGATCACGGTGTTCAGCGCGACATAGATGATCGAGTTGACATAGCCATTGTACCAGCTCGGATCGCTGAAGATGACCGCGTAATTGCGCAGCGTCGGCGCCAGCGGCCAGAGCGAGACGCCTGACGTGATCTCGGTATTTGTCTTGAAGCTCATGTTCACGAGCCAGTAGATCGGCAGCATCAGGAACAGGATATAGAGCGTGGGGACAACCAGGCCGATGCGCTTCATGGCGCGCGCCCCTTCGCGACAGCTTCCGCCTTCAGGATCTCCGGGCCGTCATTGCGCGTCATCACCGTGTAGAACACCCAGCTGAACAGCAGGATGATCAGGAAGTAGATGATCGACATCGCCGCCGCCGGCCCGAGGTCGAACTGCCCCACCGCCATCTGCACGAGGTCGATCGACACGAAGGTCGTGGAATTGCCCGGCCCGCCGCCCGTCACCACGAACGGCTCGGTGTAGATCGTGAAACTGTCCATGAACCGCAGCAGCACCGCAATGGTGAGCACGCGGCTCATCTTCGGCAACTGGATGTGGCGGAACACCGCCCAGCCGCTGGCCCCGTCAATGCGCGCCGCCTGGTAGAAGGCGTCGGGTATCGCCGCCAGCCCGGCATAGGCCAGCAGCACCACGAGGCTGGTCCAGTGCCAGACATCCATCAGCACCAGCGTCGCCCATGCGTCGATGGGATCCTGCACATAGTTGTAATCGACGCCCGCGCCGGTCAGCGCCGCACCCAACAGCCCGATATCCACCCGGCCGAACACCTGCCAGATCGTCCCGACCACATTCCACGGGATCAGCAGTGGCAGCGCCATCAGCACGAGACACACCGCGACGCCGATCCCCTTGCGCGGCATGTTGAGCGCAATCAACACCCCCAGCGGAATCTCGATCGCGAGGATGATCGCCGAAAAGACCAGATTGCGGCCCAGCGCGTTCCAGAACCGTTCGGATTTCAGCACCTGCTCATACCAGGCCGTGCCCGCCCAGAAGAACTGGTTGTTCCCGAACGTGTCCTGAACCGAATAATTGACCACCGTCATCAGCGGGATCAGCGCCGAAAACGCTACCAGCACCAGCACGGGCAGGACAAGAAGCCACGCCTTCTGGTTCTCGGTCTTCATTGCGACACCCCGACCAGTTCGACGCGCCAGCTATCGGCGTAGAGGTTCATGCCGGCCGGATCAAAGCTGACCCGCGCGTCCGCCGGAATCTCGGCGCCTTCCTGCAACACGATGGCGATGTCCCGTCCCGCGACCCGCGTGCGGACGATCTTCAGCCGTCCGCCATCCTCCACCCGCACGATCTCGGCGGGAAGTCCCTCGCGTCCCAGTCGCACGAATTCCGGCCGCACGCCCAGTTCCACCTTCTTGGCGAGGAACGCCTTGGGCGCCCCCGGCAGCGCGATCGCATGCTCTCCCAGCCTCACCGTGGCGCCGTCCAGATTGACGGGCAGGATGTTCATGCCGGGCGAGCCGATGAAATAGCCGACGAAGGTATGGCTTGGCCGGTCGAACAGCTCGGCGGGCGCGCCCACCTGCACCACCTCGCCCTCGTACATCACCATCACCCGGTCGGCGAAGGTCAGCGCCTCGGTCTGGTCGTGGGTCACGTAGACCATCGTGTACCCGAACCTGCGGTGCAGCGCCTTCAGCTGCGCGCGCAATTCCCATTTCATCTGGGGATCGATCACCGTCAGCGGCTCGTCAAAGAGGATTGCGTTGACGTCCGCGCGCACCAGCCCGCGGCCCAGCGAAATCTTCTGCTTCTCGTCCGCTGTCAGGCCACGCGCGCGGCGGTGACCCTGCCTGGCGAGACCGATGATCTCCAGCATCTCATCGACCCGGACCTTCACCTCGCCGCGCCTCATCCCCCGATTGCGCAGCGGGAAGGCCAGGTTCTGCCGCACCGACATCGTGTCGTAGATCACCGGAAACTGGAACACCTGGGCGATGTTGCGTTTTTCAGTCGGCAGTTCGGTCACGTCCCGGCCGTCGAACAGCACCTTTCCCTCAGTGGGCCTCACCAGCCCCGACATGATGTTCAGCAGCGAGGTCTTGCCGCACCCGGACGGTCCCAGCAGTGCGTAGGCGCCACCGTCGTCGAATGTCTGGTGGACGCGCTTCAGCGCGTAATCCGCATCCGATTTGGGCGCCGCGCCATACGCATGCCGGATGCTGTCGAGGTCGATGCGCGCCATGCGGTTACGCCGCCTCGCGGAACTTGACGGCCAGTCCATCCCCGTCGAACGTCATCACATGCTGGGGCTCGACGAAGCCCTCCAGCGCGGCGCCCGGCGCGTGGGCGTGAACGCCCTGTGTCAGCATGACCCACCGCTCCCCGTTCACGGTCACATGGATGAAGCTTTCCGAGCCTGTGATCTCGCTTGAGACCACCTTCAGCCTGAACGTCAGCGCCCGGTCCGAGCCCTTGCCGGCGCGCAGATGATGGGCGCGAAACCCGAGCGTCCACGCTCCGTCGGGAAGGGGGCGCAGGCCGCACAGGCTGGCGTCGCCATTCTGCGGCCATGTCCTGCCGCTGCTCGCGTGAACCTTCAGCATGTTCAGCGGCGGATCGGAGAACGTCGCGGCGGTGACGAGATCCTCCGGCCGGCGATAGACCTCCAGCGTCGGGCCGAACTGCGTGATCCTTCCCTGCGACAGCGTCGCGGTCTTGCCCCCCAGCAGCAGCGCCTCGCCGGGCTCCGTCGTGGCGTAGACAACGACCGAACCCGAATCGGCGAAGAGTTTCGGCAGCTCCATGCGCAGCTCTTCCCGCAGCTTGTAGTCGAGATTGGCCAGCGGCTCGTCCAGCAGCACCAGATCGGCCTTCTTGACGATGGCCCGGGCCAGCGCCACCCGCTGCTGCTGCCCGCCCGAAAGCTCCAGCGGCTTGCGCTCCAGATAGGGTCCGAGCCGCAGCAGCTCCGCAGCCCGGGCGACCTCTCTTGCGATGGTCTGACGGTCGGCGCCCTTGACCTTCAGCGGCGAGGCGATGTTGTCGCGCACGCTCCAGCCGGGATAGTTGATGAACTGCTGGTAGACCATCGCGACATTGCGCTTGCGCACCGGCGCCGCAGTCACGTCCTTGCCGTTGAACAACACCTCGCCGCTCGTCGGCTTGTCCAGCCCCGCCATCAGGCGCATGAGGCTGGTCTTGCCGGACAGGGTCGGCCCCAGCAGCACGTTCATGCAACCGCGATCGAGGCGCAGGAATGTCTTGTCGATATGCGTCTCGCCGGCGACGCGTCTGGAAATGTCCCTCAATTCCAGCATCGACTGCGACCACGCTTTAGAAAACGATCGATCTGGACGGAATCATCCAGACCGTGGATCGTGCCCTTCGCATCAAGTGAGAGACGGATTCACGCTTCAGGGAAGCGAGGAGCGGCTCCACCCAAAGCGATCCGGCTCCAACGCCTCGGATTGTTTATGAAGCAGGATTGCCCGCCGTCAAACCGATGATTGCGATTTGACCGGGGTTTCACAGAATCTTCCAAATAGGTGCGGCAAAGAATCGCCCCGCCTGGAGCAACCTTTGTCCGCCTGGACGCAGACAGATTGCTCTGCACTTTCGACACTGAGCATCTTTCTTCGATCAATCGGAGCCAGTTTGATCGAAGGATGCACCACGCGCGGGACCAACGCATGTTGATCGGTCCGGCGGCGCTGGTCAGGTTCCGTTCCGGTTGCGGCTAACCGGCTTCGAGCGCTGCATCCCGGTGGGATCGCCCCCCGCGAGAAACCGCTCCCAATCTGCGCGTCGAAAGAGGAAACCTGTCAACCGGCCTGACCGCCTGTTGCGTCAGGCCCGCCTGAAATGCTCACTGGCGCGGATGCGGCGCCGGCCGGGCGGGCGCAGCAATTACGGAAAAACTCATGACCTCTGCACGTATGCTCGCTTTCGGCCTTGGCGCAGCAGCCGCCCTGATCTGCGCCGCCGGCCCGATCGCCGCCCAGACGCCTGCCGCCCAGACGCCCGCCGCGCCGCCTGCCAACCTCCTCGCCGCCTCCTACGACCCCGCCATCCCCACCGTCTTATCCGTCATCGGCCATGCCTCCGGGGCGGAGATCACCTCGCCGGGCGACACCCTGAAATGGTTCGAGGCCATCGCCGCCGCTGCGCCCGACCGCGTCAAGCTCACCACCTACGCCCGGTCGTGGGAGGGCCGCGACCTCATCTACGCCGTCATCGCCTCGCCCCGGAACATTGCGCGCCTCGACGCAATCCAGGCCAGCATGGCGCGTCTCGCCTCGGGCGAGCGCCTGACGGACCGCGACCGCCTCCTTGCCGACACGCCCCCCGTGGTCTGGCTGAGCTATGGGGTTCACGGCAACGAGATTTCATCGACCGACGCCGCGATCGCGCTCTCCTACCACCTCGTGGGCGCCCGTGGAGACCCTACGGTCGACAGGATCCTTGCCAACACCGTCGTCATCATCGATCCCATGCAGAACCCGGACGGGCGCAACCGCTTCGTCAACTCCTTCGAGGCGGCCCGGGGGCTCGCGCCCCAGGGCGACCGCTACACCGCCGAACACGACGAGCCATGGCCCGGCGGGCGCTACAATCACTATCTGTTCGACATGAACCGCGACTGGTTTGCCCTGACCCAGCCCGAGACGCGCGGCCGCGTTCAGGCGATGCAGGCCTGGAACCCCGTGGCGGTCGTCGACGCCCACGAAATGGGCGGCGACGAGACCTATTTCTTCCCTCCGGTCGCCGAACCGATCAATCCCAACGTCACCCGCGCCCAGCTCGATCTCGAAGACCTGATCGGCCGCAACAACGCCCGCTGGTTCGACCAGTACGGCTTCGACTACTACACCCGCGAGGTCTTCGACGCCTTCTATCCCGGCTATGGCGACATGTGGCCCAAGCTCAACGGCGCCATCGCCATGACCTACGAGCAGGGCTCCGCGCGCGGCCTGGTCTGGGACCGCCCCAACGGAACGAGCCTCACCTATCGCGACGGCGTCCTGCGCCACCTCGTCTCGACCCTCGCCACCGCCGAGACCGTCGCCGACAACAAGGATCGCTTCCTCACCAGCTTCGCCGACTATCGCGCGGAGAACGTCGCCTCGGGCCGCAATGCCAAGGACCGCTATTTCGTCGTCGATCTCGCACAGCGGCGCTGGCAGGCCGAGGACCTCGCCCGGCGACTAGCGTTCCAGGGCATTCCGGTCTCCCGGACGGCGCCGGGATCGCGCATCTGCGGCAAGACCTACGCATCCGGGGCTCTGGTCATCGACAGCGCCCGGCCCAACCGGCCGCTCATCAAGTCGCTGCTGGCCGAGACGACCCCGCTCTCCGACGCCTTCATGAAGGGCCAGGAACAGCGCCGCGCCTCCGGCCTGCCGCATGAACTCTACGACGTTACGGCCTGGTCGCTGCCGGTGATGGACGGCCTCGCCTCGATTTCCTGCGTCGCCGCCCCGGCGGGAACGATGATCTCCGCCGCCGACCCCATTGCTGCGCCGCTAGGCCCCGCGTCCGGCGCCTATGGTTACGCTGTTCCGTGGACCGACGCGGGGCAGGCCAGGCTCGTCCTCGCCGCGCTCGCCGCCGGCCTCAGGGGCCGCACCCTCGACAAGCCCTTCAGCTCGGGCGGACGCACCTTCGGGCGCGGCGCGGTCGTCTTCACCGGCAGCGCCAATCCGGACGGCATGGGAACAACGCTCCAGCGCCTCGCATCGGACATCGGCGCCGAACTCGTCCCGCTTTCATCGGGCTGGGTCGACAGCGGCATCAACTATGGCAGCTCCGAAGCCCGGGACCTCAAGACGCCAAAGGTGGCCCTTGCCTGGGAAGGCGACATTGATCCGACCTCGGCGGGCTCCACACGCTACATGCTGGAGCGCGTCCTCGGCATTCCCGTCGCGCCGATCCGCGCGTCGGCCTTCGCCCGCGCGGACCTCTCCCGCTATGACGTCGTCATCCTGCCCGAAGGCTATGCCTATGCCGACGCGCTCGGCGGCGGCGGCAAGACGGCGCTGGACGCTTTCGTCAAGAATGGCGGCGTTCTGGTTGGCTTCGGCGCGGCGGTGAACTACTTCGCCGATCCCGAAATCGGTTTTTCCGCGCTCCGTCTCGAACGCGACTGGATTGATCCGGCGCTGCCCGCCATCGTCAAACCCGACAATGAAAAAGACACGACCGTCCCCGGCTCCCGCCTGAAGACCCAGGCCGAACTCGACGCCGCGCAGCTCAACCGCAAGGCGTCGCCCGACAGCCTGCCCGGCGCCCTGGCGTGGACCGACGCCGACCCCGATCACTGGCTGTCGGCGGGCTATGACCGGACCGGCGTGCTTGTCACCGGGTCGGACATCTTCGCCCCGCTCAACGACGCGGACGGCTCGACCGCCCTGCGCTTCGCACCCGCCGACCGGCTTCTGGCCAGCGGTCATCTGTGGGAGGAGAACCGGCTTCAGCTGGCCCTCAAGCCCTATCTGACGGCCGAGCGGCGGGGCAAGGGCATGGTCATCAGCTTCACCCAGAGTCCCACCACCCGCGCCTATCTCAATGGCCTCACCCTGCTGATCGCCAACGCCGTCCTGCTCGGGCCGGCGCATACCGAGTGACGCGCGCTTTTGGCGCCCCGTGAAGCGCAGCAAGTAGCCCGAAGAAGGGCGCGAAGCGCCTAATGAAGTCATTCTCGGGCAAGCGAAGCGCGACCCGGGAATCTTTCCTTCCTTGTCACAATCGGATTATTCGCGACGGAAAAA
>JAWXBJ010000069.1:0-28825 GCA_034439955.1 Alphaproteobacteria bacterium
TTGAAGGCGGACAAACGTATTGTCGCCAGATTTCCAGAGCTGGAGCGTCTTCAGGCGAGCCGGGAACCGCTTCGCCGTCAGAGAACGCGACCAGACAAGAACCTAGAGTATTGCGACAATTCGCAGATCGCAGAAAATGTTCTTGTCCGCGTGCGGTTTAACGCAAGCCGTCCTGGCGCAGTGGCCGTCCACGCGGTCGCCTGTCCGACGGGCCGACCGGCCTCGCTCGGCGCCAGGCGCGCGGGGGATTGAGCGATGGGCGAGTATGTGGCTCGACGGCTCCTGGCGCTGATCCCGACCCTGTTTTTCGCCAGCCTGATCGTATTCCTCGCGATCCGCCTGATACCGGGCGACGTCATCGACCTGATGCTGGCGCAGAACGACGTCGCCTCCAGCCTTGACCGCGAGGCGATCGAATCGGCGCTTGGCCTCGACCGGCCGATCTTCGAGCAATATTTCAGGTGGATCGGCTCCGCCCTGCAAGGGGATCTCGGCCGCTCCCTGTGGCAGAACACTCCCGTCACCGAACAATTGCTGGACCGCTTGCCGATCACATTCGAATTGGGTCTCCTGGCCTTGATCGTATCGATCAGCATCGCCATCCCGATCGGCATCTATTCCGCAGTAAAGCAGGACACGGCGGGCGATTACGTCGCCCGGTCGTTTTCGCTGGTCATGCTGGCGGTGCCCAGTTTCTGGCTCGGCACGCTGGTGATGGTGTTTCCCTCCGTCTGGTGGCGCTGGTCTCCGGAGCTTGAATTCACGCCGTTCTTCGAGGATCCTCTTCGCAATCTAGGGCACATGCTGCCGCCCGCGATCCTGCTCGGCCTTGCCCTGTCCGCCATCACCATGCGGATGACGCGCACGATGATGCTGGAAGTGCTGCGGCAGGACTATATCCGCACCGCGAGGGCGAAGGGACTGCCCGAAAGCCTGGTGGTGGTGCGCCACGCCTTGCGCAACAGCCTCATTCCGGTTGTGACGCTGATCGGACTGCAGGCGCCCCTCCTGATCGGGGGCGCGGTCATCCTGGAACAGATATTCGCCGTTCCGGGCATGGGGCAGTTGCTGCTGGAGGCGGTATCACAGAGAGACTACCCGGTGGTGTCCGGCGTTTTCCTGATCATCGGGATCGGCGTTCTCCTCATCAATCTCGCCGTCGATCTGAGCTATGGCTTTCTCGATCCGAGGGTGCGCCAGCAATGACGGCGATCGCTACCTCCGAAGCGCCGGTCGCCGTCCGGCCGGCAAAAGCGCGCGGCCCGGCCGCAGAACTGGTCGTGCGCCTTTTTCGCGACAAGCCGCTCGGCGCGCTGGGCGGCGTCGTCTTTCTGATCTTTCTCGTGTGCGGGCTTCTGGCCCCGATCCTCGCTCCCCACGGAATCAATGAAACCGACCTGCATCATCGGCTGGAAGCGCCCTCTCTGGCATTTCCACTCGGGACGGACCACCTTGGACGCGACGTGTTCTCGCGCATCCTGATCGGCGCGCAGGTGTCGATGATCGTGGCCATGGCGGCGGCGAGCCTGGCGACGGTGATCTCCCTGCTCATCGGACTGCTCGCGGGGTATTTCGGCGGACGCTTTGACATGATTACCCAGCGTTTCGTCGACGCCTGGATGACCTTTCCGGATCTTGTCCTTCTGATCGTCGTCATTTCCGTCGTCGGCCCCGGCATACCCCAGATCATAGGGGTGCTGGCCCTGCTCTACGGCATCGCCGGATCACGCATCGTGCGAAGCGCGGTCATCTCGGTGCGCGGAAACATGCACGTGACGGCAGCCAGGGCGATGGGCGCGGGGCCTGTGCACATCCTCTGGCGCCACATCCTGCCCGGGGTCATGCCCGTGGCGATTGTCCTGTGGACGACGCGGATCGGCGCCGTGATCCTCGCCGAGGCCGGCCTGTCTTTTCTGGGGCTGGGCGTTCCGCCCCCGGCGCCGACCTGGGGCGGCATGCTGAGCGGCGCGGGACGCACCTACATGTATCTGGGACCTTGGCTCGCCCTCGCGCCGGGCCTATGCCTTGCGGTTGTTGTCTATGGCGTCAATGTTCTGGGCGACGCGCTCCGCGATCTGCTCGACGCCAGGATGCGGGGCGCGCGATGATTAACATGGTCCCGGTCCGCGCTATCGCTTTGCTTTGTCTGGCCGTTCTGGCGTCGCTGGTCTTCGGCGCCTGTTCCCGGAGCGCCGGTTCGGCCGTTCCGGCGCCGGCTCCGAACGAAGCGCCTCAGTATGGCGGGGAGCTGAATGTCGGGAGCATCTATGTCACGCTATCGGCCCTGTCATGGGACCCGGCGGACTGGACCTGGAAGAGCAATCACGACGCCGGCTCGGTGCGTGAACTCCTATTCGCCGCCGACCTTGGAACCGCGAGGCGCAATGGCGGCCCCAACGCCTTCACGGCGGATGTGTTCATACCCGAAGACGCGCTGCGCGGCGAACTGGCCGAAAGCTGGGAGTGGGAGGATCCGCTGACGCTGGTCGTGCATCTACGGCATGGCGTCATGTTTCCCGACAAGCCCGGCGTCATGAAATCCCGAGAATTCGTGGCCGACGATGTGTTGTTCACCTTCGATTATATCCAGAAAAGCCCGAAACGGATCAAGAGCTATCTCGACTTCATCGAGCGCATCGAGGCGCGCGACGACCATACCGTCGTCTTTCATTTCTCGAAGTTCAACACCGAATGGCCCTACCGCATCGGCTATGGCTATTACACATCCATTCTCCCGCGAGAGATGGCGAAGGTCGAACAGTCGGACTGGCGCACCGTAACGGGCACGGGACCCTTCAGCCTCGATCGCTATGTCTCGGGCAATGTTCAGAGCTTCGCCCGCAACCCGGATTACTGGGACAGCGAGACGCTTGCCGGCAAGGATCATCAGCTGCCTTTCGTGGACCGCGTGACCTATCGGATCATCAAGGACGAGGCGACGTACCTCACCGCCCTTCGCACCGGCAAGCTCGACATTCTCGAGGCCATCCGCTGGATCAATGTCGATCAGCTCAAGAAATCGACGCCGGAGCTGCGCTGGAATCGCTGGCTGGCGCCCCAGGGCATGTTCATCGCGCTGCGCACGGACCAGAAACCGTTTGACGATGTCCGTATCCGCCGGGCGCTCAACATCGCCGTCAACAAGCAGGAGATCGTGTCGCTCTATTATGGCGGCCATGCCGAGATGATGGCCTTCCCGCAGCATCCCGATTTCGGTCCCTACTTCCAGACGCTTGAGAACATGCCCGCCTCGGTCCGGGAGCTGTTTGTCTACGACCCGGACAAGGCGAGGCGTCTGCTCGCGGAGGCGGGCCTGCCCGAAGGTTTCGAGATCACTGTCCAGGTGTGCAGCTGCACCTCCGATCACATGGACCTCCTGCCGCTGATCACGCGATACTGGGAGCAGATTGGTGTCCGGGTGAAAATCCAGCCGATGGAATACGCGTCGTTTCTTTCGGCGATGACCACCAAGACGCACGCAGCCGGATATATGTTGAACACCGGTGTCGTGAGCCCAACCTCCACTCTGCGCAAGAACTTCCAGACCGACCAGCTGTGGAACCCGGCGATGGTGTCAGACCCTGATCTGGATGCACGATTGGATCGCATGTTCGAAACGCGCGACGAAGCCGAGCGTGTGACCCTGGCTCGCGACCTGACCCTCGAAATGCTGGACGCGGCGCCCTATGTCTGGCTCCCGACCCCTTATGGCCACACGGCCTGGTGGCCGTGGGTAAAGAATTATGGCGGCGAGCTGAGGGCGGGGGCTGTCCGCCCCGGCCCGATCTATGCGCGCGTCTGGATCGACCAGGAGATGAAGCGGGAGCTTGGCTTCCGGTGACGCATCTTCTCCAGGTCGAGGACCTCTGCGTCAGTTTCCGCACGGATCGCGGAATTGTGCGCGCCGTCGATGGCGTGTCCCTGCATGTCGCGGCCGGCGAACCGCTGGCGGTCGTCGGCGAGAGCGGCTCGGGAAAAAGCGTCACCGCGCTTTCCATCCTGCGGCTTCTGGGCGACGCCGGCCGGATCGACAGCGGTCGCGTGCTGTTCGAGGGGGAGGATCTCGGCCTGCTCAACGACGCCGGCATCCGCGCCGTGCGCGGCAATCGCATCGCCATGATCTTCCAGGAGCCAATGTCCTCCCTCAATCCGGTCCTCACCATCGGCATGCAGGTGGCCGAGCCCATCCGCATTCACCGCCGCGTCAGCTGGAAGGACGCACTCGACCAGGCCGGCGCCCTCCTGGAACGGGTGTCGATCCCGGATGCGCGCAGCCGCCTCAATGACTATCCGCACCGCTTTTCAGGCGGCATGCGGCAAAGGGTGATGATCGCCATGGCGCTGGCGTGCCAGCCAAAGCTGATCATCGCTGACGAGCCGACCACTGCACTCGACGTCACCGTTCAGGCCCAGATACTTGATCTGCTGAGAGCGCTGACACGCGAACTGCAGTCAGCGCTCATTCTCATCACCCATGATCTTGGCGTCGTTGCACGCTACGCCGACCGGGTCGCGGTGATGTATGCCGGCCGGATCGTCGAAACCGCCCCGGCAGTCGAATTGTTTGCGCAGCCGCTTCATCCCTATACGCGCGGGCTGCTCGAATCCGCGCCCCAGCTGAACAGGAAATCCCATGCGCGCCTCAGCACGATCGGAGGCCAACCTCCCAATCTCGCGCACCTTCCGCGCGGGTGCGCCTTCTCCCCGCGTTGCCCTTTCGTTGGCGAACCGTGCCTCCCGGCGCCGCCGCCTCTCGAATGGGTGAGCGCCACTCATGCCCGCGCCTGTGTCAACTATGCCTGAAGATGCGCCCGCGACCGCCAGCCCCGGCGAGGTCCTGCTCAATGTCGAGAACCTGAAGGTCCACTTCCCGGTCATGTCCGGCGTGCTGCGGCCGCGCCGGATCGCGACCATCCAGGCGGTCGATGGCGTGTCCTTCGATCTGCGGCGCGGCGAGACCCTGAGCATTGTCGGGGAAAGTGGCTGCGGCAAATCGACGACGGCGCTCGCGGTGCTGCGTCTGCAAGCTCTAACGTCAGGACGGATCGTCTTCGACGGAGAGGACATCGCCGGGCATGGCGGCCGCAGGCTTCGTACGGTCCGCCGGCGCATGCAGATGGTCTTTCAGGACCCCTATGGTTCGCTCAATCCCCGCATGACGCTACATGAGATCATCGGCGAGCCGCTGCTGGTGCACGGCTTCGCACGCGACCGCGCCCAGTACAATGCGCGGATAGCCGAGCTGATCGACCTCGTCGGTCTCCTTCCCGACATGGCGACGCGCTATCCGCACGAGTTTTCCGGCGGACAGCGCCAGCGCATCGGCATCGCCCGCGCCCTGGCGCTCGAGCCTGACCTCCTCATCTGCGACGAGCCGGTTTCGGCGCTCGACGTCTCCATCCAGTCGCAGATTCTCAACCTCTTTCTCGACCTGCAGGAACGTCTCGGCCTTACCTATCTCTTCATCTCGCACAACCTTTCGGTGGTCCGTCACATCAGCGATCGCGTGGCCGTCATGTACCTGGGACGGATAGTCGAGTTCGCGCCGGCCGACGAATTGTTCGCCAATCCGAAGCATCCCTACACCCAGGCGCTGATGGCGGCGGCGCCCGTCGCCGATCCCGGTGTCGAGGTAGCGCGACCATCGGCCGTGATGATCGGCGAGGTTCCGAGTCCACGCAATCCACCCTCGGGCTGCCGGTTTCATCCCCGCTGTCCACATGCATTCGCGCCGTGCTCGACCATCGATCCGGCGTTCGACTTGGTGGGACCCACTTCTCGCGTGGCTTGCCATCTCTATACAACACCAACGCCCAGCCATGATTTGGTAGAGGCCGTCAAGAATGCGTAGAAGGGAATTCCTGGCCGGCGCAGCGATCGCGGTCGGCGGATGCGTCGGGCAAGGTGCGCCGGTTGCCGCGAATGGGAGACGGGAGATGAACGAACCAGGCTATGTCATGGCTTCGGACGGATGCCGCATCGCCTGGCGCGACGCCGGTCCAAAGGATGGGCCGGCCATCTTTTTCTGCACCATGGGCACGGCGGCGATGTCTGTCTGGGCGCCAGTCACCGAGCCTCTGTCCGCTACGTACCGGGTCATCACACATGACCGCCGCGGCAATGGCGACAGCGACCCGGGCGGCCCGGCGACCCACACCTTCGAGACCTTCCGGAGCGACGCCCTCGCGGTCATGGACGGGGCGGGCGTCGATCGCGCGACGATCTGCGGGATGGCGTTCGGAGCAAGGGTCGCCCTGCGCCTGGCGCTGGATGCGCCCGGCCGGACCTCCGGCCTGATCCTGTTCGACGCGACCGGCGGACCGCCGGCGCCGGAGAGCGTGCGGCGCGCCGGATCGGAGGTCGCGGCACGTCTGCGCGCCGAGGCGGGGCTAGCCACTCCGGTGCGCGACCCAGCCTGGTTCGCGCGCCGCCACCCTGCCGGAGACGGCCTCAACGGACAGGCGCTGCGCGGTCAGCCGGACTGGACCCCGGGGCTGGACGCCCTGCGAACGCCCACCGTCATCGCCACGGGCGAACAGGATCCCAACCTTGAAGGATCGCGGCGCCTCGCAGGTGAAATACAGGGCGCCCGGCTCGAGACCATGCCGATGACGGGGCACGCATCGATCCTCGACCGGCCCGATCTTGTCCTGGCGGTCATCCGCACGTTTATGGGCCGCGACGCGGGGTAGCACCCCGCCCCTGCCGTCACTGAGTCTGGCGCGAGAAGCCGCCTACCCAGACCGGACTGGTCCACGCCATGCCACCGTCGGTCTGCACGACCCGCGCATAGTAGTAGTCGTCGGGCTTGCCCGGCTCCGGGTCTGTCCATTTGACGGTTTGCTCCATCGGCACGTCGGTCCGGATCGCGCGTACCGAAATGCGGTCCGGCATCACCGGTCCGGGCGTTGTCGTGGCGTAGGCCCCCGATTTCATTTTCGAGAGCGGCAGCGACACCTTCATCGCCGGATAGGCATGGAACTGGGTCGTGACGGCCGGCGTGCCGGTCTCGTTGACCGGCTGGAGGTCCAGTTCGACGGTCGTGCCCGGCCTGATGCGGTCGAGATCGAGATTGATCGATTTGGCGTCCCCGCGCGTGGCCACGCTAATCTCAAGTGTATTGGAATCGCTGGGGGACCGCTCGATCCGGTCGAGCAGGACATTGGGTCGCCACGGCGTCGAGAAGCCCTCGAGTGTCGCGCCCTTGACCGTGAGCTTGCCGGTCCAGCGGCGCCAACCCCGCGCATTGTCACGAATGCTGGGGTCAGTGTCCGAAGCGAAGGTGACGGCGATCTGGTCGGACTTGGCCTGCGTGTCGATCAGATAGTCCTTAGCGTAGACCTCGCGGCCATTCTTGATGATCGTGACGGACTCGATCGGTCCGGTCCCGATCGACCGCAGATTGACTTCTCTTTTGTCTGTCATCGCGACGCGCTGGCCGAAACTGCCTCCGGCCACATCATAGTCTAGAATGATCCGAGCCCCGTTGGTGGCGTAGGTGGAGCGCGACTTCATCGCATCGAAAAGTGCGTCGCGCGATTTTTCGGGCGCCACGACGGCCGCAAGGCCGCTCTTGTTCGAAAGTCCGTCCCGAGCATAAGGCGCGGCATAGCCCGGATGCGACAGGTGATCGTCCGAGGCCGCGATGAACCCCACCTCGTGGCCCTGGCCAAGATACGCCTCTCCAAACCATTCGAATGTTCCGTGCAGAGAACTGATCTCGACGATCGGTTCCAGACCCGCATCGCTGACGCGGTATTCACCGGTGGCGTGGGCGTGCGGGATCACCAGCACGTCCTTCGGGTCATTGCCCGCGCGCAATCCGCTGTAGAGCGACGTCAGGGTTGGAAACGTCTGGCGCGGCGTGCGCTTGCGTCCTTCATGTGTACGGAAGAAGACGTTGTGATGGCCGCCGAACTGGGTGGGCGCCGTCCACTCATATGCGAGATAGGTGATGAACTCTCCGGGACGGTCGTGGCGGACGACGGCCTCACGCAACTGCTCCCACTCATGATCGTCCATCCAGACGTCGTGCTCGGACATGCCGAGAAAATCGAGGCGCGCATCCTCGCGCCCGAAGCGATAGAAGAAGTCGATCGAACCCTGGCCTTCCGCGAAGGCCGAGTGAGCATGCGTCTCGCCCCAGTAGATGCCGGGATGATCTCCCTCGCGGACCCAGACCGGATTGGCGACGCCGACAATCCTGCCGTCATCCGAACGGAAGCTGACGCGATAGACGCCAGGCGCATCGAATTTGAGATCGTTGAAGATCGTGATGGCCTGGTCGCCCGCCGCGATCCGGCCCCGCTTCTCGCCATTCACCAGCACGTCATAGGCAGGCTGGGGCCCGACCGCGCGATTCATCCATATATCCTCCCCGCGTACGGAAACCGGCACCGCCTCGCCGACTGCGGCGATGGAGGGAGCAAATCCGACGACGCGCGCCACCGGGCCGCCCGTGACGCGGTAGAGAAAATCAGGAAGGCTGGTGATCGCGCCCCCGGCCCCGAACACCACATAGACGGGCATGCGCAGGCCGTCGTTTCCAAACGTCTGCACCTTGAAGCCCGGACTGCCAGACGACCTGTCGCCGATCGTGATCGTCACAACGTCGCCGGGATCGAGCCTGCCGCTCTCGACCGTGAAGAAGAGCGCGCCGACCGGCGAATAAATACCGCCGAACGGTCCCATCAGCGGAATGCTCGACGTTCCGAACCTTACCCGTGCATTGGAGGTTTTCGCGCTGACATAGTTGGCGCCCGCCGGATCGGCGGTCTGGTAGGCCCCCTGGTTCGACATGGTGTGGCGGGCCAGCACAAGCCCGCCGCCCGTCTCGATCGCCTTGGCGCCCACAGTGTAGGTGAGAGTGATCGACTGCATCGACGCCGGCGCGAAAGGTCCCGTGGTGGAGGTGGCGAGAGCGCCGAGCGCATCTGGCTGTTCTTCGTAGAGGGTCAGCTCGCGCACATAATCGTCGATTTGCTTGCACAGCGCCGCGCTGGCCACACCCGGCGCGGTGACGTTGGTGACCGTCGGCGGCAGCTGGACCGGGACGGGCCTCTTGGTGAGGGAATAGGCATTCACCCATTCAAAGAGGACCAGCGCTCGCGCGTCCACGGAAGCAGGTTCGGACGGGGTGCTCGCCACATCCTTCTTGAGTTTTTCCACGCGGGTACGGAGTTCGGCCGGCATGTACTCCGCAATGCGGATGGCGGAGGGCGCGATGGCTGCCGGCCCGGAAACGGGCCGTGCTCCGGACGTGCTCCCGGCTGGCTTTGGATCGACCATGACCGCGCACGTCGCGGCGAAGGCGAGCGACCCGAGGAAAATCGCTCCATAGACAAAACTGCGACCGTCGAGAACGCGCATGTCCACCCCTTTATTGCCGGTCTTGTGTCGCCGGTCTTGTGTCGCCGGTCCGGTATCGCCGGTCCGGTCCGCCCTGTTGTTGGCCGCAGCTTTCCACGGACCAGAGCTGACCGAAAGCCGCCGCACCGGTTCCGTGACCAATTAAACGCCCTGGTCAGCTTGCGTCAGCATAACGGGAATTTCTCCCCCGCCAAGATGCCCACGCGAAAATACAAGGTCGTTCGTACAACTTCCGGATGGACGGGGACGGTCGCCGCGCTGGCGGCGTCTGCGACGTTATTGCCCGGCCCGGCCCGCGGCATTCTTCATCATTTCGACGGCCGCTTCCCACTCGGCCATCATGAGCTTGCCGTCGGCGTTCGCGTCGAAACGTGCGAAGCCCTGGTCGCGCCGCCCCGCCGCGAGCCACTCAGCCTTGCTGACTTCCGCATTCGCGTCCGCATCGAGCGCCTTGAACGAACCCTGGGGGTCCTTCAGCATTTGCTCCCGGGCGGCGGACGCCTGCGGCGCCTGCGCGAATGACGCGCCGCCTGTGAGACCCAGCGCGGCAACCAGCAGAATGAACGATTTCATGATTTTTGCTTTCCCAAATAGCCCGAGGCGTAGCGTACAGGATAGTTCGGATCAGCGCCTCGCCGCAACACGTCTGAACAGTCGTCTCGATTCCGGCCCTCCAATTGTCGGACGTCGAGATGGACGCCGCATCGCGGCGCCCCGCGCTCACGGAGTATCAGGCGGCTGGCGCTCCTCGCGCAGAACAGTACGAAACCCGATATGGCTGGAGCCCGTGTCGGGCGGCCCAGCCTGTCGCGCCGGCGGCCGGTATCGCAGGCAGTAATTGTCGGCGCAGAGGTACGACCCGCCCTTGATCACGCGCTTGGCGACGCCGGGATCATCGGGATCGAACGCTAATGCTTGTTCGGGACCAGATGCGGCGGCATCGGCCGGATCCAGCCCCGGCGCATACCAGTCCGCCGTCCACTCCCAGACGTTTCCGGCCATGTCGTGGAGCCCGTATCCGCCCGACGGAAAGCACCCGACCGGCGCGGTCCGCGCCTTGTAGCCGTCGGCGCCTGAATCGTTCAGCGGGAAGAGACCCTCCCAGATGTTGGCCCTGACTGCGCCATCGGAGTTCCCCTCCTCGCCGCCAAGGGCGGCGTATTCCCATTCCGCTTCGGTCGGGAGATCGCGGCCGAGCCAGTCTGCATAGGCCTTCGCGTCGTCCCACCCGACCTGCACGACTGGCCACGCATCCCGTCCCTCGATCGAACTTCCCGGCCCGTCGGGATGGCGCCAGTCGGCGCCGGGGATCACCGCCCACCATTGCATCGGACCGGCTCTTGGATCGTCGGCGCCGACAAACACCAGGCTTGAGGGTTTGAGCTGTTGGGGCGGCAGGCCGGGATAGCGCCGGGGGTCGAGCGGCCGTTCGGCAAGCGTGACATGGCCAGTCGCCGCGACAAATCGCGCGAAGTCGCGGTTGGTGACCTCCGTCGCATCGATGAAGAAGGATTTGACGCGCGCGGCTCGCGGCGGTCCCTCCTCAGCGTGCATGGGTTCGGCGCCCATGAGGAAATCGCCGCCCCCGACGTGGACCATGCCGCTGGTTGAAGGCGCGCGCTGGGCTAGCCCGGGCGTCACACAAGAATCATGGCCTGCAACTCCGGCCAGCGGCGCCGTTGCATCGTCGCGCTGTCCGCAAGCCGACGACAGGGAAAGACAGCCCAGAAGGATGGCGCGCCTGATCATCTCCTGAAGTTGCCCGGAGCGCGGCCGGAGGGCAACTGCGCCGCCGGCCCCCACCTCCATCGCCAACTGAATGGACGAACGATCAGACAGCTTGTCGGCTCTGTCCGCAGTGATAGAGGTAGATTCGACACGCGGCCGGCTTTTCCACACGAGCATCGCGCGTGACATACTCTTGCGACAAGCTTGAGGCTAAGGACTTTTCCCAGATGGCGAGCGCGGACCGCCCCGCTCGCCAAACGTCATGGAGCGATACATGAAACGTATGTTGGCGACGATCGCGGCTCTGGGGTCCCTGACTGTCCTGGGATGCGCCTCGGGCGACCAGCAATCGGGCGATCAGCAGACAGCCGTCTCAAGCCTGCCCCAGGGAAGCGCGGACGCCGCGTCGGGGAAGCCGAATATCATTATCCTGTTCGCCGACGATCTTGGCTATGGCGATCTCGGCGTGCAGGGTGATCGCGAAGCACGGACCCCCAATATCGACAGGATGGCGGCCGGTGGCGTTCGGCTCACCAACTACTATTCGAACCATCCCGTGTGCAGCCCCAGCCGCGCCGCCCTGATGACGGGCGTTTATCAGCACCGCATGGGCTTCGAGCACAATTCCGGCACGCCGCGGCTCACCAGCCCCAAATTCGGGATCTCGCAGGACCTTCCAACCTTGCCCGAGCGGCTCAAGGCGGCCGGCTACGCTACGGGCATGTTCGGCAAGTGGCATGTCGGCTTCAGGCCGGAAACCCAGCCAAGCGCCCGGGGATTCGACACGTTCTACGGCTTCCTGTCCGGCGCGCATTCCTACACGCCTGCCGGCCTCGGAGGAACGCGCGCCAACACGATCCAGCGTGGAACCCAGCCTGCCCCAATGCCCGCGCACCTCACCGAGGCCTTCGCCGACGAGGCCGTCAAATTCATCCGCACGAACAAGGACAAGCCGTTCTTCGTCTATCTGCCCTTCAACGCCGTGCATTCGCCGATGGAGTCGACCGACCCCTATCTCGAGCGGTTCAGGTCCGTCCCGGACAAGAACCGGCGCACCCACCTCGCGATGCTGTCGGCGCTCGACGATGCGGTGGGCCGCGTGCTCACGACGCTGGAAGAAGAAGGCGTGGCGGACAACACGCTGGTGATCTTCACCAGCGACAATGGCGGCCCGACGCAGGAGACCACCTCCTCGAACGGCCCCCTCAACGGCGTCAAGGGGACAGTGCTGGAAGGCGGCATCCGCGTACCCGCGATCGTGCAGTGGAAGGGCGCCCTGCCGGCCGGCAAGGTCGTCGATACTGCATCGATCGGCTTCGACATGACGGCGACAGCCCTGGCCGTGGCCGGGGTTTTGCCAACAACCGGTCTCGATGGAGTGAATCTCATTCCCTATCTCAACGGCCGTAGCGCAGGGGACGCCCACAAGGAGCTGTTCTGGCGGGCCGGCACGCAGGGCGCCATGCGCTCGGGCAAATGGAAGCTGATCAAGAACGGCGACACCTGGCACCTCTTCGATCTTTCCACCGACATCGGCGAACGCAAGGACCTGGTTGCGCAGCAGCCGCAGAAACTTGCCGAACTGAAGGCCGGCTGGATGAAGTGGAGCGCCGAGATGAAGGCGCCGATGTGGATCCGCAACGAACTTTCGCCTGGCAACCCGCCCGCCCCACCTGCGCGCAGCGAAGCCATCGAACGCTTCATCCGCGGCGAATCAGCCGCTGTCCCCGCCGGAGACTGACCCCGCAGGCTTCGACGTATCCGCCTCGCTGAAAACGCCCCTTGCTTTAGCCGTCGCGGTGAAGAATGTGTCCGCCTGATCCGGCCCACCGGCTGCGGCGAGGCGTTCGCGTATGGACTTTGTGACTCCCGAGGCGCTGCAAGCCTTTTTCACCGTGGTCATGATCGACCTCGTGCTGGCCGGGGACAACGCCGTCGTGATCGGTCTCGCCGCTGCGGGACTTCCGACCCATCAGCGCGGAAAGGCAATCCTTCTCGGCGTTCTGGCCGCCACGATCCTGCGCATCGTGTTCGCGCTTGTCGCGACACAGCTTCTGGCCATCGTCGGCCTCCTGCTGGCCGGCGGCGTCCTGCTGCTCTGGGTATGCTGGAAGATGTGGCGCGAGCTGCGCGAGGGCGGCCATGCGGACGCCGAGGAAGCGCTTGCGGGTCAGGACCTCAACGCCGACGGAACCATCGCCGGCAAGAGTCGCAAGAGCCTGCGCCAGGCCGTCTCCCAGATCATCGTCGCCGACGTCTCGATGTCGCTCGACAACGTGCTCGCCGTCGCCGGCGCGGCGCACGACCATCCAGTGATCCTGGTCTTCGGCCTGGCGCTTTCGGTGGTGCTGATGGGCGTCGCTGCGACCGTCATCGCCCGTCTGCTGCAGAGGCATCGCTGGATCGCCTATGTCGGCCTCATCATCATCTTCTTCGTGGCGCTGCAGATGATGTGGGACGGCGGCCGCGAGGTCTGCCAGCGGGGTTTGCCCATGCTGGGCCTTGATACTCCCGGTTTCTGTTCTGGCGCGACGGCGCACTGAATCTTCCTCAGAAATTTCCCGAAAGGCTGATCCGCATGATCGGGCCGAATGTCCGGCGGCGGTCCTCCGTGAAAAGGAGCGGTCCCCTTTTCAGATCCCCGTCCGCGCCGATCGTCACGGGACCGAACACCTGCCGCGTGAAGTATTCGCCGGTGTCGAGCAGGTTGACCAGCATCAGCCGGCCCTTCAGCCCGAAAACATCCTTGTTCTCGATGAAGGCGTAGACAATGCCCGGATCCTGATATTGCTGGGCGCGCTGGTCAAGCCGGTAGGACGCGGCGTCCCGCTCCTCTTCGAAGCCGATCGTCGCCGCCCACGCCGTGTCTGGAACATCATAGCGGATGGACACGTCGAATTCGCTGACTTCGCTCCGGCTGATGAAGCGGCTCTGACCCGACACCGGATCGTCAACGGCGGACTCAGCCAGCAGGGCACGGAAATCGAGCTTGGCGCCCTTCCATCCCAGGGGATCGAAATTGAGCGTCCCCGAAAACTCGACCGAGTAGGCCTCAGCCTTGTCGATGTTTCCCGTGCCTTGTCCGATCACCGTCGTCGGCGGCGGACCGGGCCGCGTCGTGATGATGGGAACCTGATCGACAATGTCTTCGACGGTCCCGCCCTGGAGCGTCAGTTTGACCGCGCCGAACGCCCCGAGCTTGCGATTGGCCTCTGCGGTCAGGATCCAACTCTGGTCGGGCACGAGTTCGAGATTGCCGGTCTGGGCGTTCTCGTTGTTGATATCGACGGAGGAGATGAAATCCCCGAAATCGAGCTGGCCCACCTTGCGTTCGGCCTTGAGGTTCAGGTCGAATTTCTCGTCGCGTTTCCATGCCAGCGAGAGAAAGCCCTTGGGCCGCACGAAGTCGCGCTGCTTGAGCTCGATTACCGGTCCGCCGCCAGGACCAGGACCGGTCTGAGTCAGCTTCGAGTATTCTCCCCCGACCGAGGCCTGCACTGTCCAGTCGGACGAAAGCGCGCGGCCATGGGTAAGATTGGCTTCAGCCCGCTTCTCCTCGACGCGCGCCGTGCCATCGGGCAATGCCGTCGCCGCGTACGAACCGCCAGCCTGAAGGACTTCCAGCGTCGAGGCGATGTCGAGATAGTTGAATGCGCCCTCTGCGGCCAGCTGCCAGTCGCCACCAAGCGCCCCGAAGCTGTATTCGCCGCGCCCGATGCTCTCGCCGCTTGTCGCCGCCGTCGAGAAGCGCTGCCCGGTCGGCGCCGATCCACTGGCGAACACGCTTGAGACGCTGCGAAAGTCTTCGTCTTCCTGCCGCACGAGGCCAATCAGCTTGAGACGGCCGACGCCCAGCGCGAACTCATAATCGCCGCCGATCTCGCCACTCACCTCGTCCACGCCATCCTCGAACAGGCGGTCTTCGGCCGCACGAGCCACCGGTCGCCTCTTTGAAACCTCCGAACCGTTGAAACTGAATGCGGACGCCGAAACGTTCAGATTGGCGACGGAGCCGGCGAGAGTTTCGTAGGCGATGGATCCGCTCAGCGAAGGGTTTTCCCCGTTGAAATTTCCTTCCTCGTTCCGGCGGTCTGTCACCAGCCCGGCGGCGTCCGTGACGATTTCCGGTCCCTCGGCGCCATTGCGAAAGACACCGGCGGACAGGCCTGCAGACCACGACAGCCCGCCGGAACGCCCGTTGCCGGACGCGCTGGCGTTCAGGCCCGGCGCCCGGTTCTCCCGGAACTCCTGCTGAACCGACCAGTTTCCCGCCAGGCCATCAACCTCGGCGATCACATTGGCGACCTGGCCGGACAGCCCCGGTATGTTGAGCGTTGCTCCATCGACAATCTCGATGCGCGTGACGCTCTTGGCGTCGATCCGGTCCAGAGCCGACTGCACGTCATTCGATTTCGCCGACGACCGCCGCCCGTTTATCAGCACGTTCTGCGTCGCCTGTCCGAAGCCGCGCTCCTCGCTCAGCTGACTGATCTGGAAGCCGGGAATCTGGGCGACCATGTCGAGGGCCGTCTTCGGCGCGAAGCGCGTGAAAAAGTCCGGCTCGTAGATCGTCCCCCCCGTCGAGGCGACCGATGGCTGGGCAGGCGTCGGACCGGACGGCGGCGCCTGCGACTGCGCCGGGCATACAAGTCCCAGCGCGGCCAGCCCTCCCGCGAACGCCATCCGGCTTGCGCCAGCCCGACGCGCGGCGAAGGCGCCCGGCATTCCTGTCGACATGGTCAGTCCTCACGCTTCGTTTTTCAGCTCGGACAGTCGCGCCCACTGACCCTGGAGCGGCCATCCGACCAAACTACTTCTACAATCCGTCCGCTGTCCCGCTGTCTCGCTGTCCCGACCGCTCATCAACCCACCCTGATTGGGAACAATTGAAGGCGGAAAAGTTGATCCGTTGTAGAAATCCAATCAGCTGTCTGCGTCCGGCGCCATGAGAGGCTACTCTAGTTGGCGGGCTTGGGCGCGGTCTCGGCGCCCCGGCCCTTCAAATAAGCCGCGACGTCGTCATGGCCCCGCCTTTGCGCCACTCCAAGAGGCGAGCGCAGTTCGCTTTGGGCGCGGTAGGCGAGGTTCACGGCGGCTCCCCTCTCGACCAGCAGCCGGACGATGTGCAATTCGCCTGCATACGCGGCGTTGATCAACGCCGTTTCGTCGCCAGGCACATAGGTGTTCACTTCGGCGCCCCGGTCGAGCAGCAGACGAACGATGGCTTCTTCCCCGTGCAACACCGCCTTGATCAGCGGGTTGCCGTCCCCCGGCGAGGCGATGTCGATGTCGGCGCCGGCATCCAGAAGGATGCGAACGATCTGCAGGTTTCCGTGCTGCGCCGCCACGATCAGCGCGCTGCCGTCGCCCGGCGAGGCGGCATCGGGTTGGGCGCCCGCGTCGAGCAGCAGGCGGACGACATCTGCTTCATCGGCGCGCGCCGCCGCGATCAGGGCGGACCCGTCGCCGGGGAACATGCGGTTGACGCCGGCGCCCTCGGCAATCAGCTCGCGAACACTTTCCCCGTCGCCTTCCTCTGCCGCATCCATCAGGCGCCGGTCGAGCGAGCGGGCCGAGGGGCCGCCGCCGTCGAGCCTGACATCGAACCGCGCGCGGTCGGATTCGCTGCTAGCTCTCGCCTCAGCCATTTCGGCCCGGGCTTCGGCGATCGCGGCCCGCGCGCCGTCCATGCCCGCGCGGCGGTCGTCCAGCCCCGCCCGCAGCTCGTCGCGGCTGGCCTGGATTTCGAGACGGGCTTCCTCCATGGCCTGGCGCATCTCCTCACGGAATTCCGGTCCCAGTTCGTTGTTCAACTGGTCTCGCAGATCCTCCATGTCAAAATGCAGATGCTCGCCGTCGAATTCCACCTCGATGCCCTGCGCCTTGAGATCGGCCTGGACCTGATCGAGGATGGTTGGCAGCTCGCGCATCGCTTCCTGGCTCGCCAGCAGACCGATCTCCATGCCGAGCGACGCCAGTTCAAGACCCAGCCCCTGCATCTCGCCTTTAAGTCCGGGCATCTCCTCGCCAACGGACATCTCGATCTCGCGGTTGATCTCTTCAAGCATGGCGCTCAGCTCGACGCCGATGGCCGACAGGTCATCGCCTTGGGGCGAAGGTGGATGCGGGGCGACTGGCGGTAGCGGGGGTTCGGGCGGAAATGCAAACCCGAATTCACGATCGCGACCGTTCCTGGCGCCGTCGAGAGCGCTATCGACCGGCGGCGGCGCCGCCCTTTCCTCTGGCGTGTCCGCAACGATGCGAGGCGTCACGAAGACGGCCGCCGTGATGGCGAGCGCCAGGGCGCTAAACCCCAATCGTCCCGAATAGCGGCGCGCGACACCGCCGGATTTCGCCAGCTCGATCAGGCGCTTGATGCGCCGTCCAAATTGCGAGCGCTGACCAATCGCTCCCACGGCGAGGCGCGGGGCACGCGCCCAGAGCTGCGTCTCGGCCTGGGTTGTCAAGGTCCGGGCGAAGGCGCGGGCGTCGCCGGTGCGCGCGACGGCCGCCTCATCGCACGCCACTTCGCGCTCCTCATCGATGCGGCGGCTGATCCAGTACGAAGCGGGGCTCCACCACAGCAGGGCGAGCGCCAGGCGCTGCGCCAGCGCCGTCACCACGTCGCAGCGCTCAATGTGCGCGCGCTCATGTTCCAGCAGCGCCGTCATTTCGGCGGACCGAAACTGGTCGACGGCTGTGGACGGCAAGATGATGCACGGCCGCAAAAGCCCGGCGGCCATCGGTCCGGGCGCGTCCGCGCTCAGCGCCACGCGCACCCCGCCAAGCCGACTGGCGAGGCCGGTCGGCAATTGCACAGGCGTCGCGCGCGCGACCATCCCCTCGACGGCCGACAAGTCGCGCGCCACGCGGGCCAGCATCAGAACGGCGCCGGCGGCCCAGACCAGCACGAAAGGAAGCGCAAGCCCGGGAAGATCGAGGCCTGGCAGGGTCATCGGCGGAAGACGCCAGCCTGCGACCTCGGGCGATCCGACACCCCCGAACTCCATTCCTTCGACGCGGGCCGTTGGACCGAAACTACCCATTGGCGCGTCCTGGGTCGCTCGCGCTGGGGAAAGCGCCGTTGCAGACGCTCCCGAAACTGCCGGCGCCACGTCCAGCGCCTCCAGCAGCGAGACCAGCATCGACTGGGTGGGAAAGAAAGCCGCAACGGGCGCGAGGATAGACGCCGCCAGAGCCGCGCAGGCGAGACCGTGGCGCGCGGCGCCGGACATCCGCTTTCCGATCACCAGGATCATCGCCAGCACGGCGGCAAGGACGACGCTCTGCCAGAGGTGGGTGACGACGAAAGACGGAAGCAGGCCGAGGTCAAACATTGGATTCTTCCTCTCCCGCGCCGCTGCGATCAATTTCTTCCTTCAGCGCCCGCAACTCCTCGGCGTTGAAGTCCTCGGACCGCAAAAGGTGCTGTGCAAGCGCTGTCGGCGATCCCTCGAAGAACTGGCCCACAAGCTTGCGCAGCGCCCGCGACCGCGCCTCGGCGCGCGTCACGGTGGGCGTATAGACGAAGGCGCGGCCTTCCTGACGGGGAGCGACATAGTTCTTGTCGGTCAGGATGCGCAGCAGGGTCAGCACGGTGGTGTAGGCGACCGGGTGGCTCGGCCCCATCGCCTCCGTGACGTCGCGCACGCTGGCCTCGCCCTTCGACCAGATCACGCGCATCACCCGCTGCTCGGCCTCGGTCAACACGTCGGATTTCGGCTTGGGCATAGGTCAACTAGATCCTTAGTTGATGTATTCTTCCGTTTATCGATAATCGAGTCAACTAGGTTTCTAGTTGCAGGCGGAATTTTCCTGAAAGCCGTCAGATCCGACAATACGGTTCAGTCAGATTCAGTGCCGGGCGAACCTTTCCTGCAGTTCAGGCATTGGTCGTGGACGACATTCTTGCCGCGCCCCGTGCGTGGCGTTGTTCGGAGACCGACGATGAAACGCTTCGCGCTCGCAGCCGGGGCCTCGACCCATGCTGCGGACAGGGTGGAAGATTAGGAGCAACCTCTCGTCCGCCTGACCGCAGACAAGTTGCTCCAAGCTTTTGAGGTAGAGCATCTTTTCTCGGTCAAACGGTTCGAGTTCGATCGCAGGATGCTGAAGATCCTCCGACGGGCAATGTCGCGGGCAGACGGCCGGACCCTGCAAGGTCGGGCCGTCTACTTTTCGTCCCGGATGACCCTCGCCTTGCCTCGTCCCGTCGCCAGCGCCTTGATCGCCCCGCGAAATGTCCGGACCTCCTGCGCCGTCCAGCCCGCGCGCGTGAAGGCGTTGCGCAGATTGAGCGTCATCACCGAGCGCTTGATGTCCGGAAAGAAAAATCCGGCCCGGTCGAGTTCCGCCTCGAAATGCTCCAGCATGCCGACGAGTTCTTCCCGCGTCGCCGGCTCGTCAACGGACGGAGCCGGGGGTAGCGCTCTCTCGTGCATCGCCTCGGCCCAGCCATGCGCGAACGCCGCCACCGCCTGAGCCAGATTGAGCGAGCTGAAATCCGGATTGACCGGGTAGGACAGTATGGCGTCCGCCATCGTCACCGCCTCGTTTTCCAGTCCCGTCCGTTCCGCTCCGAAGAGGATCGCGGTCCGCCCCGGCGTCACGCGCATGCGCTCCAGCGCGCCGGGTGTCCCGACCACCGGTTTTTCCATTCCACGCGGCCGCGCCGTCGTCGCAAACACCAGCCCGCAATCGTGTAGCGCCGCCTCGACGGTTCCGAATACGCTGACGGCGACAACACCCGGCAGCGCCCCCGCGCTCATCGTCGCGGCCGCCTCGCTGGGCCAGCCGTCGCGGGGATTGACCAGCCGCAGATCGAGCAATCCGAAATTGGCCATCACCCGCGCCGCCGCGCCGATATTCTCGCCCATCTGTGGTGCGACAAGGATGATGGCCGGCGGGATCATGGGCGTGAACTCCGGCGCGGCCCGTCCTCAACCGGCAAAGCCGGGGGAGGTGGATCGCTCGCACTCGCGAGCGCGACGGAGGGGGCCGCCAAGCTTCCAAGTTCCAACTTACCTGTCCGTCTTCAGCTCGATCTGGTGGCCCCACGAGTCGCGGATATACCAGGAATAGCCCTCGCCCTTGGCCCCGTTACGCAGCCCCTCTTCCTCGACGGCGAGACCATGGCGAGCCAGATGCGCCCGCATCACATCGTGGTCCACCGGGCCGATTTCGAGGCAGAGATGATCCATGTCGCGCCCGCCTTTCACGCTGGGCCGCGCCCACGCGCCGGCGTCCGATCCCGCATCCACCAGATCGATCATCGAGGCGCCGGCGCGCAGCTGCACCATGCCATATCGCCGAAGATCGCCCTCCTCCGTCGCACCGACGACTTCAGCGTACCAACGCACGGCCTCCTCCAGCCCATCGACGATCAGCACGACATGATCGATGGCGCGAAGCTCGAAGGGCGGCGGGGCCGCGCTCATGGCCGGACGAGCGCAAAAGCGATGATCAGCTCCCGCGAGGCGAGGCGCCAGCCTTCCGGCGTCGCGACGCAGCGATCCCTGTATTCGCCGATCGTGCTCGCGCCTGGATGCGTCGCGGGCAAGGGCCCCGCCGGCGCCTGCACCACCTCGACATACGACGTCATCGAGGCTGCGCTGTCGCTCTCCGGGGTGACGCGCACATTGCTGACCAGATGCCGGATCGTCGTGCGCCCCATCGAACCGATGCGCGCCGCGATCGCCGCCCGGCCGGTGAAAGTCTCGCCGAACAGCTTGAGGACGCCGTCGGGCGCGAACACGCCCGCGACGCCGTCCGGGTCGAACCGGTCGCGGTGATAGGCGTAATCAACCGCGAGACGGGCGCAGTCCGCCTCCATGCCGACGGCGGCCTTTGGTCCCTCTCCGAATGCCGGTCCGATCGCCGTGAGCGCAACCGCGCACGCAAGGATGTTGCGTCTCATCGCCATTGGACCCTTCATCGACTGCGGCCATTGTACATGCCGTCATGTTTGCTATAGCCCGACCAAATCTGGCGCAAGCCGTCCCGCAGGAGCCCCCCATGGCCGTCATCAAGGTCGCAAATCCCGTCGTCGAAATGGACGGTGATGAAATGACCCGGATCATCTGGGCGCTCATCAAGGAGCGGCTGATCCTGCCCTATCTCGACATCGACCTCGACTATTACGATCTCTCGATCGAGAACCGCGACGCCACCAGCGATCAGGTCACGATCGATTCGGCCGAGGCGACCAAACGCCACGGCGTCGCCGTCAAGTGCGCGACCATCACGCCCGACGAGGCGCGCGTCGAGGAATTCAAGCTGAAGAAAATGTGGAAGTCGCCCAACGGCACGATCCGCAACATCCTTGGCGGCGTCGTCTTCCGCGAGCCTATCGTGATGAAGAACGTGCCGCGCCTCGTTCCCGGCTGGACCCAGCCCATCGTCATGGGCCGGCACGCCTTCGGCGACCAGTACAAGGCGACCGACTTCAAGGTGCCCGGCAAGGGCAAGCTGACGATGAAATTCGTCCCCGAGGATGGCGGGCCAGCGATCGAACACGAGGTGTTCGATTTCCCGAGCCCCGGCGTCGCCATGGGCATGTACAATCTCGACGATTCGATCCGCGACTTCGCCCGCGCCTGCTTCAACTTTGGCGCCCAGCGCAAATGGCCGGTCTATCTCTCGACCAAGAACACCATTCTCAAGGCCTATGACGGCCGCTTCAAGGATCTTTTCCAGGAGATTTTCGACGCCGAGTTCAAGGCGAGGTTCGCCGAGTTCAAGGGAACCTACGAACATCGCCTGATCGACGACATGGTCGCCTCGGCGATGAAATGGAATGGCGGCTATGTCTGGGCCTGCAAGAACTATGACGGCGACGTCCAGTCCGACACGGTCGCGCAGGGTTTCGGCTCACTTGGCCTCATGACCTCTGTGCTGATGACGCCCGACGGCAGGACGGTCGAGGCCGAGGCCGCGCACGGCACCGTCACCCGCCACTACCGCAACTGGCAGAAGGGCGAGCCCACCTCGACCAACTCCGTCGCCTCGATCTTCGCCTGGACTCGGGGGCTGGCCCACCGCGCCAAGCTCGATTCGAACGCCGACCTCGCGCGCTTCGCCGACCAGCTCGAGAAAACCACGATCGCCACGGTCGAGGCCGGTTTCATGACCAAGGATCTCTCGCTTCTGGTCGGCGAGAACCAGGCATGGCTCACCACCGAGGGTTTCATCGAAAAGATCGCCACCAACTTTCAGGAGGCGATGGCCAAAGCCTGAGCCCATGCAGGCCAGCCAGTCCATGCCCGCCTCCTTCGCCGACCGCGACGCACGAGGCTCAGCCGGGGTCTTGGGCAGGCCTACTTGAACTATTTTTTTCTCCTCGCCGGCGGCGTCAGCGCTTTCGCGCTGGTCCTCCACCTGATGCTCGGCCGGCGCCGTCCGCCGCCGCTTGCCGGCGCCGGGGCTGACGACCGGCTCGACGCCTTCTACGGTCGCCATGTCACGACCGCGCTGCTCGCCGTCATGGGGCTGGGCTATGCCCACGCCGCCCGCGAGGTCGGGGCCGCCGACCTCGCCCTCGTCCTGTCGATTCTGGCTCTGACGGCGTCCGGTCTTCGTCTGGTCTTCGCTATCCGCCTCAAGGCGCCGCGTCTCGACATCACCGAATGGAGCCTCATCGCGCTCGCTGGCGCGCTCGGCCTCGCGGGAACCTCGTTGTGAATCCCTCTTAACCCGCCAGCACCGCCTTCACCGCCGCAAGTGCGTCCGCCGCCTTGTCGCCATCGGGCCCGCCGGCCTGCGCCAGATCGGGCCGCCCGCCTCCGCCCGATCCGCCGACCGCGACAGCGGCGAGCTTGACCAGATCAACTGCGCTGAAGCGGCCCTTGAGATCATCCGTCACGCCGACCACGACCGCCGCCTTGCCCTCATTGAGGGCGATGATCACCGCGACACCCGAACCCAGCTTCGTCTTCGCCTCGTCCACCAGACCCTTGAGATCCCTTGCAGGCAGACCTTCGGCGATCCTCCCGAGGAAGCTGACGCCGCCGATATTCTCGGGCCCGGCCGCCTCGCCGCCGCCGCCCATCGCCAGCTTCCGGCGGGCGTCGGCCAGTTCCTGCTCCAGCCTGCGGCGAGCCTCGACCAAGGCCTGCACGCGCTGCGGCGCATCGGTCACCGACGCCTTCAGCCCGTCAGCGATCTCGCGCGCGACATTGGCGCGCTGCTTGAGCCAGGTCAGCGCCGCCGCGCCCGTCGCGCCCTCGATCCTGCGCACGCCGGCCGATACCCCGCCCTCCCCCGTCGCCACGAAGACCGCGATGTCGCCAGTCCGCGACACATGCGTGCCGCCGCACAACTCGACCGAATAGGGCGCATCCGGCGCCGTCGTCGAATTGCCAAGGCGCAGCACCCGGACGACATCGCCATACTTTTCCCCGAAGAGCGCAAGCGCGCCCGCTTTCACTGCGGCCTCGGGCGCCATCTCGCGGATTTCCGCCGGTGCATTCTGCCGGATGACGGCGTTGACCTCGGCCTCGACCGCCTCGATGTCATCGCGTGTCAGCGGCGCGCCGTGCGAGAAATCGAAGCGGAAATAATCCGCCTCCACAAGTGAACCCTTCTGCGCCACATGAGCGCCGAGACGATTGCGCAGCGCCGCATGCAACAGGTGCGTCGCTGAATGGTTGGCGCGTATCCGCGCCCGCCGGACCTTGTCTATGCGCAGCTCGCCAGGATCTCCGAGCCTCGCGGCGCCCGCCTCCATTTCCCCGATGTGCGCGAAGACGTCGCCCGCGCGCTTCTGGACGTCATCGACCCGGAAGCGTCCTCCCCCGGCGAAGAAGATCTCGCCCCGGTCGCCGGACTGGCCGCCGGATTCGGCGTAGAAGGGGGTCTGGTCGAACACCAGCTCGGCCCGGTCGCCTGGCCAGACGGCGTCGCGCCGCTCGCCATCCGCCAGAATGACGGCAAGCCGGGCGCTCGTCTCTTCCGCCTCATAGCCCTGGAACGCCGTGGCGCCAGAGGCGTCGCGGACGGCGAACCACGCCGCTCCGGCGCCGTCATCCGCTCCGCCCTTCCAGCTCTCCTGGGAGCGCGCGCGCTGTCCGGCCATCGCCAACTTGAAGCCCGCCTCGTCGACGAAGAGGCCGCGCGCGCGCAGCACGTCCTGGGTTAGATCGAGCGGAAATCCGTATGTATCGTAAAGCTTGAAGGCGGTCCTTCCCGCGAGTTCGCCGCCGGCGCCGAGCGTCCGGGTCGCTTCATCGAGCAGTTGCAGACCGCGTCCCAGCGTGCGCTGGAAGCCGGCTTCCTCATGCTCCAGCACGCTTTCGATCGAGGCCTCGGCGCGGACCAGTTCGGGAAACGCCTCGCCCATCTGGCCAGTGAGCGACTTCACCAGCCTGTACATCGAGGGCTCCCGGGCGCCGAGCAGATGAGCGTGGCGCATTGCGCGGCGCATGATCCGGCGGAGCACATAGCCGCGCCCGTCATTCGCGGGCGTGACGCCGTCAGCCATCAGGAAGGACGCCGCCCGCAAATGGTCGGCGATCACCCGGAAGGAGGCCAGCGCCTCGCCGGCCGCAGCCTGACCATAGACCTCCTCCTCCGCCGCAATCAGCGCGCGGAAAAGATCGATGTCATAATTGTTGTGCACGCCCTGGAGAATTGCCGAGATGCGCTCCAGACCCATGCCGGTGTCGATCGAGGGCTTGGGAAGCCGGGTGCGCGTCCCGTCCGCCGCCTGGTCGAATTGCATGAAGACGAGATTCCAGATCTCGATCCAGCGGTCGCCGTCCTGATCGGCTGAGCCCGGCGGCCCGCCCCATATCGCCTCGCCATGGTCGAAAAAGATTTCCGAGCATGGCCCGCAGGGGCCGGTGTCGCCCATCGACCAGAAATTGTCGCTGGTCGCGATGCGGATGATGCGCGAATCCGGCAGACCGGCGATCTTCTTCCAGTGTCCCGCCGCCTCGTCATCGTCGTGATAGACGGTCACCAGCAGCTTGTCGGCCGGCAGCCCGAAGGTTCCGGTCATCAGTCTCCAGGCGTGTTCGATCGCCTGTTCCTTGAAATAATCGCCGAACGAGAAATTCCCTAGCATCTCGAAGAACGTGTGGTGCCGCGCGGTATAGCCGACATTGTCGAGATCATTGTGCTTGCCGCCCGCGCGCACGCATTTCTGCGACGTCGCGGCGCGCGGCGCGAACGGCTTCTCGACGCCCGTAAAGATGTTCTTGAACGGCGCCATGCCGGCATTGGTGAACAGGAGAGTCGCGTCGCCCTGCGGCACCAGCGGAGAGGACGCCTTCACCACATGGCCGGCCGCCGCAAAGTAATCGAGAAAGGCCGCGCGAATCGCATTGACGCTCGCCATGTTGGAGGACCGTGACTCTGGCGTGCGTCGGCTCGGCATCCGTCAGGCTCCCAACCAGCGAGGGTCGCCCGCGCCGGAGAGCGCGATATAAGCCCCGCCCGGCGCGGCGCCAAGCAAAAGCGCCCACCCTGCTACCCGTCCGGCTCACTTCCCGTCCAGCGCCCCTCGCAGTCGGCGCCGAGGACCTACGCCTCGGCCGCGTCCTCGTTGGTTTCATCCGTCGCCAGCAGGGACTCGGATATAAGACCGGCATTCTTGCGGATCGCCTCCTCGATCTCCATCGCCATAGCCGGATTGTCCTTGAGGAATTTCTTGGCGTTCTCGCGTCCCTGACCAATGCGCTGCGAGCCGAAGGAGAACCACGAGCCGGCTTTCTCGATTACATTGGCCTTGACGCCAAGATCGACGAGTTCGCCCATCTTCGAGATGCCCTCGCCATAGATGATGTCGAACTCGACCTGCCGGAACGGCGGGGCGCACTTGTTCTTGACTACCTTGACCCGGGTCTGGTTGCCGACCACTTCCTCGCGGTCCTTGATCTGTCCGATGCGCCTGATGTCGAGACGCACGGACGCGTAGAATTTCAGAGCGTTGCCGCCCGTCGTGGTTTCGGGCGACCCGAACATCACGCCGATCTTCATCCGGATCTGGTTGATGAAGACGACCATCGTCTTCGACTTCGAGATCGATCCGGTCAGCTTGCGCAGCGCCTGGCTCATCAGCCGTGCCTGCAGGCCTGGAAGACTGTCGCCCATCTCGCCTTCCAGTTCGGCGCGCGGCGTCAGCGCGGCGACGCTGTCAATCACCAGGATATCGACCGCGCCCGAGCGCACCAGCGTGTCGGCGATCTCGAGCGCCTGTTCGCCGGTGTCGGGCTGCGAGACCAGGAGGTCGTCGAGATCGACCCCCAGCTTGGAGGCGTAGATCGGATCGAGCGCATGCTCGGCGTCGATGAAGGCGCCGACGCCCCCGCTTTTCTGGGCCTCTGCGATGACATGCAGAGCCAGCGTCGTCTTGCCCGAACTTTCGGGTCCGTAGATCTCGATGATACGGCCTCTTGGCAGACCGCCGATCCCGAGGGCGATGTCGAGCCCCAGCGAACCGGTGGACAACGCCTCGATGTCGAGCGCCTTGCCCTCGCCTAGGCGCATGATCGAGCCCTTGCCGAAATTGCGCTCGATCTGGCTGAGCGCCGTCTCCAGCGCCTTCTGCTTGTCCATGCCGCTGTTTTCCACCACCCGAAGCGCCGAGCTGCCCGCCATCTTTTTCATCTCCACACCTGCCACGTGACGCTTCCGCGGGCAAATCCCGCTCGCCAGCCCTTCGGATTGAGGTACTACAAATGTTCTCGTGAACAAAGGGGGAATAAGCTTCCAGAATGGATTTTTGGCCTGTCCTTTCGGCAAACCGGCACAGTGTCTACCTATCGATGGAAAACCCAGAACCGGCTCAACAGATAGTTGACGCAGAGCGACGCCCCCGCGCCTGCGCCAACATAGACCGGCGTTATCGCGAGGTCCGGCGCGCGAACGGCTTCCAGCGCCGCGATCACGCCCACGCGGACACAAAACGCCAACCCGAGCGAAACGAGCGTCTGCAGCCATCGGCGCGCCGACGCCCGCGCTCCCACCCGCCGGAATGTCCAGTGCTCGTGGGCGAGGTACGCAACCGAGCCGACCGCCGCGAAGGCGATCGCCGCCGAAGCTGTCACCGAGAGCCCGAGCCATGTCCGCAGGGCCAGCACAAGCATGACATCGATCGCGAACGCCGCCAGCGACACGGCGAGAAACCGGCTCCCGCCTGGCCTCGCGCCGCCTAGGCCCGTGCCGGCGAGACGCGCCTGCTCCGTGTCGTTCGACCGGCTCAACGCCCCGCACTCCCCCTGAATCCCCGCTGGATTCTCGCTGAATTCCCGCCGGGGTTCACTCAGAGTTCAGCGGCTTCGGCCTCACCGTCAAGCTGGCGCTCAGGACGAGGCAAGCGCCATCAGACTGTATAGACCTTCTTGAGCGCCTCGGCGCAGCGCGCCTGCTCCCAGTCGAGCCCGACGCAGATACGCGTCCAGCTGTCATAGCCTGGCCAGGTGCGGCCGACGACCTTGACACCCTCGGCCATCATCTTCTCGGCGAATTCCTTGTGGGGCATGCCGGTATCCATGAAGATGAAATTGCCCTGCGGATCCTCGGCGATCGGCCGTTTCACGGCTTTCGCCATGGCCACGAGTTCATTGCGGCCCTTGGCGATCTTCACCCGCATCTCCTCGTAATAGGCGGCGTCCTTGAGGCTGGCCATCGCCGCGACGAGGCCGAGATGGTTGACCCCGCCCATGCGGACCGAGCCCTGCATCTTCCTCGCCATCTCCGCCGGCATGATCGCATAGCCAATGCGCTGGCCAGCCATGGCGTAGAGTTTCGAGAACGTCCGGCAGACGACGACATTGTGGCCCTCGCGCACGAGGCCCGCCATGTTGCTCGACTTGTTGTCGACCGCGAGGTCGAGATAGGCCTCATCGAGGAAGACCGGCGCCGTTTTCGCCGCCTCGATCGCGAAGGCCTTGAGGGCGGCCGGGTCAACCATCTTTCCGGTCGGATTGTTGGGGTTGCAGACATAGGACGCGGTCGTTTTCACGGAGAGCTTCGCCGCCATCGCGTCGAGGTCGAAATTCATGTCGGCCTTGAGCGGCGTGTAGATCACCTCCGCGCCATACTGCTCGACGGTGCGGGGAACCGATTCATAGGTCGCCATCGAGGTGACGAGCTGGCCCTTGCCCTTCTGCGCGATCATTTCCGCAAATGCGGCGAGCAGCGGACTCGACCCGTTGGCGACGGCGATCTGTTCGGGCAGGACGCCCTCGCGTTCGGCGATCATCCTGGCGAGCGCCCCCATCTCGCCATCGGCGTAGCGGTTGGTCGTCGAGACGGCCGCCCTCATCGCTTCCTGCGCCATCGGCGAGGGTCCGAACGGGCTCTCATTGGAGGACATGATGGCGGGACCTGTCGGCGCGGGCGTCGGCGCCGCCGGGGCGGGATCGGGAGCGGCGGCGGCCGGGGCGCAGCCCGCCGCCAGCGCCGCGACGCTCGCCCCGCCGGCCAGCATCAGCCAGCCGCGCCGGGTCGCGCCTGCCGTTTCTGCGATCGCCAGCACCTTGGCTACATTTGATTTCATGTCCGGACCCTCCAGGTGGCCGCGCCTCGCGCGCCGAGATTAATGCCGACAGCGGAACGCAATTGACCGGGAAGACAGGGGCTGACCGGGAAGACGCAAGCGTTCGCGCTGACTTAAGCCCAAGGACGCCCGCGACGTCGCGGCGTCAACGCGCGGCGGCGTCAGACATCCAAAAACGCGCCCCGGCCGCGTGCCGGCGCTCTTTGGCGCGCCGTTCTCGCCTCAAAA
>JAWXBJ010000070.1:0-2717 GCA_034439955.1 Alphaproteobacteria bacterium
ACTATTATTGAAGATGAAAAGGAATCGATCACGTCCACAAGGATGCTCTCAGAAGAGGGGCTTCCGGCAGGGCGATTGCGCGATAATGGGCAGCCTGGCATGTGTGAACGCCGCTGATAGTCCGGAACTTTTATGGGTTTTCCATCCGGCTTGTTGACAACCTGTCGCCAAGACGTAGCCTCCGGCCGTCCGTTGCCCACTCGCCTCTCGGACCCCTTTCATGCTTCGCCCCTTTTACGCCCTGAGGCAACGCCTCGCCGACCTCGTCTCGTGGCCAGCTCGCCGATCGCCGGGCCCGACTCCGTATCGTGACGGGGGCAGGCGATTTCGACATTCACGTCGGCATAGTCTTTCCGTTGAGTTTGTGGAGAGGCGGCAGGTCATGGCTGGCGACGGGCTTCCCGAGATCGCCGGACTCATCGCAGCGCCGGCACTCGTGCCCTACGGCTCCCAGATCACGCTCACGGCTTCGGGCGTCACGGATGGCGGTGGGAACGCTATCTTATCCCTTCGCGGGAGGGACCAGCTCCATGACCTGAATCGCGTCGAACCAGGCTGGTCCCCCTTCGGTCACAAGCTGGAACTCGGGCAGCTCGGGACGTTTCGGCAGGGGCAGAAGGGCCACGCGATTGCCGTCGAAGAACACCCGCCAATGCGTGGCGTGCCGCTCGGCGCGTAGCTCGTGATACGCCACACCATCCTCGGAATCGTCCGGCGGCGCGGGAATCGCGGGTGCCATCGCGGTGAATCCTCCTCGGACGGCCGGACGCAGCCCCACTTGCACTTCACTAGCAGTCAATCGCAACACATACCGCGGTGTATCGCCCCCTGATTCTGGTTGCATCGCGAATTGCAATTCCACCGCGGCGGCCGATTGACGCGACACGGCCAGCGCCAGGCGATAGTCGCGCAAGGGGGGCACGCGATCCAACGAACAGCTGATCGCCCCTCGCCCGGACAACACACGGCCCCCTTCTTCATCCTCACCGCGCGACCACTGTCCATCGACGATTCGCCAGCCGCGCAGCGACTGACCGTCGTACAGGTAACGGCTCCAATCGCCGGATTCCAGAGTCGGCTCGGCCACCAGCGGCCGCAAACCCCCCAGCGCCTGAGCGCCGAAATAGCCCCCGACCGCGATCGCCGCCAGGCTCGCAGCCGCAACGGCCCATATCCAGTTCCGCCGCATGCGCGTGATCGTCGGCAATGACGCACGGGTCGCGACCGCCGCCGCGACGCTGGTCGCGACGGCGACGTCAAGCGCTGACAGCTCGCAGGTTTCCGCCAGCGAGCCGACGTCCTCTTCGATCGGCAACGACGCCGTCAGCCGGTCGATCCGCGCCAAAAGCGAGGCGTAATCGGGGATGCGGTCCGTCCGTTTGCGGGCCATCATCGCTGCCACCAGATCGACCGTGCCGCGCGTCGCGTTCGGCACCTGCTCGCTGACGCGCGGCGGCTCGCCACTGAGCTTTCGCGTGATCACGGCCGCGAGCGTCTTTTCGTGGAATGGCGCCCGGCCCGTCAACATGTGGAACACCGTGGCCCCCAGGGCATAGATGTCGGCGCGGAAGTCGACGTCCGAACCCTCGAACTGTTCGGGCGCCATATAGCGCGGCGTGCCCAGCGTACTGCCGGCCATCGTCAGGCGGTCGCCCGTTTCCACGTCGCGGCTCAAGAGGGCCAGGCCGAAATCGGTGATCTTGACCATCGGCAGGCCATCCGGGAGGGCAAAGCCATCGGGCGGCTCGATCAGCAGCAGGTTCGCCGGCTTCACGTCGCGATGCACCACGCCTGCCCGCGCGGCCTGCGATAGTCCCGAGGCGATCTGCCGCGTCAGCCCCCACGCCAGCCGCTCGCCCAAGCGGCCCTTGCGTTCGATCAATTTGCCCAGTTCTTCGCCGTCGACCAGCTCCATCGCAAAATACAACCGCCCCTGATGCCGCCCGAAATCATAGGCCGCCACGATGTTGGGGTGCCGCAGTTGGCCCACCGTTTGGGCTTCTTTCTCGAAGCGGGCCAGCAACCCTGGCTGCGTCGCCAGGCTGACCAGCACGGTCTTCAGGGCCACCACGCGGTCCAGGTTTTTCTGTCGCGCGCGGTAGACCACGCCCATGGCGCCGCGGCCCAGCAGGTCGATGATCTGGTAGCCGGGCGCGATATCGTTGGGACGCAGCAGCGTCTCGACGATTTCGATCTGGATGGGGTCCATCAGCCCCTTTTCCAGCACCAGTTGCGAGGTGGCCACGCCACGCTGGGCCGCCTCCAACGAGAGCTCCCTCATCGCATCGCCCGAGAGCATGGCCTGTCGTGTGGCCACCAGCAGAAAATCATCGTCGCCAGTGGGCGATAATGGGCTCATGGCGTCGAGGTTGGAGTGCCCGTCCCGCCTGGATCCGGCGACATGGCGTCCAGTTGCTTCAACAGGGCTTTGACCGAGGGCCGGTCTCCCGCGTGCGCGCCGACATAGGCGAACCGCACCAGCCCTTCCTGATCGACAATATAGGTCGAGGGTTTGGCCAGATCGCCGCGAATGCCCAGTTGATCGACAGCAATGAAGTGCTCGTCCAACACGAGTGGAAAGGGCGTCGGTTGGCCCTTGGATTCGATCTCGACCGCCCGGCGGAAGTCATCCACGCGCGACTTGTCTCCCGGAAATACGGCCAGCACCTCGGTGTCGCGCCGGGCGAATTCATCGTAGTTGGCGGCCAGGCGCGACG
>JAWXBJ010000071.1:0-27083 GCA_034439955.1 Alphaproteobacteria bacterium
CAAGGACTACGTCTTCACCGTGCGCTGGGGGATTTCCACCGCCACGCAGGACCGCGAGGGCGCTGTCACCGGCGAATCCGGGGTCCGGCCCGCGCGGGCGGCGATCGAGGCGGCGCTCCTGGCCTTCGTAGGAGAAATCCAGCAAATCCCGCCGCAGTTCTCGGCCATCAAGATCAATGGCGAGCGCGCCTATGATCTCGCCCGCGACGGGGAAACAGTGGAGCTGGAGGCGCGGACGGTGATCGTGCACGAGGCGCGGCTGGTCGATGCGCCTTCGGCAGACCTCGCCGTGATCTTCGTGCGCTCCGGGAAAGGCTTCTACATCAGGGCTCTGGTGCGCGACCTGGCGGGGAAGCTGGGGGCGGAGGGCCATGTCGCGGCGCTGCGTCGGACGCGCGTCGGGGCGTTCCGGGAAAGTGAGTCTACGCCACTGGCCAAATTGCAGGAAATGGGCGATAAGGCCGCGCTGGACGCACAGCTAGTGCCCCTTGAGACCGCGCTGGACGACATCCCGGCGCTGGCCGTCAGCGGGGAGGAGGCGTCCAGACTCAGGCAGGGCCGCGAGATCGTCCTTCTGCCCCATCAAGTCGAGGCGTTTCGGGAGATGCGCCGTCCCCGCACCATCAACGGGGAGGATGCCTCCCGCATTTGTCTCGCGCTCGACCAGGGCAAGGCGGCCGCGCTCGGCGAGGTTCGTGCGGGCAGGTTCATCCCGGTCCGCGTATTCAATCCAGAAACGGAGTAACCCGATGTCGATCACAGCCGAAGACAAAGCTGTACTGATCAAGAAATTCGCCCGCACCGAGGGCGACACCGGCTCCCCCGAAGTGCAGGTCGCGATCCTGACCCACCGGATCAATTACCTGACCGGGCATTTCAAGGAGCACAAGAAGGACAACCATTCCCGGCGCGGCCTCCTGAAAATGGTCTCGCAGCGCCGGCGATTGCTGGATTACGTCAAGTCCAGGGACGATGCGCGATACAAAGCGCTCCTCGCAGAACTGGGGCTGCGCCGCTAGGGCCGCCTCTCCCCCACCCGCCGGCCCACCGGGGCG
This sequence comes from Alphaproteobacteria bacterium, assembly GCA_034439955.1. Lineage (GTDB taxonomy): Bacteria > Pseudomonadota > Alphaproteobacteria > Caulobacterales > Hyphomonadaceae > UBA7672. The sequence continues at coordinate 1,056 of JAWXBJ010000071.1, forward strand.
CGGCGGGTTTTCGTATGCATGAAAGAGACAAATCGAAATGTTTGATACCAAGAAAGTCACGATCGACTGGGCGGGACGCCCGCTCACGCTCGAAACCGGACGCATGGCGCGACAGGCCGACGGCGCCGTTCTCGCCACCTATGGCGACACCACCGTTCTGGCGACCGTCGTGTTCGCCAAGAAGCCGAAAGAAGGGATCGACTTCTTCCCGCTGACCGTGAACTACCAGGAAAAATACTATGCGGCGGGCCGCGTCCCCGGCGGATTCTTCAAGCGCGAAGGCCGCCCCACCGAGAAGGATACGCTGACCTCGCGCCTGATCGACCGGCCGATCCGCCCGCTCTTCGCCGACGGCTTCAAGCACGAGACACAGGTCGTCATCAACGTGCTGTCGTATGACCAGGAAAACGATCCGGACATCGTGGCGATGGCCGCCGTCTCCGCCGCCCTCACCATTTCCGGGGTGCCCTTCCAGGGTCCGATCGGCGCCGCCCGCGTCGGCTACAAGGACGGCCAGTACATCATCAACCCGACGCTCGAACAGATGGGTGACACCCTCCTCGATCTGGTCGTCGCCGGCACCGTCGACGCCGTGATGATGGTCGAATCGGAGGCCAAGGAACTGTCCGAGGAGATCATGCTCGGCGCCGTGATGGCCGGACATGCAAGTTTCCAGAAGGTGATCGAAGCCATCATTGCGCTGGCGGAACAGTCCGCCAAGGAGCCTTTCGCCTTTCAGGCGCCGGACAATTCCACAGCGCTCGCCGCCATCGAGAAACTGGTCGGACAGGATTTGTCCAGGGCCTACAAGATCAAGGACAAGGGCGAACGCCACGACGCGGTCGGCGAAGCGCGCGACAAGGCCGGCAAGGCCCTCGTCAAGTCTGACGCAAATGCCGATGGACTGGACGGGCTGGTGTTCAAGGGCCTGTTCAAGGAATGCGAAGCCAAGGTGGTCCGCGGCGACATCATCCGGACGGGCGTGCGGATCGACGGGCGCAAGCTCGACCAGGTCCGCCGGATCGTGTCCGAGGTCTCGGTCCTGCCGCGCACGCATGGCTCGGCGCTGTTCACGCGCGGCGAGACTCAGGCGCTCTGCGTCGCCACGCTTGGCACGGCCGAGGACGAGCAGTGGATTGACGGTCTCGAGGGCTCCTCGAAATCGAAATTCATGCTGCACTACAACTTCCCTCCCTTCTCTGTCGGCGAGACGGGCCGCATGGCTGGTCCTGGTCGTCGCGAGATCGGTCACGGCAAGCTGGCGTGGCGCGCGTTGAAAGCGGTCCTGCCCGCGCCTGCGGATTTCCCCTACACCCTGCGCATCGTTTCGGAGATTTTCGAATCCAATGGTTCGTCTTCGATGGCGACGGTCTGCGGATCGTCCCTGGCGATGATGGATGCCGGCGTGCCGATCACGCGGCCGGTCTCCGGGATCGCCATGGGCCTCATCAAGGACCCGGAGGGCGTCGCCGTCCTCTCGGACATTCTCGGCGACGAGGATCATCTGGGCGACATGGACTTCAAGGTGGCCGGGACGGAAGTCGGCGTCACCTCGCTGCAGATGGATATCAAGATCGCCGGCATTACGGCTGACATCATGAAGACCGCACTCGACCAGGCCAAGGGCGGGCGTCTGCACATTCTCCACGAGATGAGCAAGGCTATCACCGGGGCGCGCGCCGAGGTGTCCGAGAACGCGCCGCGCATGATCACCATGCAGATCCCCGTGGACAAGATCCGCGACGTGATCGGCACGGGCGGCAAGATCATCCGCGAGATCGTCGAAAAGACCGGCGCCAAGGTGAACATCGAGGATGACGGCACGGTGAAGATCGCCGCCGTCGAGAAGGAAAGCCTCGAAGCCGCCCGCAAATGGATCCACGGCCTGACGGCGGAAGCCGAGGTGGGCAAGATCTACGAGGGCAAGGTCGTAAAGGTGATGGAGTTCGGGGCCTTCGTGAACTTCTTCGGCGCCAAGGATGGCCTCGTCCACGTCTCCCAGCTGTCGGCCGAACGGGTGAAATCACCCGGCGACGTCGTCAAGGAAGGCGACATGGTCAAGGTCAAGCTTCTGGGCTTTGACGATCGCGGCAAGGTCAAGCTGTCGATGAAGGTGGTCGATCAGGCGACCGGTCTGGAAATCCCGCGCGCCGAGGGCGAGCCCGAGGAAACGGATTCGGGCGGCGACCGTCCCCGCGGCGACCGGGAGCGGCGTCCGCGCCGACGGGAGAATGCGGAGTAGGTATCGGATTTGAGGTGCGATAAGGCGGCCGCTCCGGAAACGGGGCGGCCGTTCTGTTTTCGGGCGTCAAGCCCGTCATCAGGGCCTGCGCAGCTCGTAGGTTTCGCCGCCCATGTCAGCTCCCGCAAAGAAGTTTCCGGTCGCATCCCCGGGCTGCAATTCGATCAACGTGGTCGTTGCGTCGTCGCCATTGAGATAAACCCCGCCATCGCCCGAGGCCGACCACTCGGTGACGCGGGCGGTGATGGGCACAGCGTCCGGGCAGGCGGCGTCGAGCGCAGGACGGCGCGTCACCAGGAGATCGGTTCCGACATTCTTCGGGTCGAGGGTGATGCGGCAGATTCTATCGGGCGCGGCGACAAGAGTGAGGAGCCAGTCTCCGGAAAGCGCCGCGGTTTCGGGATCAACGGCGGGGGTTGGCGCCATTGTCGGAGCGGGCGTCTCCACGACTGTTTCGGCGGGCGCCTCAACGAGGGGTTCGGCCGGCGTGCAGGCGGCGGCGAGAAGCGCAACCGAGGCCGTGAGGAAAAGCTTCATGTGGTGTTCCTGATTGACCTGCGTCCCATGCGCCGCGCGTGGCAGCCGACAGGAATTGGCGGAAATTCTCCATCTCCCCATTCAGAATCCTGGAGGTTGACAGGATCGGGGCCGAACGACTTCAGCCGTTTCTTGCCGGGGCGGGGTCCGGCTTCCACCGGTGAGGCGGTGGACTAATATCATTCCGCTTTTGGGGGCATCGCAGCGATCCAGTCGCGAACCAGCTCAATACCCTGCCTATCCAGCAGCGAGCGACTGAGTTCGGGCATCATCACGCCCGGTTCTGTGGATTCCATACGCGAGAGCAGGATGGACTCGACCGGCGCGCCGGGTTCGATGACGAAGAGATCGTCGCCCGCCCCGCGCCCGGCGGCGGTGGGGCGCTTGTGGACGCCCCATCCGGTCGGGTCGGTCTCGGTCCAGCGCAGAAAGAGCCCGGAGTTGGACGCGCTTCCATCGGCCTTGTGGCAATGGGCGCAATTGATGTCGAGATAGGCCCGCGCACGCAGCTCGACAGACAGCAATGCGTCGGCGGCGCGCGGGACGATTGGCGCGGCCCTGGGCGCCGGCGCTCCCGCCAGCATGCCGCGCGCGGTCCAGTCGGCGAGCTGGTTTGCGCCATGGGGACCCACATGGTTGAGGCTGCGGGCGCTGGGTCCGATCGGCATGAGCGCATCGCCCGACTGGTGGCAGGTCTTGCACTGATTCTTGTTGGGGATAGCGTAGTCGATCGAGACCGCCTCGCCATCCGGCGTGATCGTCTCGATTTTCTGGCGGCCTCCGACGGGCGCATAGCTCGCCTCGGTCTGTTCGGCGTTCCAGACATAGGGAAAGGCGGCCCAGCCGTCCGCCTTGCGGATCAGAAGGCGGGTTTCAATATAGCGTTCATCCTTTTCCGGGTGGCGCATGTCCGGGGCGAACGCGAAAGTCTTGATGAGCACAGAGCCGACCGGAAAGTCGAACACCTCATTTGGGTCATACGCCGCCGCCTGCCCCGTCGGGACGTAGGCGAGACGGTGTTTCGAGGCGTGGTCGCTGAACAGCGGGTTGACGAGGTCATAGGCGACCACGCCGGAAGCAGGCTGGCGCGCTGCTGCGTCGAGAAAGAAACCGTAGTCCGAGAGCCTGGGCGGCGGGTCGGCGGCGAGGATAGCACGCGCATCGGGAGCTGCAGCCCGCTGGGTGCAAGCGAAGGCGCCGAGCAACGCCAGTCCGATCACGACGGCCGGCACAAAGCGCGCCGTCAGTCCGTGACACGGACTTGCACAGGGACTCGATAAAGAAGGGTGAGGCATGAAAGGCTTCTAATTGGCCACCTGCGCTCGCGCCAGCCTCAGGCCCCCTGCATCGGCAGTTCGACGGCCGCAGGCTCGGCAATCTCGGCGTCCGGCTGGCGCGTCATGCTGGGCTTCGCCCGGGCCGGATCGATCGGCGTGACGCCAAGCCCCAGATTGACATAGCTCACATCAGCGGGCTCGCGCACCACGACGCGCACATCCTCCGTCTTGTCGCCATAGGAGGTGATGCCGTCCCAGACAATGTCGGGCAGCGATCCGCCGGTGGCGGCGGCGAACGGCGCCATCCGGCCCTGCGGATTGTAGCCGCCCTCGCCATAGGTGTTGTCGCGAATGACGAAGTCGCGCGGCAGCGGGTTGTAGCGCGTGTCGGTGAAGGGGAAGGAGTAAGCATAGATGAGGATATGCGCCGTCGCGTTCTTGTCGAACGTGTTGCCGAACACGTGCACATTCCTGTTGGCCATCATCATCAGCCCCGCGCCCATTGGCACGTTGGCGACGATGTTCCCTGGCGGCGCGAAATTGGGGGTGTCGTTCTCGACGATCGTGTTGTTGAAGACGCGGGTGGAATGGCCGCCCATGACCGGCAGGTCGGGCAGGTCGAACACGAGGATGCCGCCCGTATTGTGGGTCGAGACATTGTCGTGGACGTCGGCGTTGGAGGAGTTCTCGATCTCTATGCCTGCCACATTGAATTCAGCCCGGCTGTTGCGAACGATGATGCGGTCGGACTGGCCGACATAGATGCCGGCGTCGGACGCGCCGCGCACGGTCACGCCGTCGATCAGCACGTTCTTCGATTCAACCGGATAGACGCCATAGGCGCCGTTCTCGGCCTTTGGTCCACCCGTCCACTCGACGGTGAGGTTCTTGAAGGTGATGCCGTCCGCGCCCTTCGACTTGATGCCGTCGCCCTTGGAATCCTGCATCGTGAAGTCCGACACGGTTACGCCGTCGGAGGTGACAAGCAGACCCTCCCCCGCTCCGGTCTGGCCGGCGAAGGAAAGAATTGTCTCGCCTTGGGAGGCGCCCTTGAGCGTCACATTGTCGACGTCGAGCGAGAGGCCGTCGGTGAACTCGAAGGTCCCGGCACCGATCTCGATGACCTCGCCCGGTTTCGCCTCGATCAGCCGCGTCTGTAGCTGCGAGTACGCTTCAGGTCCCGGCGCGATGGCGGCTGGCGACGCAATCTCCGCCGGCTTCGGGCTGCACGCGGCGGCGAGCGCCAGGATCGAAACGGCTGCCAGAATGCGCTGCATCATCGGGGTGTCCTCCAGTTTGTCGCGCGAAGTGACAGCGACTGCCGCGACATTGTCAAGCTGACGGGGTTTCTTGCAGAAACGGCCGCCCCCGAGGGAGCGGCCGCTCTTTGGTGCAGATGAGCGCGGGCCTAGCTGTTCAGAGCCCAGACAACGAGTCCGGTGGCGGCCGCGATCAGGAGGAGTTCGCCCGTGTCGGTCTGGGCGTAGTAATGGCCCCGGCGCGGCGGCGCGACCCGGTAGCGGTCATAGTCACGGACCACGACATAGCGGGTCCGGTGGTCGAAGCGGTCGCCCGCGCGCCAGCGATGGTGGCTGTCGTGCCGGCCATCGCGGTAGGCGTCTCGCTCGCTGTAGTCGTAGCGAGCGTCCGGACCGCGGCGGTCCTCCCAGCGCCGGTCATCATAGCGATGATCGTTACGCCGATCGTCGTAGCGACGGTCATCGTGGCGACGATCATTGTCCCGGCCGCGATCATTATGCCCCCGCGAGTGCTCGTATCTCTTGGGTTCGGCAAGAGCGGGAGCTACGGCGGTGAACACGAGCGCACCCGCGAGAAGTGACTTGGCAATGAGACGCATGGGATACTCCTTTCGTGTCTCTGAAGGTGATCTAACGCCCAGCGCCCTGAACGGCCGGAGAACCGCTCGTTCACAATCCAGGAGGTTAACAGGTCAAGCATAGGGAGACCGCGACTGGTCGTTCCAACCGGACGTCCCCAACGGGGCGAGAGCAAGAAATAATTTACCCGCTGGTCTTCCAATTCTTGCGCGCGAGCTATCGGGCCCGCTGAATAGGGGGAACTGCACGTCGCCGCCGCCGTTGATAGGCGCGAACGTAATCGAGAGAATTGCTGTGAGAGTCCTGATCGTCGAAGATGAGTGGCTGGTGGCGTTGGAAATCCAGAACGTTCTGGAGGATCTCGGCCATACCGTCGTTGCGATCGCTGCGGACGCCCGCAAGGCGCGCGAAGCAGTCGCCATGGGCGTCGATGTCGCGCTTGTTGATCTCAATCTGCGAGACGGCCTGACCGGTCCCGGCATCGGCGCAGAACTTGTGCGCAGCGGAGCGACAGTCATGTTCATGACCGCCAATCCCGGGCAGCTGGGCGCAGGCGTGCCAGGCGCGATCGGCGTGCTCCCCAAACCTGTCGAGCACGAAGAAGTCAAGCAGGCGTCAATTTATCTGGAGGCGGTGCGCTTCGGACAGGCGATGCCCAAGCCGCCTTCCCGATTGAGGGAATTCACCCACTAGCGCATCCTTCGAGCAGACTGGATCCGCCCGATAGACCGGTGCTTCAAGGCCGACTTTGCCGGCCCTCGTACGTTCTGGTCCAGTTTCATATCAAACAATGATCCTTGCCGGAATTCATGCCTGAGCGAGCGTCGCGGCCGGTACACTTATCCTGACCCGCAGGCCCTCGCCCTCCCAGACCTTGTCGATCGATCCCCCGAGCTGGCCTTCGACGCTGAGGCGAGCGAGGGTGGTGCCAAAGCCCTCCCGGCTGGGATCGCCGTTGACGGGAGGGCCTCCACGCTCGCGCCACTCGATGATCACATCCTCTCCGGCGCGCGCTGCAGAGATGTCGATCCCGCCATCCTGCGTCGACAACGCGCCGTACTTGGCGGCGTTGGTGCCGAGTTCGTGGAAGAACAGCGCGAGCGGTGTCGCGCTCTTGTCGCCAAAGGTGAAGTCCTCGCCGGAAAAGCGGATGCGCTCAGAGGTCGGGTCGGAATAGGCGCCGAGCAGGTCGGCGATAAAGGCCGAAAAGGTCCGTTTGCCGCCGCGAGCGGCGCTGGCGGGGCTGTGGGGGCGAACAAATTCGTGCGCGCGGCCAAGCGCCGCGATCCGGTCACGTAGAGACTGGGCGAACGCTGCCTGCCCGGGATCAGCTCGCGCCGACAGCGCGATCAGCGATCCGACCACCGAGAAGATGTTCTTGATCCGGTGGCTAAGCTCCTGGCTTAACAGTTCGCGAGCTTCGAGGTTGAGCTTGGCTTCATGGATGTCGGTCCCGGTTCCCAGCCATTGTTCGATCTGGCCCGACCCGTCCCTCACAGGAACCGCCCGGCAAAGAAACCAGCGGTATGACAAGTCGGCCGCGCGGAGACGGATTTCACGCGCATAAGTCTCGCCCGATGCAAGGGAATGACGCCAGGCGGCGACAATGCCCGCCCGATCGTCCGGATGGATGTGGTCGATCCACTGCTCCTGGGTTCCAGGAGATCCGGTATAGGCCTGCCAGCGAGCGTTGACGAAATCGAACCGGCCCCTCTGGTCCGAGGCCCAGACAATCTGCGGCATGGCCTCGGTCATGATCCTGAAACGGCGTTCACTTCCTGCGAGACGAAGCGCTGCAGCGGTCCGTTCGCGCTCCATGTCCGCGCGCGCGCCAAAGGCCAAAGCCGAGAAGGCGCTGAACACCGAGAACGCAATGAGGACAAGGCCGGCTCCCATCAGGCCGAGCAGGTAGAGTCCGAGCGTCCGGCCGTTGGCCCCGCTGTCGGCGCGGCGCTGGACGAGCATGCGCTCCTCCTCCGCCAGCGCCATGTTCATGGCTCCGCGTATATCGTCCATGATCCGCTTGCTGGCGTCGGTCCGCATCGCTGCGATGGCGGCGTCGAACTCGCCAGCCCGGCCCAGCTCGATGCCTTGGGCGAGGCTCGACCGCAGGCCAATGACCTGATCGGACAGGCGCGTGAGGATTTCCTGCCGGGCGGGGCTATCCCGCGTCAGCTGCCGGAACGCCTCAAGCTGGGCCTCGATCCGCCCATCGGCACGGAGATAGGGTTCAAGATAGGCTTCGTCGCGGGTCAGCAGATATCCGCGCTGCCCCAGTTCGAGGTCCTGGAGAGAGGACAGTGTCTCGCGCCCGACACCCATCACCTCAAGCGTGCGCGAGTAGAGTTCCTGGGACGCCACACGGCGTTTCTGCGCCGCAAGGCCACCGGAAACGAGGGCGAAGGTGATCGCCAGAATGCCGACGACCAATAGAATCGTCGCAACACCCCGCCGAGACAAAAGCGCCGCTCCCAGCGCATGACCGGGCGACATGGCTGGTTCTGCGTCCGCCGGCCCAGCGAGGTTTTGCTTCATCCGACCGTGCATAAGTCCAAACCTGAGCAATCCTGATCCGCGCGGTCTGGCGCCGCAGCGCCTATAGAACGTTCGAGTCCCGGCAGGCCGGCAAAGGGATACCGCGATTTAACGCTGTCCATTGATTTGGCGATGGATTTGCTTGCAGCGCGGCATGCGATCGAGTGGGGCGATCAGCAAGGTTCGCCCGATCTGGCTTGACCTAGGCTGCGCTGCGTCCCGAGCCGCTCTTCGCCGCAGAGATCCAGCCCAGAACGCGCGCACGGTCCGGCGCCGAGGCCCCGCGAAGCAGACGTTCACCCTCTTTGGTGGCCGCAAACAGCGTGATGGCGTCAAGCAGAAAATCGGGGTCGGCGGCGGCGAGGTCCGCCGGGCTCGATACCCCGGCGCCGACCAGCATCTGCGCGGTTGTTCCGGTGATTTCCGCTACGCTGCAGGCCAGCAGGGCCTGCGCCTGCCAGTCGCGAATGATCTTCGCGTTGATGTGGCTTGCCTTGATGCGGAGCGCGCCCTCTTCCGGCGACAGGGAAAGAAAGTCCGCGACCGTCCGCACGCCTATGACCTCCAGGCGACTTGCGGTCCTTGGCCCTATGGAGGGGGCATCGACAATGGCTGCCTCGCGCGCCAACCGGATCTGTGGACGGGACGTCGCGGCGTCGGTTGCCAGGAATGGAGCGGGGGCGTTGAGCGAAGATGCATCAGACTTGCCGGGCATCGCTCTCACCACGGCTTGAATACTGGTTTCGCGAGCAGGAGCCGGTAACCCAGGCTTGAGCGCGCGCTTGCTGGCGACTCGCGCGGGAGCGCCCTGGCCATGCGCTGTGCCGGTTTCACGCGGCCATTCGCAGTCGAGGGACGAGAGGCTGACGCCCAGAACCTCCTCGGCATGAAGGGCGCGCACGGTCCGGTCATCGTCCGACAATGTGGCGCGAACCTTGCCCGTCGCGTGAAACTCCGCGTATTGCGCGGCGACGAGCGCGCGGTCGGCGGCGCCGTCGAGCACTTTAAGGGCCAGGCTGAGCGGCGTTCGCAGAGCGGCGAAGACCGTGTCGAGCACCAGATTGATTTTGGGCGGGGCGGCCCGGGATTCGGAAATCGCACGGTCGAGGACAGCGGCCAGCAGGACAGCCGCGTAGCCGAGAAGACCCGCGACCGCATCCTTGAGTTCCTGGTCGAGACCGGCCTCTGGTTTTTTCCGAGCCGCCACAAAATCAAAGTGATCGATCAGGGTTTCATAGTGCTGATTGGAGCGCTGGGCGCCCGCGCGCACGGCCTGCTCGAGCCAGTCCTCGCGGTCCGGCAAGTCAATCGCCGGATAGCCGACATCGCGTTCCAGGATGAGGTGAAGTTCAGGAAAGGCTTTCGACAGGCTCCATTCGACTGCGCGATGGATGACACCCTCGGTTTCGGTCTGCCCGGTGTGAAAGGGCTGCAGTGGATCGACGACATAATGGCTCATGACGCCGGCGCACCAGGCCGCGTGAGCCCAGTCTCCATCCTTCAGCGCACGGACGGTCCGGCGATACCATTCCCGGGCGGCCGCGGGGGCGCCGCCCCAATCCCCGTCGCGGACGTGGAGGACGTGGTTCCGGAAGTCCTTGAACTGATCGTCGGGCGCCTTCGACCCGGCGAGGTAGGCGGCGTGGTGATGCAGAAACAGATCGCGCCAGAGACCGGCGTTCGGATCACGCAGGCGCTCCAGCGCCAGGATGGCCAGGCGGTGATGATTGCCGCGACAGATCGAGCCCAGCACGAGGCTGAAATACACCGACATCGTCCGTCTCCGATTGGGGTCGGCACCATCGGCGTCCGGTTCGGTTAAAAGCCGGTAAACCCCAGATCGGCGCGTATCGTTCAGCCGGCCAGGCGCGCGGCGGCGCTCCGCAGATCCTCAACGAATCGCGCATATTCCCTCGCCCTCGCCTCCTCGTCCGGGAGCCGCAGCAAATAGGACGGGTGGACGGTAATTCGGATGACAGCGCCATCGTCGGAGGGATGATCCTGTCCGCGCAGGCTGGCGAGACTCGCCGTCCGGCCGAGCAGCGACCGGGCGGCGCTCGCGCCCAGGCCCAGAATCACGTCTGGCATTATCATGGAGCGTTCGAGATCGAGCCACCAGCGGCAGGCGTCGATCTCCCCCGCATTCGGTCTTGAGTGAATGCGGCGTTTGCCGCGCGGCTCGAACTTGAAATGCTTCACGGCATTGGTGACGTAGGTCTTGGCCCGATCGACGCCCGCTTCTTCGAGCGCCCCGTCCAGCAGCTTGCCCGCCGGCCCGACGAAAGGCCACCCCGCAATGTCCTCCTGGTCGCCCGGCTGTTCGCCGACCAGCATCAGCCGTGCCGAGGCTGGCCCCTCGCCCACGACCGACTGCGTAGCGTCCTTGTAGAGAGGACAGCGGCGACAGGCGTCGGCATGCGCTTTTAAGGTGGACAGCGTCGGCGACCCGAAGTCGGGCAAAGCGCTATTCCGGTCTTTCAGCAGGCCGGCAAGCGTATTGGGCGGCGTTACCGAATTGTCCCTCATCGTGTCGGCGCGCGCCTGGGAGCCTGCAATCATCGATGGAATGAGCGGCGCCTCGGGAAGATTCCGCCAGTATTTCATCGGCATTTCCCGCTTCATGGCGGCGACCTTGAGACGCGCCGGATTGAAGATGGAGGCAAAATACGTGCGCCACTGGTCCTCGACGGCGTCTTGCGCCGGAACCTGGTCGCGAGAGCCGCCTGGACCGAAAGTAAGTTTGCCCGCCTCCCATTTGGCCGACCGGTCCGGCGTCAGGATCGCCCAGTCCATTCCGGTGAAGCGGCGCACGAAGAACGGCGCGGCAAGCTCGACGATGCGATGCTCGGGCTCGAACCAGGCGGCGTAGGCTTCGCGCTCCCCGCCGTCAGGGCAGGTCCCTTCTCCCACCTTTCGGAAGCGCACGAAGGCGTGCATCTTGTGCTCGTCGCGGCGGATCGCCTTGTCGCGGTCGCGCAGCCAGATGACGTCGTCTTCCACGGTTCTGCCCAGGAGGTTTCGGTCGTCCTGAAGCCGGCAGAGGACGACATACAGACGGGCGAAGCGCTCCGGATCGCGATGACACATGACGCGGCGGGCCATTTCAACAAACGCGGTGGAGGCGGTCACCGCGCGATCCTCATGGCTGTCGCGGCGAGGCTCGCGGCGAGCGAGCGTGCTGCCGGCGAAGAGCGCGCGCGGGGTGTCAGGACCGATCCAGGTGACTTCCTCGGGCTCGACCCAGGTAGCGCAAAGACCGCGCGCAATCTCGCGCCATTTTTCGAAATCGGTGTGAGAGGTCAGCACCGCTTCGATCATGCGAACAGATCGAGCTGCATCGCCGGCGGGACAAGGCGATCGCGCAGATGCTCGGCGTCGGTGAGCCCGCCAGGCGACCAGTCGGCAGCCGCGATGAAGGGACGCATCACCCTCAGCGATCGCGCCAGCTTGCCGACGTCGTCGAGGCGCAAGCGTGTGTGCCGTCGCGCGGAGATGAGCCGATCGACCGATTTGACGCCGAGCCCCGGAATCCGCAGCAGCATGTCGCGCGAGGCGGTATTGACGTCGATGGGAAAGCGCCCGCGATAGCGTAGCGCCCACGCCAGCTTCGGATCGATCGAGAGGTCGAGCATGCCGTCGTCCTCAGGCGCGAAGATTTCCGCCTGATCGAACCCATAGAAGCGCAACAGCCAGTCCGCCTGATAGAGCCTGTGTTCGCGCATCAGAGGCGGCTTCACCGGCGGCAGATCGACAGACGCGTCGGGAATCGGACTGTAGGCGGAGTAGTAGACGCGCCGCAGGCCGTAACCTGCGTAAAGCCCCGAACTGGTTTTCATGATGTCGCGATCGGTGGCGTCGTCGGCGCCGACGATCATCTGCGTCGATTGGCCAGCCGGCGCAAAGCGAGTTGGCGTCACCCTGCGCTGAAGTGTGGGTCCGTTCCTGCGGTCGTCAATGCGGAGCCTGACGTCGGCCATCGCCTTGCGAATGACCTGGCCCGATTTTTCCGGAGCATGGCGGGCGAGACCCTCCTCCGTAGGCAACTCGATGTTGATCGACAGGCGGTCGGCGAGGCGTCCCGCCTGATGGATCAGTTCGGGCGAAGCGTCAGGTATCGTCTTGAGATGAATGTAACCGCCGAAGGCGTGGTCCTCCCGCAGGCTGCGGGCGACCTCGACCATCTGCTCCATAGTGTAGTCGGCCGAGCGGATGATGCCGGAGGAGAGGAAGAGGCCTTCGATATAGTTGCGCTTGTAGAAGTCGAGTGTCAGGCCGACCACTTCCTGCGGCGTGAAACGCGCGCGCTCGACATTGCTGGAAACCCGGTTGACGCAATAGCGGCAGTCGAACGTGCAGAAGTTGGTCAGCAGGATTTTGAGGAGAGAGATGCAGCGCCCGTCCGGCGCGTATGAATGGCAAATGCCCATGCCCTCGGTCGAGCCGATGGCGCCCGTTTTCAACGAGTTGCGTTTAACCGACCCTGACGAGGCGCAGGAGGCGTCATACTTCGCGGCGTCCGCCAGAATGGCAAGTTTTTCGATCAGTGTGCGCTGAGCCATCCGTTCTTGTACGCACAAGAACGAAAGAAGAACATATCCTGTGATGGGATTTGCCGTCAGAGGAGGCGGGGCAACCCCGCCATCAAGGCGACGCCGAGACTGGCGGCGATGATCGCAACAGCCGCGAGGCGCGGCCCGTGGAGACGGCTCCACAGGAGAGCCCCCGTCAGGCTCATGGCGATCAACGATCCCGCGATGGTGTCGATGAAGAGAATCCAGGCGATTCCCATGCCCGAACCCTTGTGCAGGTTCTTGATCACACCCAGCCCGTTCTGCTCGGTTTTTGTGGCCTCTACGGTCGATGAGCCGGGCGAGTAGGCCACGGTCAGGACGCCGTTGGGCGCTGTGAATGCCTGTTTCCAAACTTCCACCGGCTGTCGGTCCTGACCCATGAAGCGCACAGGCTCCGCAACCACGGCGCCTGCCCCCTTCGCCTCGGGCCCGGGGGCGGCTGGGCGCGGGACCCGAGGCTCAAGATCGGTGCCGAATTCCTTGCGCGCCCAGACCCCGAGATCCTCGGCGGAGGTGATCGCTCCCGGATCGACCGCAAGCACGACCGACATCACCTCGACCGGCTCGCCGGTGTCGATCTTGAGCACTGAGCGGTGATTGAGCAGGACCCCGCTCACTCCAAGCAGCAGGAAGATCAGCGCACCCCAGAAACCTGTCCATGCATGGACGCGCTTCAGCCACTGGATGACGTCGCCTCGATTGAGCGCGGCTGGAAGGAAAAGCAGAACGCCGGGCGGACGCCGCCTTGTGCGCGAAGCAAGTGTTCTTGGCGTCGTTTCGGTATCCATCAGCTTTAGACCTCAGCCAGGCGACGCAGCAGATTGTGGTAGGTCGCCGTCAATCCGAGCACGGCGCGATGTTGGTCCCCCAGGGCGAGGCGGGTCTCGGTGATCGATCGATCGAGCGCATGCAGCAGGGTGCGCGCGCCATCGTCCTTGACCATCGACTGGACCCAGAAAAACGACGCCCAGCGCGACCCGCGCGTCACGGGCTCGACCCGATGAAGGCTGGAGGCGGGATAGAGCGCCATGTCGCCCGCAGAGAATTTCACGCTCTGTTCGCCGTAGGTGTCCTCGATCACCAGTTCGCCGCCGTCATATTCGTCCGGGGGCGTCAGGAACACAGTCGCGGCGATGTCTGTGCGAACCCTGATGTTGGCGCCGGGAACGAACCGGATCGCGTTGTCGACATGCGCGCCGAATTTCATGCCCACGTCATAGCGGTTGAACAGGGGCGGAAAGACGCGAAGCGGCAGCGCCGCCGAATTGAAGTCGGCGTTGCGGCCAAGCGCCCGCAAAACGATCTCGCCGAGGCCGCGCGCCTCCGGCGCCGTCTCGGCAACCTGCAGGTTGTGCTTGCCCAGCGCCGACTGCGCCCCGGCGGTGACGCGGCCATCCACCCAGTCCGCCCCTTCGAGGACGGATCGCAGGTGAGCGACTTCCTCTTGGGTCAGAAGCTGATCCACCCTCACCAGCATGATGCGAACCGCGCGCGCATCAGAAAGCGACCCCCAGGGTCGCGGTCACGGTGCGGCCCGCCGCCGGCACAAGGCGATTGCCGTGGACCTGGCTGTAGAACAGCTCGTCAGCCAGATTGTAGGCGTTGAGAGACAGGCGATAGCGATCGACGGCGTAGGAGACCAGCGCGTCGAAGGTCACATAATCTGGCGCGAAAGCCGTGTTTGCGGGGTTGAGCGGGACCTCGTCCTGATAGGTCACCCCGCCTCCGACCTGGAGGCCCAGAAGCGCGCCGGAAAAGTCGTAGGTGGTCCATAGGCTCGCGGCCTGTCGCGGCGAGAACTGGACCCGATTACCGATATTGGCCGGCGTGGTCGACTCGGTGATTTCGCTCTCGGTCAAGGCGTAGCTGGCGTTGATCGCCCACTCATTGGTGAGCCGCCCGCCCGCCCCGACCTCGAAGCCGGTGACTTCCTGGCTGTCGCCGGACTGCGCCGTGATGAGGCCGCTTGAGGGATCGATATCCTTGGCGTTGTTTTTGTTCACCTGGAAGATCGCCGTCTGTACCAGCAGCCTGTCCTCGAACAGCGAGAATTTCGCGCCCGCCTCAAGACTCTCGTTCTCCTCCGGGTCGAGTTCGCTCGTCGCTCCCGTGGTAGCCGAACCGTTGGCGACCGTCGTGCCGGGAGGCGTCGCCGAAGTCGCATACGACAGATAGTAGGACTGCGCAGGCGTCGGCTCCCACATCACCGATGCCCGAGGCGTCACGAAGTCGCTGTTGGAAGACAGGGGGGTATAGACGGACGTAACGGCCCCGGTGGCCGGATTGACCGTGAAGGCCGTCGTGTTCTGGTCCATTTCGAACCACTGGGCGCGCACACCGCCCGACACCGACCAGCGATCGCTGAACCAGAACCGGTTGGAAACGAACAGCGAGACGTCCCTAGCCGTCGAATCGCGCACATTGTTGCGGACGGCCTGGAGCGTCGGATCGGGTGAACGCGCGGGAGCGAGGAAGTTTTTGGGAATACGCGCCGTTGGACCCGTCGTCGCATAGTTGAACTGGTCGCGATCATTATTCTGCCAGGAGACATCCCAGCCCGCGAGCAATTCGTTGCGAAAGCCGCTGATGGGCGCAGTCAGGGTCAGCGTCGAGACGTTCTGCACGCCGGTGGTGGTCTGATCATAGGGGCCGGGCCCGCCGATCGCGACCATGGGGACGGTCAGCGGATCGCTGTCGGTCAGCGCCGTCACGCACGCCGCCGCGCACTGGCCCGGAGCCGTCTGCTGGAAATAGCGGGTGTAGACGCCAACCTTGGTGTCGCTGGTGAATGTCAGCGTGTCGCTGGCCAGGTGGCGCAGGCGCGCCGTCACGGTATCCACGGTCGTCTCGTCGGTATCCGAACCATAGCCGTAGAAATTACTTGTCGGCACGCCAAACCTGTCGGCGGGCAGTCCCCTGCCAGCCAGCAGCACGGTGGGAATGCCATAGTCGGGTACGCGGTCGTCCTCCTGATGGAGGGCGGACAGGGTGAAGCTGGTCCTGGCGCTGAGTCCGAAACCAATGGAGGGAGCGATCCCCCAGCGCTCGGACTGTATCGCGTCCCGGCCTTCGACTTCGTTCTGGTGAACCATGACGTTAAGCCGGACCGCAATGTCGTCGCTCAACGCCTGGTTCCAGTCCCCTGTGGCGCGCAGATAGTCGGCGCTTCCCGCTGCAAGACTGAGTGCGCCGCCGGTTTCGAGATAGGGGGCCTTGGACGAGGTGTTGATCCCGCCGCCCGTCGTGCCCCGTCCCAGGGTGGTCGATGAAGGACCCTTGAGCACCTCTATCTGGCTGAAGTTGAAGCTGTCGCGCGTGAAGACGCCGAAATCGCGCAATCCGTCCGTATAGATGTCGTCCTTGGCCGAGAGCCCGCGGATAAAGAACTGGTCGCCATTCATGACCCCGCCCTCGCCGATCTGGGTGGTGATGCCGGGTACATTGCGGAGCGCCTGTTCCAGCGTCGTGACGCCCTGCTCCGCCAGCAGCGCGCCAGAGATGACGTTGATGACCTGAGCGGCGTCCTCGACGCTCGGCAGCGTCGCGATCGAGGAGGAGACACGGCGGCCGAGAACGAAAACCGTGTCCTGATCCACCTCCTCAGCCAAGGTACCGCCGGGCTCAACCAGAGGACCGCCCAACGCCGCCGCGACTTCCTCTCCTGCCCCCGGCGCGCCTGCCCCGCCCGCGCCTGCCCCGGGCGCCGACTGGGCAAAGCCGGACAGACCCGCAGTGGCCGCGAGGGCGGCGCCGGCGCTGAGGAAAGTCCGGGAAATCGATCTGCCCAAGAAAAACACTCCGTCAGCCGCTGCGCGGTGAGATTGCGAACTATTTGCAGCGCATGGCGTACGACGCAGAAGTTGAGAATGCAAGTTCTTCTCAATCAAGATGAGGATTGTTCCTCGGCCATGTCGCGGCGGCCGGGTCGCGGCAGGCCCCATCAGCGACACACAAAAAGACGCCGGCCTCTTGGGAGGCCGGCGTCAGGTATGCGTCGAGCACGAAAGGGGGAGGAGAGACTTCGTGCCGCGCGGATGCCGAAAGCAAGGCACCTAGAGCGTCGGGAGGGCTTGGGCGCGAAACCCGTCGCGGTCGCGCCTGTCACCATCCCTCTGGTTTCAGGCGATGATGGCCGAACCGCCGGCGACCACGAACAGGAAGCCGGTGCCGACCAGCGAAAACAGGGCGATGACGTAGCCGAGGACTTCGGAGGAAATTTCAGCAGATTTGGGGAGGAAGGTCATGTGCAGCTCCAGTTTCTGATCGAGGTCTCTGTGGCCTCGTTGGCTGGCGGGGACGTTTTCGTCTCCCGTCCGATACTCACCATGTAGACCCACACTTCTGTAAAAGCAATGAACAAAACGAATATCGTTCAACATTTTTGCTGCAGCGCAGCGTGAGGCTGGCTATCTCTTGAAAGATGCCGGTCCTCTGAAGCAACCAACGTCCGCCTGGACGCAGGAAAGTTGCTCTTCAATTTTTAAGATAGGCTCTCGTTCTTCGGTCAAATTGACTCAGATTGACCGGAGGATGTTCTGGGCTGCATCGGACGCTCGCCACGCCCCGCGAGCCCCGCCAGAACCATGCCGAGCAGACGGTCCAGTTCCACCTCCAGCGCGTCCAACTGTTCGGTTGTCCACAAATGCGGAAAACGAAACTTCATGGTGGCGCACTGCACGAGGTCGGCGGTGATCGCCACATCGTTCTCAAATGCAAAATCTCCCGACGTCTGGCCTTCCTCCAGGATTTTCTGAAGATAGAGCCGCTCCTGGGCGTATTCCTCGGCAAGATAGTCGGGCCGTTCGTGCGCCATGATCTCGGCCAGTTCCATCAGCTTCGGGTAGCTTTCGAAAAGGCGGAAGGTGCGCTGCAGACGAAGTTCGTAAAGGTCGGCAAGTTTCTGGGCCGGTTTGCGAGCGGCATCGCGCACGATCGCCGCGTATGCCTGCTGGGATTCGAGGCTGAAACGGCGTGTCATCGCCTCGGCGATGTCGATCTTTGAAGGAAAGAATCGATAGATATTGCCAGCCGACATGCCGCAATCGGCCGCGATCTCGGTCATGGTGGTCTTGTTGTATCCATAGTGGAGGATGCGCTTCGCGGCAGCGCTCAGTATGCTTTCGCGAGGATCCGTCTTGTCGTTCATGGGCTCTTTCTGAAACGTTGAACAATCAATGCAATCTTCAGGGCATATAGAACAGGCGGCGGGGATGTACCAGACCGTCGGGATAGCTGGCGCAGGCGCCTGGGGCGCGGCGCTGGCGTTTTGCGCATTTTCCGCTGGACGCAAGGTCAGGATCTGGGCACGCGAGGCTAATGTCGCCGAGGCGATGGGGTCCGGCCTCGGAAATCCCGTCTTTCTTCCAGGGATCTCCCTGCCCGCCATCGAATCATCGACCGACCCCGGAATCCTTCGCGGCTGTGACGCCGTGCTGGCCGTTGCACCGGCGCAGCACCTGCGCGCCTCGCTCGGCGCCTTCGCGCCGTTTCTCGAACACGGCACGCCGGTCGCGCTGTGCTCCAAGGGCATCGAGCGGGGAAGTCTCAAACTGATGACGGAAGTTCTCGCGGAAACGGCGCCGCTCGCCTCGCCTGCGGTCCTGTCGGGCCCGTCCTTCGCCATCGACGTGGCGCGCGGCCTGCCGACCGCCGTGACGCTGGCGTGCCGCGACCGCGATGAGGGCGAGGCCTGGATGGCGTCGATCGGCCGGCCGCATTTCCGAACCTACTGGAGCGATGACCTGATCGGCGCCGAGGCCGGCGGGGCCGTGAAGAACGTACTGGCCATCGCCTGCGGGGTTTGCGAGGGACTGGGTCTTGGCCGGTCTGCCCATGCGGCGCTGATCTCCCGCGGATTCGCCGAAATGACGCGGTTCGGGGTGGCGCTTGGCGGGCGCAGCGAAACCCTGGCTGGGCTCTGCGGTCTTGGCGACCTTGTACTGACGTGTTCCTCGCCTCAATCGCGCAACATGAGTTTCGGCATGGCGCTGGGCCAAGGGCGGCTGGCCCCCGACATCCTCGCCGAACGTCAGGGCGTGACGGAAGGCGCCGAGTCGGCGCCGGCGGTGGTCGAGCTGGCCCGGCGACTTGGCGTCGACATGCCGATCTGCGAGACCGTCGAGCGGATGATCGACGGACGGCTCGCGCTTTCGGAGGCGATCGCCGAGCTGATCAACCGACCTTTCCGTGAGGAGGCCTGATGCCCCTGTTCGTATTCCACGGTCTCGACCGGTCGGAAGGCGGCGATATTCGCGCCCGGACACGTCCGGCGCATCTTGATTGGATTGCGTCACTGGCGCCGCGCATCAGGATCGCCGGACCGATGCTGGCGGAAGACGGGGTAACGCCGGTCGGCTCGCTGGTCGCGCTCGAGGCTGCGGACCTTTCGGACGCCTGCGCGACGTTCGCGCGCGATCCCTATGCGGAGGCGGGACTGTGGGCAAGCGCGCAGGTCCGTGCGTTCAACTGGATCGTCGGGCGGCCGGATTGATGCGGCGCCTTCTGGCGGCACTTGCGCTGGTAGCGGCGCCGGCCGGCGCGCAGGCCGGGCGGCATCCCACTGAAGCGGCAATTGAGGCGGCATTCGCGTCACCCGACCGGAATCCGGCGGCCCGGGTGCGGGACCAGACCCGCGAGACGAGGCGCGTCATGGCCCTGTCGCGGGTCGAGCCCGGCGAGCGGGTGCTCGATGTCGGTTCGGGCGGCGGCTACATGGCGCAGCTGTTCTCTTCCCTCGTGGGCGAGGGCGGCCGCGTCGATATCCACAATTCGCCTAACTGGATCCACCAATTGCCGGGGACGGACGAGGCGTCGATGCGCGTCCGCATCCGGCGCGCGAACATCGGCTATGTGACGACGGAGTTCGACGCCGTCACGGGAGGCGACGCCAGCTATGACCTGATCGTCATGGCGCAGGTCTATCACGACACCCCGATCGGCTACATCAATCGCGAGGCGATGAACGCCAATTTCCTCCGTTTGCTGAAGCCCGGCGGACGCCTCGTCATCTCGGACCATGACGCGCTCGCCGGGCATGGCGTCAGCGACGCGACGCGCTTCCACCGGGTCGAGAAGGCGCTGGTCGTCGCCGAGGTCACGGCCGCCGGCTTTGTTCTTGAAGCGGAAGAGGACATCGACCTCGCCGACAACCGCAAGGTCAGCGTGTTCAACCCGGCCGTGCGCGGGCGCACCGACCGCTTTATTCTTGCGTTCGTGAAACCGGGCTGAAAGCCATCCGCGAGCGCCGCCTTTCCTCCCGGGCAAGCTCTGCAAGGCGGGCCGAGCCATAGAAACGCGCCTTGACAATGGGGAACCAGACCAGCTTGCCCATGCCCTCGGCAAGGCGCCGGTAGGCGAAGGCCCGGCGCGGCGCACGGACGATGAAAGCGCCCAGCGCCTCCAGCCCGTGAACGAGGATCTGCCCCGCGCCGACCGCCATCCAGAAGACGCTGCCGGCGAGGTTTCGCGGCTGCCTGCTCCACTCCCTCATGGGAGGTCCCTGCCCATAGGCGAAGGCGCGTCTCAGCGTGTAGGCCAGCGTCACGCGCGACGGGTCCGGCGTCTCCCACACCCAGGCGCCGGGGGCCCAGGCGAAGCTGCGCCCGGCTGCCCGCATATCGTGGAACAGGAGGTCGTCCTCGCCGCCGGTTTCGTTGCGTCCAACGGAAAAGGGTTCGGCGCCGGAAAGCGCGGCGCGCCGGATCAGCGAGCAGCCGCATCCGTAGACGGCGTCGATGGCGCCTTCGGCATGGCCAGGATCGCGCGCGAAGAACGCCTCGAAATAGTCGGGATGGCGACGAGGCCGCCCGGTCAGCCGCGTGCGCACGGGTCCGAATACGACATCGGCGTTGGTCGCCGCCTGAACGCGCGCCAGCTCCGACAACCAGCCCGGCGGAGCGGTTTCGTCATCGTCCAGAAACGCGATGAAACGCCCTCGCGCAGTCCGTACTCCTGCATTGCGCGCCGACGCGACCCCTGCGACCGGTTCGTGCACGATCAAGACGGGGATGTTCGCCAGGTCAGCCAGCGCGCGAAGGGTTGCGAGGGCCGATCCATCCGGATCATTATCAACGACGACAAGCTCGAAGGGCGCCTCGATGGTTTGCGCCAGCGCGCTTTTCACCGCTTCCAGAGCCCGGCCGGGGCGCCGGAAGGTCGGGATCACGATCGAGAAAACCGGCATGCGCTCGCCCGGGTCAGGCGCCATTGATTGACCCGAGCCAGAATTGAAAGCATCTGAATTCGCAGCTGTTTCTCAAGCTCGAAGGTCTCCGGGCGCCGACGCGAGGGCGTCTGCACGCAAGTATCAACCCGGAGGTTGAGATCCCCCTTAATGCAGTCTGTTAGCACTAATCAGGCGCGCCCGATCGTTACTGCGCCGGGCGGGCGATCAGCCCGGCGAGATTCTTCGACACGTCACGGGCGTCGAAGGAATTGGGGTCCGATCCTTTTGCGCCCCTGGCCATGGTGATCTCGGCAAAGGCCTCGTAGCGGGTGACCTCGTCGTAATCCACCGGTCCCCAATAGGGCTCGTAATGAGCGAACCAGCCATAACGGGGCACATAGTACATGTAGCTGAGACGGCTTCCAAAATAGCCGCCGGTCTCGCGCAGGCGGCTGTCCTTGTCGATGTCTCGATTGGCGATGGTGAAGCTGTCGAACCCTCTTTGCACGGTCAGTTCGGCGGCGCGAAAGAGCATGTAGTTCTCGACAGTCTCCCGGTCGGTCAGCGAATTTCCCTTGAAGGATATCCTGTAGCGATCGCTTTCGATCTGCGTCTCGGTATAGCCGCGCTGCGAACCGCCGCCGGCCTGGTAGGGCGTCGGCCCCGACGAGCAAGCAGCCCCAGCCAGCGACCCGCCGAGGACAGCGGCAAAAAGGGCTTGGCGCAGCATGACAATCTCCTCGGCGCTTGGTTGAACAGGGAATATATGCGCCTTCAACATGAACGCAAACCGAACGACGATGTTGCTTTCGGACTGCGAGGGTCTTGGTCCGAGACCGAATTTCGAGCTAGGTTAACGCAGATCAGCAGCTGGGGGCAGGTTTGGCGGACGTTTTCCTATCCTATGCCGAGCAAAACCGGATGGATGCGCAGACCATCGCCGCCGGGCTTGAGCAGCAGGGCGTCAGCGTATGGTGGGATCGCGACCTTGAAACAGGCGAGAAGTATGTTCAGGAAATCGGAAACCAGCTCGAAGGCGCGGCCTGCATACTGGTCGTGTGGTCGAGGCATGCCCTGGCGTCAAAATGGGTGAATTTCGAAGCCGAGGAGGCGATCGAGAGCGACAAGCTCGCGCAGGTGCGCATCGAGTCCTTGCGCCTCCCCTTTCCGTACCGAAGGCTGCAGTATGTCGATGTTCTGAACGCTGACGCGCGGCAGCTCTCGGCCCTGATCCGCCAAGTCGCGTCGCGGGTCGGCAAACAACCGGGAGAGGTTGCGTTCGG
The DNA here is from genome assembly GCA_034439955.1 of Alphaproteobacteria bacterium. Classification (GTDB taxonomy): domain Bacteria; phylum Pseudomonadota; class Alphaproteobacteria; order Caulobacterales; family Hyphomonadaceae; genus UBA7672. Next base: position 23,503 of record JAWXBJ010000071.1, read on the forward strand.
GGCGAGACTGCGGTCCCGTCCAGCTCAGCTTACGCCCGCCTCAGTCGGCGTAGGCGGAACACGCTGGCTGCTCATGTTCGCACCGCTTGTGGCCATCGCAGCCGCCTTTTTTGCTATCGCCATGGCAAAGCCGGGCGCTCCGATCTGGGGTCTGCTGAGCCAATGGTCGTAGTACCGGCAGCATGCATCCGCCTATCCCTGCGAGCGACCGTTTCAAGACCGATTCCAAACGATGGGGACTGCCTTTGAACGACCGACCCGAGCCGCCGCGTCCAAGCCGCATCGACAGCCTGAACCGCGGCGTCCGCCGCGCGCTTCTGCTGCAAATGCTGCTGTTGTTGGCCGCGATCGCAGCCATTGTCTGGGCGGGGTTGAAACTCGCGGACGTCCGGCAGCGAGAAGATGCGCTGCAACTCGCCAACTCAGAGCTGGGTTCCGCGCAGGAGCAGCTCACCGCCAAATCGGCCGAGGTTGCCAGCAAGGAAGCGCAGCTGCTTGAAAAAGAGGGGGAGCTTCTCAAGGACGCCGAGGTGGCCTCGATTTCTTATCAGGCGTTCGAGGCGCTGGCGCGAAAAGAGCCGACGGCCATAAAACTCTTCCGCGAAGCCATCGACCTCCGTTCAGACGATCCCGAACTGCATCGCAACCTCGCTCGGGCGATCGCGGACACCGAGAAAAGTTTCACCGGCGCGGCGATGGGGCTGCGAGCGTTTGTCGAGAGAGCTGAACCCGGGCGAGTGACGCCGGCAGACTATGCGAGTGTGGCGTATTACATGTGCAGCGCCGGTGACTATGCTTCCGCGCTCCAGTTTCTGCAGGACGCCCCCGCGCAGGTGCGGGACGCTTTTCGGCTTGACCCCAAGCTCGTGGCGGAAAACGCCACGTTGAAATCTGCCTGTAAAGGGCAAGGTCAGACCCTCGCGGCCCTGTCGCAAGGCGTTGCGGCGACCCAGCCCTTCGCCATCAAGAAGGTGTTTCTCCACATCGCAGCCGAAAGCCAGCGAGCTGACGCGCAGACGTTGAAAGTCGAGCTTGAGAAGGGCGCGTACCGGGTGGTCGGTATCGAACTTGTCGATTCCTCCGACCACAGCATTCGGTATTATTACAATATCCAGGGCGAGACTGGCGAGGTCGACAGGCTGCAACAGGCGCTGATCAAGGCCGCCGCCGATGGGGGCCTCGCGGGCTGGGCGGAGCCATACCGGGCGCAATCGCTCGACGGCCGATATGAGCGCCTGCCGCCCGATCGGGCGGAGGTCTGGCTGTAGCGCCAGTTCCCGCTCAGGCCGCTGCGAAGCCGAAGACCGATTTGGTCTCGAGGAATTCGTGCATGCCGTCGACGCCCCATTCGCGGCCATTGCCCGACTGCTTGTAGCCGCCGAACGGAGCGTTGATGTCCGACCCCGCTCCGTTGAGATGGACCATCCCGGTGCGCAGCTGTTTGGCGACAGCCTGGGCGTGCTCCAGCGATGACGACTGCACATATCCCGAGAGCCCATAGACGGTGTCGTTCGCCATCGCGATCGCCTGCTCCTCGGTGTCGTAGGGCAGGATGCAGAGAACCGGTCCGAAGATTTCCTCGACCGCGATCGTCATGTCGTTGGTGACGTCGGCGAAAATGGTCGGCTTGACATAGAAGCCCTGATTGAGGCCGTCCGGCCGGCCAAGGCCGCCCGTGACAAGCGTCGCCCCCTCCTCGATACCCTTTCTGATCAGGCCCTGGATCTTGTTGAACTGCACCTCCGAGGAAACCGGCCCGATCGCGCCTTTCTCGGCGGTCTTGGGGTCCTGAACCTTGACGGCTTCGGCGGTCGCCCTGGCGACGGCCTTGGCCTCGTCCTGGCGGCCGCGCGGCACGAACATGCGCGAGGGCGCGTTGCAGCTCTGACCGGAATTGCCCATCATCTGCAGCACGCCGATCTTCACCGATTTGGCGAGGTCCGCGTCTTCGAGAATGATGTTGGCGGATTTGCCGCCAAGTTCCTGCGACACCCGCTTGACCGTCGGGGCGGCCGCCTGCGCGACGAGCACGCCCGCGCGGGTTGAGCCGGTGAACGACATCATGTCGATATCAGGGTGGGCCGACAGCGCCGCGCCGACGCCGGGACCGTCGCCATTGACCAGGTTGAACACGCCCTTGGGCACGCCGGCCTCGTGCAGGATTTCCGCGAGGATGATGGCGTCGATCGGTGCGATTTCGGAGGGTTTCAGCACGATGGTGCAGCCCGCAGCCAGCGCCGGGGCGACCTTGCAGCTGATCTGGTTGGTCGGCCAGTTCCACGGCGTGATGAAGCCGCAGACGCCGACCGGCTCCTTGCGGATCAGTGTCTTGCCGCGCATCTCCTCGAACTCGAAGGTGCGCAGATAGGCGGCGGCGGCGGCGAAATGTCCAAGACCGGAGCCGGCCTGGGCAGTGTTGGCGAGCCACAGGGGCGCGCCCATTTCCTCGCAGATCGCGGCGCCGATATCGCCCATGCGGGCCTTGAAACCCGCAACGATCCTGTCGAGCAGATCGATCCTGTAGGCCTTGGTCGTGGCGGCGAACGCGGGGAATGCCGCCTTCGCGGCGGCGACCGCCCGATCGACGTCGGCCTTCGAACCGAGCGAAATGCGGGCGTAGGATTCTTCCGTAGCGGGATTGCTCACTTCCAGCGTGCGCGGCGTCACAGGATCAACCCACTCGCCATTGATGTAGAATTTCAGATAGTCGCGCATGAGTTTTCCCGCTTGCCGGCGCCCCGCAGGGAGATGGACCGTCCCCGGGGCGGATGTTGATGTACATTGTAAGGCAAGGCGACCAAGCCGTCACCGCCCCGGACGTGAAAAGTTGCAATCCCAGACGCGCTGCTGGCGGATCGCCCTATGGCGATACCAAAAGCTCGACCTGGTTGCCCTCGGGATCCTTGACGAAGGCGTATTCGGTCCCGTTCGCCAGCTTGGCCGGCTTGCGAAACAGCGTGCCGCCCGCCGCCTCGACCGAGGCGATGGCCTTCTCCATGTCGGAGACGTTGAGAATGACCGCCGCCATCACCCCGACCTGAAGGTCCTTCGGCCGCGTCATCACGACGATCGGAGCGTGTGGGTTCTTCGCGGCGTCTTCTTTGGTGGCGCCCGAATTGACGATGATCTCCGTCAGCGCCGGAAACACCAGCCGGCGCACCTCGTGCATGCCGAAAGCCTTCTCGTAGAATTTCGCGACAGCCTCGACGTCCGTCGCCCCGATACGGACGCTGCGAACGAAAATGCCGCTGTCCTGCGCAAGGGCAGGCGCCGCCGTCATCGCCAGCGCCAGCGCCAGCGCCGCGAGGCCGGTTCTCAATGCGCGTTTCATCTGTCCCTCCAGGCTTCAGCGCACATCTGCACACGCTTGCGGGCTCCAGAAAAGAGGCGCCGGCAGCCGGTAGTGTCCCAGTCTGGATTTCAGTGTCCGCCTTCCGGTGGAAACCGTTCCCCTGCGTCGCCAACTGAAGCGACAGTTGTTGGCCAATTCCGTTGAAAAACTCCCGTGCGTTTTCGGGCGAACGATGATTCCATTTCTGCTCCGGCAGCGATGGAGGCGTCGATGATGGGTGAGAAGCGCG
>JAWXBJ010000072.1:0-25158 GCA_034439955.1 Alphaproteobacteria bacterium
CGGACAGACGGTTAATGGCGGGCTCGGCTCCTCTCAAAGGCGCTCGCGCGCGTGGTGAATCGGGTTGTTGGGCGGCGGAATCTCCGATCATACCGTCGTCAGTCTGCGAAACGATCGCTCCAAGCCTTGGGCCCGTGGCCGCACTGCAGCATACCGGTCTGAAGACGGATGATCCTGACGCAGCTAGGGGGCGGCGACGCTCCCTGAGAGAAAGGCGGACTGGCTGGTCCGGGTATTGCGTAGGTCGCTCGGTCAGATGATCGAGCAGGGGTTAGGCATGAAGAATGGCACCGGTGTAGAGGCTGGCCGGATCGCACCGGCGAGGAGTGGCGTCTTGACCGACGTCAGCCCGTACCGGGTGCAAGCCAGTCGCGTGAAGCGTGTGATGGATGTCCTGATCGCGTCGATCGCCGCGATTTTTCTGCTGCCCCTGATGGCGTGCATCGCCATCCTCGTCAGGCTCACCAGTCCCGGCCCGGCCCTGTTCGCCCAGCGTCGTTGCGGACTCAATGGACGGGTCTTCGAATGCTACAAGTTTCGCACAATGCGGGTCGATGCAGCCGAACGGCTGGAACGACTTCTCGCGACTGACCCGAACGCCGCCATGGAATGGGCGCGTTACCAGAAACTCCGCAACGATCCGCGCGTCACGCCGCTGGGCCGCTTCCTCCGCAAGACCAGCCTTGATGAGCTTCCCCAGCTGGTCAACATTCTGCGCAACGAAATGTCGGTCATCGGCCCGCGTCCCATCACGTCAGACGAGATCTTCCGTTATGGCCCGGATTTCCATTACTACACGGCCGTTCGGCCCGGCGTGCTGGGCCTGTGGCAGGTCAATGGCCGCAACCGCCTGACCTATGACCAACGGGTCGCGATGGATGTGCGGTACGTTCGGGAATGGTCGATCTGGCTCGACATCACAATTTTTGCGAAGGCAGCGCCGGTCGTGCTGTTCGGCGCCGGAGCTTATTAGGCCCGCCTGCCGCCATTCGAGCGCTGATCTGGTTTGCCCTGCGGGCCAGGGTGGGGCTGACGCGCAGATAAAGCACATTCATTCAGGCGAAATTGCTTCCGCCAATGGCACATTTACTGCCACGGCGCGCTGCTGATCCCATTAGGAGGGGCGCTGAACCCAGCGTGCAAGTAGTCTACAAGTATATCATGATATTGCAAAGTATGCGGAAGCTAAGCCCCCCACTTGGTGTGCGGCGACAGGAACTCCCATTCATCGTCGGCGTTGAATACATCAGTCTATGAGAATCGAGAGTTAGGTGATTAGGACGAGTGTCACACGCTGGTCTCACTCAGATCATGTTGAGACTTTGAAACTCATACATTGACTGTTTTTTAACGAGCAAGGGCGAAGCTTGCTGATAGGATGAACGGGAAAGCAACGACTCATGACGGCTTTTTCCGCCTCGTCTCCAGGAGATTTTTGGCTGGACGCTCGGACATCCCAGGCTTCCCTGCTGCCGTCTTCCTACAAGGATGGCGCGCCAGCGTCTGATCCATCTGAAGCACGGCCGCTGGCGCAGACGGAACCAGCGCTCGATACTGACAAATGGCCCGCGTGGAAGGTGACGGTCAGCGTAATCCTGTTCTGCGGGTTGTTCTGGGCAGGTGTGGGCTATCTGGTTCTGCGCCTGCTGGGCTGACGCCTCAGCCTTCGTACCAGTCGGGGGTGGGCAGTCCTTTTTCCCTCAGATACGCCCCGTTGTAGAGCTTCGAGAGATACCGGTTGCCATAATCGCACAGGATCGTCACGACCGTGGAGCCCACCCCTAGATCGCGCGCCAGGGCCATGGCGCCTGCGATGTTGATTCCGGACGATCCGCCCAGACACATGCCTTCGTCGCGCGTCAGGTCAAAGATGATCCGGAGCGCTTCATCGTCGCCAATCCGGAAGGCGTCATCCACGGCGACGCCCTCCAGATTGGCCGTGATGCGGCCCTGGCCGATCCCCTCGGTGATGGAGGCGCCTTCCGCCTTCAGTTCTCCCGTCTTGTAATAGCTGTAGAGTGACGCGCCGCCCGGGTCGGCGAGCGCGATGCGGACATTGGCGTTTCGTTCCTTGAGCGCCATCGACACGCCCCCAAGCGTGCCGCCCGAGCCGACCGCGCAGACAAAACCGTCCACCTTGCCCTCGGTTTGCCGCCAGATTTCCGGGCCGGTCGTGTCGTAGTGCGCCTGGCGGTTGGCGGTGTTGTCAAACTGGTTCGCCCAAGCAGCGCCGTTGGGCTCGGATCGGGCCAGTTCCTCGGACAGACGCTGCGAATACCTGACATAGTGGTTGGGATTGGCGTAGGGGACGGCGTCAACCTCCACCAGTTTAGCACCGAGCGATCTGACCGCATCCTTCTTCTCTTGCGACTGGGTGCGCGGCATGACAATGACGGTCCGATAGCCAAGCGCGTTGCCGACGACGGCAAGGCCGATGCCTGTATTGCCGGCCGTGCCTTCCACAATCACGCCGCCGGGGCGCAGCACGCCCGACCGTTCGGCGTCGCGTATCATGCCGAGCGCCGCCCGATCCTTCACCGATTGACCAGGATTAAGAAACTCCGCCTTGCCGTAAATGTTGGCTCCGGTGAGTTCCGACGCCTTGCGTAGCCGGATCAATGGCGTGTTGCCGATGGCCTCGACAACATTGTTCAGGACCATTGGCGTTTCCTCATAGGACCAGTATCAACTAGGGATATCGGGAACCAACATCAATTACCGCCCGCGATTGATCCGGAGGCGCTCTACTCGCGTAATTCGTGCTATAATGACCAAGCCAACGGGCGGGGCGATGCATTTGCACGACAATATCTACTCAGCTTTCATGTTGGACTACGCTGCCGGGGCGCTGCCTCCCGCAGAGCGACTTGCGGCCGATCTCCACAGAACACTTTCTACGCACGGAAGGCGAAATGCCGCTGTTCTGGACGCCGTGGGCGGAGCCTTTCTGGAGCGCGCAAAGGGCGAATCGCTGGCGAAATCCAGCGTTAACTCCATTCCGGAGAGGGCGCCGGAAGACCGGGCGGCCGCGCCAGTTGATCCGAGACTTGTCCGCTTCATCAATACCGATCTCATCAGCCTTCCGTGGCGGCGCAACCTGTTCGGCGTAATGACCCTGCGCACGGACCTTCCCCTCGCAAATCTGTTGCGCCTCGATCCGGGCGAGCGAGCGCCGCAGCATGGCCATGGCCGGCGCGATGTGACCGTGGTGCTGGTCGGGACGTTCGCCGATGAATTTGGCGTCTACGAAAGAGGCGATCTTGCGTTCGCGGAACCGGGCATGAAGCACGAACCGCGCGCGGTGGGCGACAAGCCTTGCGTCTGCCTCATCGCCGCAGAACCGGGGCGGCCCCTGCTTGGGTTTCTCGGGATGTTCGGGTTCGGCGCCGGCAAGATGAAAGACGCCGCCTGATGGGGCCGGTCTGGCCACGAAGTCTTGTCCGGTCGCGAACCACGGCGAGGAGCGTCCTCGGAGGCCTGTGCCTCGCTGCTGCGCTGACCGTCGGCGCAGGCCAGGCCGCCGCCCAGATTGTGCCGATATCGGCCCAGAGCGCCGAATGGCGGCCTCAGACTGGCGACACTCTCGCCTTCGACGTGTATCGCAACGGGGAGCGGTTTGGCACCCACCTTGTCTCTTTCGAGCGGGTCGGCGAGGCCCTGACCATCGAATCGAACATTGAGCTGAAGGTCGCGTTCGGGCCGATCACCGCCTACCATTATGTGCAATCCGTCAATGAAGTCTGGATCGCCGGTCGCCTGGAAACGGTCGTCGCGCGCACCAAGAATGAGGGCAAGTGGCGGGACTTCGCGGCGCGGGCGGTCGAGGGCGGCCTCAGGATTGCCGGCTCGGCGTTCCAGGGCGTGAGGCCAGGCCTTCTGATCCCCTCGACGCACTGGAACATCGCGGAGATGCGCCAGCCGGCGATGCTTTCCACGGAAACCGGAGAGATGCTGCCCATGACGGTCATCGACAAGGGCATTGAACGGGTGAGGGTCGGCGCCGGAGAAATCGAGGCGCGGCGCTTTCTGGTCAAGTCCGATCTCGATGCGGACTTCTGGTACGATGCGCAGGGCCGCTGGGTAAAATGCGCTTTTACCGCCCAGGGTTCGAAGGTCGAATATCGGCTGAGGAAATTGCCAGGCTGATCCGCAGGCGCCTTTCGCGCGAGTATTTTGCAGCGCAGGGCTTGTTCTTGTTCTGTTCAAACTTTATCAACACCTCAGTTGGAGGTGGCGCCATGTCGTATCAGCCGAGCGTCTTTGACCATGTGATTTCCTCTATCGAGCGACTCCCGCCGGATCTGAGGTCCATGTTGTCAACAGGCAAGACCGGCCCGGGAATGGGACTGGTTCGGCTTTCGATGCGCGTGACCGCGGAACTCGAACTCGCCGGGGAGCAGGCGGCGGCGGCCACGCTCAAGCACCAGCAGTCAATCTTCGAGGCTGTGGAAGGCGTGCCGCCGACGGCCTTCTCTCGCCTCGGTTCGCTGGACGCAAGGGTACGACGGCCGGCGCAGGAACAGATCGCGGCGGGCATTGCGGGTTTCCTGAAAGCGCGCATGTCCAGGGAGAAGACGCGGGCCGCGTGACGCGCTTCGGAAAGCAAGATAGAAATGGCGGATGAGTGAGCTGCTTTCCCGCATCACCGTCAATCCTGCGCAATGCGGCGGCCGGCCTTGCATCCGGGGCATGCGGATTCGCGTCATGGATATCCTCGATATGTTGTCGGGTGGGATGACCCAGAGCGAGATTCTGGCCGACTACGACGAACTCGAGGCAGAGGATATCGCGGCCGCATTGGCTTACGCCTCGATGGCGGTGAGCCACCCGGTGTTGGCGGCTGAGTGAAATTCCTGATCGATCAGCAGCTGCCCCGTTCGCTGGTGGCGTTCATAAGATCGCGCGGTCATGAAGCGGCGCACATCAAGGACCTTGGGTTGGCTGAAGCGGATGACAGGGTCATCTGGCGTGAGGCGCGCCGCATGGGCGCGGCGATCATTTCAAGGGACGGGGATTTCAGCCAAGCCTTGATAGGAATTGGCAGTCCCCAGATTGTGTGGGTGAGGCTGGGCAATTGCAGCAATGTGCACCTCATGTCGCGGTTCGGCGAGGTCTGGGACCGCATTGTCGAGGAGCTTGAGAGCGGTGCGTCCCTGCTGGAGCTACGCTGATGGCGGAATGGACCGATCGGGCGATCGCGCTGGGCCTCAGGCGTTTCGGGGAGACGGCGGCGATCCTCGATGTGTTCGGACAGACCCAAGGCCGGAGACGGGGACTGGTCTATGGCGGCGCCAGCCGCGCCAAGCGCGCGGTGCTGCAGCCGGGAAACACGCTGGCGGTGACGTGGCGGGCGCGGGGGGAAGATAGCCTCGGATTCTTTGCGACGGCGGAGCCTGAAGCGGAGAGGTCGGCCATTCATCTAGCGGATGCCGAGACACTGGCGGCACTGTCGGCGGTTGCGGAAATGCTGATGGCGGCGACGCCTGAGGGTGAAGCGAAGCCCGCCCTGTTCGACGCTGCCGAGACGTTGCTGGATGCACTGTCCGCGCCCGATGTGTGGCCGGCGCTGTTCGTGCGCTGGGAAGTCGGACTTCTGTCAATCATGGGGTTTGGACTGGACCTGTCGCGCTGCGCAATTTCCGGCGCCAATGACGGGCTGACGCATGTGAGTCCGACGTCCGGCCGGGCGGTGCGGGGGAGCGAGGCGGGGGAATATCTCGCCAAGCTGCTGACGCTGCCCCAATTCCTGGTTGATGCGGCCGCGCCGGCGGGACCTGTGGATATCGCGGCCGGCTTTCGGTTAACGGGTTATTTCCTGTCTCGGCGGCTGTTTGCAGATCTCAACAAGCCCGTGCCGGAGGCGCGCTATCTGATGATTGACCGGCTCGAACGGGCAGGGCGAGTCTGCGGGGGGAGTCGGGTGATTCCGGCGGGTGAGTCTGGAGCGGACGGGCCTGTCTGATCGACCGGGTCACAGCCTTCGCGGGCAGACGTGGCGAGCAGCGCGACATTCGATGTGAGACCTGAGGATTTGCGATGAGCGACGACAAGGTAATCGAGGATGGCCGCGGCCGGGGCGGCGCCGGTCACGTCGTCGATGAGCCTATGGCCGAGGCGCTGGCCCGGCGCTATCTCGCCTACGCGCTCTCGACGATCACGTCGCGCGCCTTGCCCGATGTGCGGGACGGGCTGAAGCCGGTGCACCGCCGCGTGCTCTACGCGATGAGGACCATCAATCTTGTCCCGGACGGGCCGTTCCGGAAATGCGCCGCCGTGACCGGCGAGGTGATGGCGAAGTATCATCCGCATGGCGACCAGTCGATCTACGACGCGCTCGTGCGGCTGGCGCAGGACTTTAACACCCGCGCGCCGCTGATCGATGGACAAGGGAATTTCGGAAACATCGACGGCGATTCGCCCGCCGCGTTCCGGTACACGGAAAGCAGGCTTACCCCGGCGGCCATGCTACTGCTTGAGGGCCTGGACGAGGACGCGGTCGATTACCGCGACACCTATGACGGCAACAATAGGGAGCCGGTTGTCCTCGCAGCCGGCTTTCCCAATCTGCTGATCAATGGCGCGTCCGGCATTGCGGTCGGAATGGCGTGCTCCATTCCGCCGCACAACCCGCTGGAGTGCATCGACGCCGCGATCTACCTCGTGGACAATCCCAAGGCGACGATCGACGACCTCATGGCCATTGTGCCCGGTCCTGATTTTCCGACGGGCGGCACGATCGTCGAATCGAGGGAGTCGCTGCGGGAAGCCTATGTGACAGGCCGCGGCGGCGCCCGCGTTCGCGCCAGATGGCGCAAGGAAGACATGGGTCGCGGCATGTGGCGCATCATCGTCACCGAGATTCCATATCAGGTGCAAAAGTCCAAGCTGATGGAGCGGCTCGCCGAGCTGATCGAGACCAAGAAAGCGCCATTGCTCGAAGATGCGATGGACGAAAGCGCGGAGGATGTGCGCGTCGTGCTGACGCCGAAATCGCGGACCATCGACCCGGACGTGATGATGGCGAGCCTGTTCCGTCAGTGCGAACTCGAAACGCGCTTTCCCATCAACATGAATGTGCTCGACAGGGGCGTGCCCAGGGTGATGGGCCTCAAGGAAGTGCTCAGATCGTATCTGGACCACAGGCGCGACGTCGTTGTCCGCCGCAACAGGTTCAGGCTGGAAAAGATCGAGCGGCGGCTCGAAATTCTCGACGGCTTTCTGAAAGCCTATCTCAACATCGATGAGGTGATCCGGATCATCCGCTACGAGAACGATCCCAAGGCGGTGATGATCCGGAAGTTCAAGCTGTCGGAATTGCAGGTCGAGGCGATCCTCAACATGCGCCTGCGGGCGCTCCGCAAGCTCGAGGAGATCGAGATCAAGGGCGAGCACAACGCGCTCTCCGCCGAGCGGGAAGGGATCACGGCGCTGCTTCAATCCGCCAACCGGCAGTGGACAGAGGTCAAACGGCAGCTGAAGGCGGCGCGCGAGGTGTTTGGCGAGAAACCAGCGCTTGGGTCCCGGCGCTCGCTGTTCGGAGAAGCCGTGGAGGTCGATGATTCGGCGGCGATGGAAGCGCTGATCGTCAAGGAGCCGGTAACGGTCGTTCTGTCGGCCATGGGCTGGATCCGGGCGCTGAAGGGCCACGGCCAGAAGCTCGATGCGGTAAGGTTCAAGGAAGGCGACGAGTTCCTTTTCGCGCTCGAATGCCAGACGACGGACAAGGTCGTGCTGATGGCTTCGGGCGGCCGGGCGTTCACGCTGGGCGCCGACAAGCTTCCCGGAGGGCGCGGCCATGGCGAACCAATCCGGTTGCAGCTGGAGCTTCCGGAGGTAGAAACGATCGTCGAGATGTTCGTTCCCGAGACCGGGATCAAGCGGCTGCTCGCCTCGGCCCAAGGCTATGGGTTCATCGTCCCGGACGCGGAGCTCGTGTCGTCCACGCGCAAGGGCAAGATCATCATGTCGACCGGCGCCAAGGATGCGCTGGCGGTCTGCGCGCAGGCCAATGGCGATCATGTCGCCGTCATCGGCGACAACCGCAAGCTGCTGTTCTTCAAGGTTGGCGAACTGCCGGAAATGGCGCGCGGCAAGGGGGTTCGCCTGCAATCCTACAAGGATGGCGGACTGCTCGACGCTGCGACGTTCTCAAAGGCCGAAGGCTTTTCGTGGAGCGACGCCGCCGGGCGTCAGATGCAGCATGCCGACTGGAAGGACTGGGTCGGCAAGCGCGCACAGTCGGGACGGATGGCGCCCAAAGGGTTCAACCGCAATGGGCGCTTCGCGGGGTAGTCTTCGCCCAAGCTGGATCGGCAATCCGCTCACCGTGTGCTTGGCGCTGATCTGGCGGCGCTGGCTCTGGACCCACGCCACGCTTGCTGTAGGTTCGCTTGGGTCTGGGATTCGGACGGGCGGATGAAGAGGGGCGGCGATGCTTCCGGTTTACATTGGCTTGGGCGTTCTGGCGCTGGTCGTCGTCGTCATCATCAGCATCTACAACGGGCTGGTGGCCAAGCGTCAGATGGTGAACGAGGCGTTCTCCGGCATCGACGTCCAGCTGAAACTCCGGCGCGAGCTGATTCCCAACCTCGTCGAGACGGTCAAGGGGTATGCGGCACACGAAAAGACAACGCTGGATGCGGTGATCGCGGCGCGCAATGCGGCGGCCAGCGCATCAGGCCCCGCAGCCATCGGTGCGGCCGAGGCGCAGGTGTCTTCGGCGCTCGGCAGAATTTTTGCTCTGGCCGAGGCGTATCCGGACCTCAAGGCCAGCCAGAACTTCGTGCAGCTTCAGACCGAGCTGGCCTCGATCGAGGATAAGGTCGCGGCGGCGCGGCGGTTCTACAATTCCTCGGTCGGCGAATACAACACGGCGATCGAGCAGTTCCCGGCGTCGGTCATCGCTGGCGGCGGCGGCTTCACCAAGCGGGAATTCTTTGACGTCGGCGATGCCGCCCGCGCCGAGCTGAATGTCGCGCCGGAAGTGAAGTTCTAACCTGGCGCGCCCGGCGTGAGCGATCCCATCCTGATCCGCCCTTTTGCACCAGGGGACGAGGAAGCGTTCCGCGACATCAATCTGGAGTGGATCAGGCGATATTTCATCGTCGAGGCCAAGGATCGGCGCGTTCTCGATCGCCCCCAGGAAACCATTCTCGACACGGGCGGAGCGATTCTGATGGCCGTGGAAGGCGTCGAAGCGGTCGGCTGCGTGGCCCTCATCGTGATGGAGGACGGGACGCTCGAACTGGCGAAGATGGGTGTCCGTCCAAAGGTTCAGGGGCGCGGGCTGGGACGGCGATTGATCGCGGCGGCGCTGGACGAGGCCCGGGCCATTGGCGCCCGCCGTATCTATCTTGAAACAAGCTCCCTTCTGAAGGTAGCGCGAGGACTTTATGCGGACGCCGGGTTCACTAGCTTGGTCGATGCGCCGCCTTCGCCCTACGCCCGGGCGGACGTCCACATGGAATTGATGCTGGAGGGACGCGATCGGCCGGGTCCAACCGTGGTGGGTTGAAAGAGTGTCCGAACGCCGATCAGAGCTCGTCGTGACGCAGGGGCCGCCATGCGTCGTTGTCAAAGACTTCGAGGGGCATGAAGTCCGCCTTGTAGCCCATCTTGTCGGAACCCTTGACCCAGTAGCCGAGGTAGACGAACGGCAAGCCAAGCTCGACCGCGAAACGGATATGGTCCAAAACCATGTAGGCGCCGACGCTTCTGGAGCCGAGTTCTGGTCGGTAGAAGCTGTAGACCATCGACAATCCATCTCTCAGAACATCGGTCAGAGCGGCGGCCTGCAGGTCTCCTTCCTGATCCGGGTCGGCATCCGGGCCGCGCGCGTTGCGGTATTCGAAGACGACTGTTCGCACCGGGCTGGCGTCGACCATACCGGCATAGTCCCGCAGCTCCATTTCGGTCATGCCGCCGCCGGGATGGCGATCGCTGAGATATCGTTTGAGCAGGCGGAACTGTTCGCGGCTGGCGCGGGCGTGACAGGGCTCGCGCAGAAGCATTTCGTTGCGGGCGAGCACCCGTTTCCAGCGTCGCGTCATGGTGAACCGGGCGACGTCGATCCGGACGGAGCGGCAGGCGCCGCAGGTCGCGCAGGCAGGGCGGTAGGCGATGGTCTGTGAACGGCGGAAGCCGGAGCGGGTGAGACTGTCGTTCAGATTGACGGCGCCGTCGACAGCCAGATTCGCAAACACCTTCCGCTCCATCTGGCCCGGCAAATAGGGGCAGGGCTGGGGCGAGGTGAGGTAAAACTTCATCCTGCGGACAAAATCCGCCGGGACGATCTGGATGTTGTCCGCTTCCTTCATGCTGTGACGACTCTAGGCGCCGCCCGGGCAAAAGCGCCAGAGGGAATAAATGGTTGACACGGCGTACGGCGAGTCGCGTCAACCTAGAGCGCGTGATCCGCAGGCATCACGGGCGCTTCGCGCAACAGCACAACGCTGATCCTGCGGTTTGCGGGGAGATCAGCGTCGTCCGGATACAGCGGCTCGGAAGCGGCCTTGGCGGTGACCTGAAAGATGCGGTCATTATCGACGCCGCGAGCTTCGAGGATGCGCCGGGCCGCGTGCGCCCGGTCGCCGGACAATTCCCAGTTCGAATAGCCGGCGCGCGAGGGCGCGGCGGTGTCGGTGTGCCCTGAAATGCTGATCCGGTTCGGCAGATTCTCGATGACTTGGGCGACGGCTTCCAGCAGTCGCTGGGTGCGGGGCAGGGGCTCCGCAGAGGAACCGGCGAACATGGCGCGACCCTCCTGATCGACCAGCTGAATGCGCAGGCCCTCAGGCGTCTGATCGATGATCAGGTGGCGGGAGAGTTCGGCAAGATCGGGCATGTCCTCAAGCGCCTGGCGCAGGGACGCCTCGGCGCTCGCGAACTCGGAGCCCTCGGCGCGCCGGGCGAGGGCTTTGGCCAGCGCCTCGGCGGAAGCGTCTCCCTCGCCCGCCCTGCCTTCGCCCTCGCCGCCCCCCTTGGCGTTTCGCCGGCGGCTGTCGGCCTGCTGCGTCTCCATGATCGGGCGGTTGGAGCCGGAGGATCTCGCGCCGTCTTCCTGAAAGGCCGTGCCGCCCAGCAGGCCGTCGGAGCCCTGAGTCGAGCGCGAGACGCTGGCGGGAGCAAAATAGTCCGCGATGCCGCGCTTCTGTTCGGGCGAGGTCGTGTTGATCAGCCACATCAGCAGGAAGAATGCCATCATCGCCGTCACGAAGTCGGCGTAGGCGACTTTCCATGCGCCGCCGTGATGGCCGCCGCCGACGACCTTCTTCACTTTCTTGATGACGACTGGCTTGTTCGCGCTCATGTCGGCGAAGGTCTCAAGGTGGATGGCGACGGGACGGCGGACGCAGCGAATTCGCTTTTCGAAGGTGATTTCTAGACGGGATACGGTTAAGGCCGGGTGCATGACCGACGATGGCGAACCTGCCGGCGCCTCCTTTGGCGAGGACGCCGATTTCGATCCCGCCGCCTACAGGCGCGCGCTCAGCGGGTTTGGCACTGGCGTCGCGCTGGTTGCGGCGCACGATGGGACGGGACGGGCACACGGGCTCATCATCAACTCACTGACATCCGTATCGCTTCGTCCGCCGATCGTACTCTGGTGTCTGGCGGACACGTCGGCGGCGTTTCCGGTCTTTGCCGGGGCCGAGACATTCTCCCTCAACATCCTGCACTCGGGAGATGAATCGCTTGCGCGCCAATTTTCGGCGCGCGGCGATCGCATCATTCCGCCGGAGCAGATCGTGACGCTTGCGACCGGAGCACCCATTCTCGCGGCTGCGGTGGCGAGCCTCGACTGCCGGTTGAGGCAGCGCGTGACGATGGGCGATCACGAGGTCATTTTCGGAGATGTCGCGGCCCATCGCGCGGACCCGGACCTCAACGCGCTGGGGTTCTTTCGCGGCCGTTACGTCAAGCTGACGACAGGAGACTGAGCATGGCGACGTGCGCCTATCTTGGCTTGGGCGCCATGGGCGGACCGATGGCCCGGCATCTAGGCGCCAAGGGTCACACGGTGACGGTCTGGAATCGCTCGCCAGGCCGGGTCGAGGCGTGGAGGGCGGCGGGCGGCTTGGGCCTCCCGGCGTCAAGCGCGTCGCAGGCGATCGTCGGCGCCGAGTTTGTCCTGCTTTGCCTCGGCGACGATCCCGATGTCGAGGCGGTGTTCGGCGACATCGAAGTCGCCGTTGCCGAGGGCATGGTCGTGATCGATCATACGACCGGGTCCGCCGGTCTCGCGCGCCGGCTTGCGGCACGATGCGAAGCGCGCGGCGCCCGATTTCTGGACGCGCCGGTTTCGGGCGGGCAGGCGGGCGCCGAGAACGGACAGCTCACCGTCATGGTGGGCGGCGATGAGGCGGCGTTCACAAGGGCCGGGCCGGTGATCAACGCCTACGCCAAGCAGATCACACGGATCGGCGGCAGCGGCGACGGCCAGCTGGCGAAATCGGTCAACCAGATCTGCATCGCCGGCGTCGTTCAGGGACTGGCCGAGGGTCTGCACTTCGCGCGCCGCTCCAGACTGGACGAAGCCAAGGTGATCGAGGCGATTTCCAAGGGCGCTGCGCAAAGCTGGCAGCTTGAGAACCGCTGGAAATCCATGATCGAAGGCCGGTTCGAATTCGGTTTCGCGGTGGACTGGATGCGCAAAGATCTGCGCATCGCTCTGGCGGAGGCCAGAGAGTCGGGCGCTTCGACGCCCGTTACGGCGCTGGTCGATCAGTTCTATGCGGATGTGCAAGCCGAGGGCGGTGGGCGGTGGGATACGTCCAGCCTGATCGCTCGCCTCAACCGCCCGGAATCCGGCCCGACGCGGTGACCGGTCCTGCGCCCTTTACCATCGAACGGATCGAAGGCGAGCTGGAAGAGAAGTTCGTGACGGCTGGCGGGCCCGGCGGCCAGAACGTCAACAAGGTGGCGAGCGCCGTGCAGTTGCGCTTCAACGTCAAGACATCGGCGGCGTTCGACGATGAAGAGAAATGGCGGATCCGCAGGGCTTTGGCCTCGCGCCTCACGGCCGAGGGGGAGATTGTCCTCTTTGTCCAGACGCACCGGTCCCAGCCGCGCAATCGGGAGGAGGCGCGAGAGCGGCTCCTGGATTTGCTTGTCAAGGCGCTGGTGAAGCCCAAGCGGCGCGTGCCGACCAAGCCCAGCAAGGCGGCGAAGGAAAAGCGGCTTGAGGGGAAGGCCCGCAAGTCAAATGTCAAACGGACCCGAGGCCGCGTCGGGCCGGAATGATCGCGTGCAACGCCGATTTGGCTTCTGCCTTGCAGAGTTTGGGGTTAACGCAACATCTCGCCCAGTCGGACGCAGACACGTTGATCTACCGAACAATCGACTCTCACCACTGAATTTCCGGGGAAAGTGTGGAGCTGCGGTCCAG
Organism: Alphaproteobacteria bacterium; assembly: GCA_034439955.1. GTDB lineage: Bacteria > Pseudomonadota > Alphaproteobacteria > Caulobacterales > Hyphomonadaceae > UBA7672. The sequence continues at coordinate 13,388 of JAWXBJ010000072.1, forward strand.
CATCTTTGGCGAGGATTGGTGGCTGGACGCAGCGGCGCCCGGTGACGTGGAGCATGTCGCCGTCGTGCGCGATGGCGTAACGCAGGGCGTCTTGCACTTTCATCGGCGGCGGCGATTTGGACTGACCTACCTGACCATGCCGCCGCTCACGCGGACCATGAGCCCATTTCTGGCGCCCCTGGGCGACAGGCCGGTCAGTCGCGCTCTCAACGCGCTGAGCGTCGTCGGCGAATTGATGGACAAGCTGCCGCCGCATGACCGCTTCGAGACGACGCTCGATCCGGGCTGTCCCAGTCTGCAGGGCTTCGTCCACAACGGCTGCGCCGTCACCCACACCTTCACCTATCGCGGCAAGACCGGCCTGACGCCGGAAGCCTTGCTGGAAGACGCGCACCGGAAGACCCGCAACGTCATCGCCAAGGCGCGCCGCAACTACGAAGCGACCTGGAGCGGCGACATCGAACGCTTCATCCGGCTGCACGCCCTCGAATTCGGAGCCGTCAACCAGATTGACTATGCAACGCTCGGCCGCATCTTCAGCGCCGCGCGCGACCGCGGCAGGGCCGACATTGTTTTCATCGCTGCGGAAGGTCTGAAGGATGTCGCCGCCGCCATCCTGGTCTGGGACGCCACTCACGCCTATTACTGGCTCACGGCGCGCGATCCCGCGTCGGGGGCCAATGACGCCAACAGCCTCGCCATAATTGAGAGCGTCGGTCATGCCCGCGCCGGTGGCCGCGCGTTTGATCTTGACGGTTATGCGACACCGGCGACCAGCGTTTTTCTGATGAAATTCGGTCTTACTCCAGTGGTGCGGCCTTTTGTCAATCGCTCCAACGGTCGCTGGAAAATGCTGAACGCCCTTTCCCGGATGCGCGGCGGCGACCGCGTCGATCTCCACTCGCGCGTCTAGCCCGCTCTCGAGTGAACCGCCCAACACCCGCGATTGCTTTTCCAGCGATGCCGTGATCTGAAATGCAATCTCAGGTTGCATTTGGTAGGTTGGAGGCTTGATTGGGCGAGATCCCCAAAACGCGGAGCGTCGTTCCAATTCACGAGCAAGACCGGCTGCGGAATTTCGTTCGCACGACGGAGTTGATGGGGGGTCGGATAGCCGGCGCGCGGGTCGCGACGCCGGGAGATGCTGCGGCCCTGTCGCGATTGCTTTCCGACCCAAGCATTGCGCCCTGGATCTATACACTCCCTAATCCTATCACCACCGAGACGATGGCTGCCTTTATCGACGATCATCTGGAGCAGCGCAGCCGCGGCGCAGGCGTGTTGTTTGTCTCGCTTAACCCGGCTGGTGAGGCGACGGCCTATTTCGACGTGGAATTGTGGCCGCACTGGTCGGCGTGCAAGTTCGGCGGCGCGGTCAAGCCCGAACGACAGGGCCGGGGCTTTGGAGGCGCTTGCGGCCTTGCCGCCGTGGAATGGTGCCTCGATCATCTTCGCGTCGATAGGATCTGCCAGACGACGGCGCTCGACAATGACCGCTCTATCCGCATCAACGCCCGCCTCGGCATGGTGCGGATGGGTGAGGTCCTGGCGGTGCGGCCAGATGGCACAACACGTCCATCCTTGTATTGGGAACTGGAGCGCGAGCGCTGGGAAGCGCTGAAAACCGTGCGGCGCGCGAGTTGAAGCAGCGCGCGTCCATTCCGACGCGCATTGATAGGTGGACCGATCAAGCGGCCTCACTTTTTCAGGCCGATTTCCTTCAGACGTTGCAAGAGGAAATCCTGCGCATTGATGGGTTCGGGATAAAGATCGGGCCGATCGGAACCCATGCAGCCGGGCAGGGTCCGAATCTCGTAATCCGGCCGGAAGTGCAGGAAGTAGGGCGTCGAATACCGCGCAAAGCGGGAGCGCTCCGGCTTTGGGTTGACCACCCGGTGGGACGTGGACGGCAGCACGTTGTTCGTCTGGCGCTGCAGCATGTCTCCGATATTCACGACAAGAGACCCGGGCGGCGGGTTCACGCCCAGCCATTGGCCGTTGCGGTGGCGGACCTCAAGACCGCCTTCCTCGGCGCCGAGGAGAAGGGTGATCACATTGATGTCTTCGTGGGCCCCGGCGCGCACCGACCCCTCCGCCGGCGGCGCTGGCTGGGCCGGGTAATGCAGCATGCGGAGGATCGAATTTCCGTTGCGGACACTGTCGTCGAAAAACCGCGGTGGCAGATCGAGATCGAGGGCGATGGCGGAGAGAATATCGACGCCAAGGGAATCGAGCGCGTCGAACATCGCCCCCGTAGTCGCCTTCCATCCAGGGATTTCGGCGACGTAGAGATTATCCGGCATGACAGCTCTTTGCGGATCATCCTCAGGCAATTCGCGCCCGACATGCCAGAACTCCTTGAGGTCGTGCTTGACGGCCCCCTTGGCCACCTCGACGCCGAACGGCGTGTAACCGCGCTGACCTGACAGGGCCGGCTCGAAGTAAGAGCGCTTCACCGGATCGGGCAGGGCGAAGAATGCCCGGGCGGCCGCCACCCCGCGATCGAGAACCGTCGGGTCGAGGCCATGGTCGTTGATGACCGCGAAACCGGTTTCACGAACGGACCGGCCAAGCTGGCGAGCGAAGCCGCGCTTGTCCTGTCTGGAAAGCAAATAGCTGATGGGCTCGAAATGGTTGTCGGCGGTGGCCATGGCGTTCGATTCCAGATGCAGGTCGTTGAGTATCTGCGTTCGCAGTCTGGCGCCTGAAGTTCGGGACCGCCATGTTCGCCGGATCAAATCACGGAGGATTTCGCGGTGACCCAACCGATCCAACTGCACTATTGGCCAACACCCAATGGCTGGAAGGTCTCGATCGCGCTGGAGGAAATGGGTCTCGGCTACACGATGATCCCCGTGAACATCGGCAAGGGCGACCAGTTCAAGTCCGATTTCCTGTCGATCAGTCCCAATAACCGAATGCCGGCGATCGTCGATCCCGATGGACCCGACGGTGAGCCGATCTCGATATTCGAAAGCGGGGCCATCCTCCAGTATCTGGCTCGCAAGACCGGCGCTTTCGGCGGGACGAACCCCCGCGAGCAGGCGGAAATCGAAAGCTGGCTGATGTGGCAGATGGGCGGACTTGGGCCCATGGCGGGGCAGACCCATCATTTCCGGCAGTACGCGCCCAAGATCGAGCCCGACGAGACAAGGCTCAAATACGGGCAGGACCGCTACACCAACGAGACGAATCGCCTCTACGGGGTGTTGAACGCGCGTTTGCAGGATCGGGAATTCGTGGCCGGGAAACTCAGCATCGCCGACTTCGCCATCTGGCCCTGGATCGTGCCCTGGAAAAACCAGGGCCAGGATCTGGACGCCTTCCCGGCCGTAAGGGCCTGGTTCAACCTCTGCCGGGAGAGGCCCGGTTTCGCCGCCGGCTTCAAGCTGGGCGAAGAATTGCGCAATCAGACCCTGAGCGCCGACGGCAAGGATGCCGAGGAGGCCCGGAAAATCCTGTTCGGCCAGAAGGCGCGCGGGTGAGAGGATTGTGTTGCGAAGGCTATGCCTTATCGATTCAGTTCTGATTCAGACCTCTGAAAGTCTGTAAACCCAAATAAATCTCAAATTAAGAACAAAAATCCTGCAGTATTAACCACGCCGCAAACCTTGTTCTATTGAATAACACCTGTCGCCAAAGAAGCGGCGGGGTGTGTGAACGTCAAAGCGGGCTCACAAGGGCCAGGCCGGCGTCACGAACAAGGAATGCCAGAATGGCGTATGCGGACATCGAGTTGGAAGCCCCCGAGACGGGCCTCGCGAAAGACTGCCCTGCCGACGAACTCTATCGCCTCGGACTTGTGTATTCGACCGGCATGGGTGTCGCGGTCGATTTCCTCGCCGCGCACAAATGGTTCAATCTCGCGGCCTCGCGCGGACACATGGATGCCAAGATGTGCCGTACGGAAATGGCCGACCTGTTGATCCCCGCCGACGTCGTCAAGGCGCAGCGCGCCGCCCGCGAGTGGATAAAGAAGGCCAATTAGGCAAGCCGCGTCAGACCATGTGAAGTGGTCTCTGGAAGGCCCGCAGACGCACAACATCAGTCTCAAGCGGATCACCTCCGGCGACGTCTTGAAGTAGCAAGACATCGAGATTTCCATTCGGAAGGGCGATGCGCCGCCGAACCTTGCAAGCATCCGCGCCTTGTGGACCGGGACCGAACCGTCTGGTTAGCTCGAGAGAAGTCCAGGCAATCCGCACGGTCCCGGATGTCCGGGCGCGCTGCTGCGGGTTTCACCAATCATGCTCAAATAGGGGATCGAGATCGCCGCGCGAAGCCCTGGCTCGTAGGCATGAGCGGCGTTGCAGGACCGAGCCCGCTAGAACCTGGCCACATCGTAGAAGAGGCTGAAATCGATCGGCAGCGCATCACGGACGAACTGCCGAACGAACAGGTTCTCGTCCGAAATGATCTTGCGTGACACGTAGACAACGTCGAACCGTTTCAAGGGACCAATATCGTAGAGCGCCTGTTTCGCGAGGCCGTTGCGGACATCGACGACACGCGTCATCAACCGGCCGCCGGACGCCCGACGCAGCACGATGACCTGGGTCGGCTTGGCGTCGTCGGTCCATCCGCCGGCGAGGACAATGGCCTGCAGGGGATCGATCTCCCCGGGGAGTTCAAAGACGCCGGGGGACTTCACCTCGCCGCCGACGAATATCTTCTGGGATCCAAATTCTGTCGGGGTCACCGTCAGGGATGGATCAAGCAGCTCCCGCCCATAGACTGCTTCGAACAGGGCGCGCAGCTCCGAAGCCGTGTAGTATGCGGCCATCACCGGGCCGAACGTCGGCAGACTGACCCGGCCATCTGGACCGATCGTCAGCTCTGCGCTGAGTTCCGGCGCTGTCCTTACATCGATTTTCAGCTGGTCACCGGGATAGAAGCGGTACTCGCTGTCGGCCGCTGTCCACTCGGGATAGGCGGCGACGGGAAAATCGGGAGCATTGGCTGGCAAGGGCGTGCCCATGCATCCCGACACGGCTCCGAGGCCGGCGAGGCAGCCAAGGAATTGCAGGTGCGCGCGCGACATGCCGGATTCTCTGGCCGGGAATGGATAATCCGTTGTTAACGGCAAGAAGCCAAGTGTGCTGACGGCAACCCGGGATTCGCCCTTGAGCGTGGACGCATGGAATGAACGCGCGGAAGCCGATGCTGCGGCATCGCGCGAGCCCGCGCCCCGCATGCGCCTTCGGCCTCGATTGCGGCCAGCCGATGTGGCGCTTCAACTTTGGCGACTCAAATGGTTGATGCTTCTCGTTTTTCTCCCCCTCCTGCTTGCGGCGGTCGCAGTCGCCCTGGCGTTCCCGACCAAGTATGTCGCGAGCTCGCGCATTCTGGTGACGCTTGGCCAGGAGTATGTTTTTGATCCCGTGATCGGCGAGGCCGGGCGCGGCGCTTTTCCGCAACAGGAGGAGGTCCTCCAGGCCGAGGCGGAACTTGCGCGCTCGCCGGTCATCGCCGAGCGAGTGATCGGCCGGATCGGTTTGAGCCGCCTCTATCCCAGGATCGCGGAAGCGGCGCTGCGCGCACAGCCCGGTCGAAAATACGTCGTCGAGCAGCGAGCGCTTGAGACCTTCGCAAGAGATTTTGGTGCGTGGTCCGGCCCCAGATCGTCAATTCTCAAGCTCACCTTCGCGCACGCGAACCCCCAGCTGGCGGCCGAAACCCTGAACGTGTTCGTCGGGACATATGTCGATTACCGCCGCGAGGTGCTGAGTGGCGGGCAGGGCGGCGGTCTCGGCGGCCAGCGAACGGCGATCGAGGAGCGGCTGAAAGCTTCCGACCTGGCAATGCGGGCGTTTCTCGCCCAGCATCGGATCAGCGACTTCACGGCGGAGCTGGAGGCCGTGACGCGCCTTTTTGGTTCGCTGTCCGACGAACTCTCCAGCGTGCAGGCGTCGTTGCGGGAAGCCGAGGGTCGCCTGACGGGTTTGCGCCGGCAGATCGCCGTGGCGCCCAAACAGATCGATCTCTACACCGAGAGCACATCCGCCCAGGATCTTTACAGCCTGCGTCTGGAGCGCGAACAGCTTCTGACTCGGTACAAGCCCGAAAGTCGCGTTGTTCAAGATCTGGAGCGTCGCATTTCGCAGCTTGAGGGCTTCCTCGGGTCAGCCCCCGCCGGAGGGTTGCGACGTGTTGGCCCCAACCCGACCTATCAGGCCATCGAGACCGAGCTTTGGAACGCGCAAGCCAGCATCGACGCGCATGCCGGTCGCTCCCAGGAACTCGCCCGACAAAAGGCCGAGGCGGAGGTGCGGCAGATCCAACTCGCAACTCTGTCGCCCGAGTATCACAAGCTGAAGCGTGACCGCGATGCGCTTGAAACCGCAGCCGGCGTCTTCGCCGAACGCGAACAGACAGATCTCGCGCGCGACGAGCTTTCGGGGAAAAATGCGGGAAACATTTCCGTCTATGAGCCGGCGCGGCCCCCGGCCAGGGGCGCGTCGCCCAAGCTCGTCATCGTCGCGGCAGGCGCCTTGTTTGCTCTAGCGACAAGCTTCATGGTGGGCCTGCTCCGGACATGGTCGCTTCCAGGATTGCCCACGGCGGGCGCCCTTGAGCGCACGCTGCGCCTTCGTGTGCTCGGCGTTGCAAGGGAGCGCGGGTCCCTGTGATCGATCTTCGCGATGATCTCGCCGGCCTCCTGACGACGCTATCCCAAACGCCCGCGGCGACGGGCGGGCGGACAGTCATGTTCATGTCAGCGCAGGCAGGAGAAGGCGTTTCGAGCGTGGCGGCGTCGTTCGCGCTGCTCGCCGCCGAGACCGCACGCAAGCCGGTTTGGCTGATCGATCTCGACCTCAGGCGCAACCAGGCGTTCAACGCCTTCGCGGTTGGCGAATTCTCGGCGAAGTTCGGCGGTGTCGGCCCGCCTTACTCGGCAGCACTCAAGACACGGCCGTTCTACACCCTGGAACCAGAAGAGGACCCATCTGGCTCAGGCGTCGGCGCCCTTACGGCGCATCGCGTCGGCGAGACCCGGCTCATGGTGACACAGTTCGACGCGAGCGTCCTGAAACCGGGTCAGGCGCTGCGCATTCGCACCCAGCCCGGGTATTGGGAGGCCGTGCGCGCAGCGACCGACTGGGCGGTGATCGACGCGCCGGCGCTCGAGCGTGCGGGAGCCGGTCTCGCGATCGCCGCCATGATGGACAGCGCCGTGATCGTCGTAAAGGCGGATGCAACGCCTCCAGCTGATGTCGACAACCTGCGCAAGCGCATCATGGCGCACGGCGGCCGGGTCGCCGGCGCGCTTCTCAATCGCCGACGCGCGGATGCGCAATTGACGGATCGCCTGTCGGAATGAGCGAGAAGCCGGCACAAAAAATTTCGGAGATGCCCGGCGCGGCCGCCTGCCTGGTCGGTACGCTTAAGTGAAGGTCGCTGCGGCCACGCAACGGGTGAGCCGAGTGGAAATCGGCCTTGCCGCCTTGACACTCTTCATGTTCACCGAGGCCTTTGTGCCGCGATTGTTTGCACCCGCTTCAGCGCTGGCGGAGGGCGACGACAAGCTGCTGCGCTATCTCTGGCTGCCATTCTATGCGCTGGCGGGCGCCGGCATCATTGTCGCAGGACGCACGTCGTGGGCGACGCTGAGACGCTCTCCATGGTTGGTCCTGTTGTCGCTGATGGCGGTTTTGTCGACGTTCTGGTCGATCGAAACTGAGATCACGGCGCGACGTAGCACAGCCGTTATGGCGACGACTCTTCTGGGCGTTTATCTCGCGGCGCGTTTCGACTGGTTGACGGCCTTGCGTTTGCTTGCCTGCGTATGGCTCGCCGTACTGGCTGCGACTTTGGTCGGCGGTTTGCTCGCTCCGGGCTTCGCCCGTATGACCGATGTGCATGTTGGCGCCTGGTCCGGCGCCTGGTGGGAGAAGAACCAGCTCGGGGGCCATGCCGCGCGTCAGGCTTTTCTGTTCGCATTTCTCGCCTGGCGCGATGTCGCCTGGCGCGGAGCGTGGATTGTCGCCCTGGCCGTAGCGGTCACGCTGGTCGTGCTGTCCACGTCCGCGACGGCGTTGCTTGGTCTCGCGATCGGATTCGCCGTTCTGGGGGCTGCCGCCTGCATGAGGCGGGGCCGGAGAACCGCCCTGGTTTTTGCTTGGGGATCAGCGGCTGGCCTGGTTGTGCTTGCGCTGAGTTATGTGGTCGCGCCCAAGGTGCTGCTCGGTCTTGTCGGTCGCGAGCCCACCCTGACTGGCCGAACAGACATCTGGAGCGAGTTGACCCAAGCGATCACGGAGCGCCCCTGGCTTGGCTATGGCTATCAGGCCTTCTGGAGCGTGGAGAGCGAACCGCGCTACTGGCTGCAGAAGGCGGTCGAGTGGGCGGCCCCTTCCGGTCACAACGGGTGGCTGGATCTTGCTGTGTCGCTGGGGCTAGTCGGCGTTGCGCTGTTCGGCATCGATCTGTTGCTGACTTCAGCGCGGGCGATCAAGACATCGCTGAGATCTCCCATCGGGGTGTTCGCGATCGGCGCCATCGCGCAATATCTTCTCTTCGCGATGTCCGAGAGTCTTTTCCTGGTGCAGAACAACATCATCTGGGCGACCTACGCCTTGATCAGCGCCAAGCTTGCCCTCGACGCCGCGCCTCGAAGGGCGCCCGATCATTCGTCATCCAGTGAACGGGCGATCCCGCAGAGCGCGGCGGCAGCGGTGGGAGCGGCGAGGATGGCGCCCTGACCACAGGCTCGCCGCCCGAGTTCCTCGATCAGGTCGGGGCGCGCGCCATGGGCCGAGGGTGATGAGCTCACATCATGCGTGAAGAAGATGAGCCAGCCCTTTGATCGAATGCAGGATTCCAAGTGTGCGAATGCGCGGCGCAGATGTGCGGCGCTCGCGCCCAGTTCAACTGCGCGGAGTTGCGCGCGATCGGCGAGGCCCGTGTTCACACCGGGAAGGACGCCTCGGCCGGTTGTGAAGTTTTCCGCGGTCCATCGCTTGGCCGCATGGGACGTCTCGCCGTAGGGATACGCCATGCTCGACGGAGGGGGCATACAGGCGGCCTGTTGCAGCATCGCCAGATTAAGATCCATGTCGTTCTGAAAAGCAGCGAGGTCAGATTTCGCGCAGTCGATATGAGAATGTGTGTGCGCGCCGATCTCGTGTCCGCGCAAGGCCAGATCCGACAGGGATTCCGGGTCGAACATTTCGCCCATCGCAGGATGCTGGCGCCCCAGAAAGCCTGTCGAAGCATAAAAGCCGGCGTGACCGTGCAACCGCTCGATAATGTCGGCGGCGGCGATGGCCGACTTGGGGAAGTCGTCGAACGTAAAGCTTACCACCGGCTGGCGAGGCAGTATAAGTACGGGCGCGGCTGGGCGCCATTGCACCAGGCGACGATTGATTCTGGCAGCCACGCTTCGCGACGGGGCGTAGCCGGCGGCGTCCCCAGTCATCACAACGCATCCGCGTAGACCAACGCGCGCCAAGCCTTCAGCGCACGCCCCCGGATCGCGACAGGAGCTCGGTCGGAGCTGGCGATTTGACGGGCAATGGAGGTGAGAAGCGCTCGGCAGGGGAGACCCTTCGCAAAGCGCGCGGCGCGGTGGAGAGGCATCTTTGCCACGGCGCGGGGATGGCGGGCGGCAAGCAATCCGAAGTTTCCCCCGGAGCGGGCGTATTTTGCCATAAGTTCCGTTGAAGGATCGAGCCCGAGGTGGGTCGCCGTGTTGTCGATGTGGATGATGGGATACGACGCCTGAGCGCGCAGCCCCCAATCCGTATCTTCCCAACCCCACCCCGCAAAATTCTCGTCAAACGGGCAGTCGGCCAGCACGTCGCGATGGGCAAGCACGTTGCTCGAGAACACATGGCGCCCAGGCGCACGGCAGCGAGCCGAAGCGGGAATGCATTCCGACGTGCGGGCTTGCCAGCGGTGCAGATCGAAGCGCTGGTCCGACGGCGCCTGGTTGAGTGAATAGCCGCCGACGATGAGGGCAGGGCGAGCGACCCCCGCTATCGCCGCGAGATAGGTCCCGACAAACCCGGGGGAGTCAGGCGCCATATCGGCGTCCATCAGTAGGATCCAGTTTGCCCGGGCGTACGAGACGCCGGAGTTGCGAGCTCCGGCGCGACCTTTGTTGCAGGTCGAGGTCACGACGCGCATCGGCGTCTTGGAGCGGTCGGCAGCAGCATGGTGTCGATCGCGGACATTGTCGTCGCGGGAGCCGTCGTCGTATACGATGACCTCGATTGCGCTCGCCGGCGACGCACACCGCGACAGGCCTTCCATCAACCAGGATGCATCATGGCGGAAGGTCGGGATGACAACGCTGATGTGGGGGACGGCGCTCGTCCATGAGGCATTGTCATGCACCGCCTTGACGTCGCTGGCCAAGACGCTGCCGGGTACAATGATCGCGGTCGGTGGAAGGGTCATCGGACCTTCCTGAAATCGCCCAACAGGCGGGGAATCGTCTTTGCGAGGATGTAGACGTCCAGCCAGACCGACGCCCTGGAAACGTACTCCATGTCCAGTGCGACCCTCTCCCGTACCGCTTCGGTCGTATGGACCGGACCGCGTGAGCCGTTGACCTGCGCCCACCCGGTAAGGCCGGGCTTCATCCGGTGGCGATGAGCGTAGTCAGCGACAATGCGGTGCACTTCAATGGCGTCGGCGGTCATGCCGACGGCATGCGGTCGCGGGCCCACGAGCGACATTTCGCCGGCGAGAATGTTGATGAGCTGCGGCAGTTCGTCGAGACTGGCGGCGCGCAGGAAGCGGCCGATGCGCGTGACGCGCGGATCGTCGTGGACGGTCTGGCGGATGACACCCTCTTCGGCGCGCTTGTCGGGACGCATGGTGCGGAACTTCCAGACACGGACAATCTCGTTGTTGAAACCGTGGCGCTTCTGCCGGAAGAACACCGGACCGGCGCTGTCCAGCCTGATGGCGGCGGCGATGACGGCCATCGGCAGGATGAAGGCGACCAGACAGGCGCCCGCGACGGCGATGTCGAAAGTACGCTTGACGATGGCGCGACGGAGGTCTTTCGGCGCGCCGGAAATGTAGGCGGCAGGAGCGTCGACCACGCGGGCGAGAGACGTGTGCTCCGGCGCGAAGCCGTCCAGGTCGAGTACAAGTATGATTTCCTGCGGGAGGTTGCGCAGCCGGTCGATCAGCCGGCGGACGCGTAGCTGTGCGGTGGACGTCACGGTGATGACAATGCGGTCGACCTGCGGCAGGCGGTCCCACGACAGGAGGTCGTGCAGGTCGCCGAGAAACGGGACGTCGCCCATGTCGGCCGGCGCGCGGTCGGCGCGGTCGTCGAAATACCCGAGGATGTTCAGCTCGCGGTCGGCGCGATTGCCGGCGACGATGCGGGCGGCGGCGCCGGTGGCGCCCACGATGACCACATTGTCGGAAAGCCAGCCGGCGCGGGTGAGTGCGCGCATGACGGCAAGATAGTTGGCATGCAGGGCGAACAGAGTGACGGCAGTCGCGGCGGCGGCCGGGCCGGCTGTCCGGACGGCGGTCGTGTCGGCGGCGCCGGCAACGGCGCCGGCAATGGCGGTCGCGGCGGCGACTCCGGCGGCAATGCGCAGGAGATGCAGGGCGACCGGCTCGCCATAGCGGAAGCGATAGCCGCCCGACAGCCAGACCCCGGCGACGCCCGCCGCCGGCAGCAGGGCGAAGGGCAACGCCTCGGTGAGCGTCGCGGCGGCGAGATCGACGCCGGCCGCAGCGCAAAAAAGTAGCGAGAGGCTGGACACGGCCAGGATGTCGAGGGTGCGGGCGGCAAGGCGGAC
>JAWXBJ010000073.1:0-7065 GCA_034439955.1 Alphaproteobacteria bacterium
ACGGCGGCGGGGGCGGACCCAGCGCCGACGGGGAGGGGGAGGACGAGTTCCGCTTCGCCCTGTCGCAGGACGAGTTTCTCGATCTTTTCCTGGAAGACCTCGAATTGCCGGATCTCGCCAAGCGGCAGGTGATGGGCGTCGAGGAAACCCAGCCCGTGCGCGCGGGCTACAAATCGTCAGGTCCGCCCGCCGCACTGTCGGTCGCCCGCACGATGCGCAACAGCCTGTCGCGGCGGATCGCGCTCGGCCGGCCCAAGCCCGAGGAGTTCGCGCAAGCCGAGGCCGCGATCGCCGCCGCCGAAGCGGCCGGCGACGATGCGCTTCTTGCGGCCGCGAGAGCGGTGCTCGACAAGCTGAACCGGAAGATGCGGCTGGTGCCGTACATCGATCCGCTGGATGTGCGCTACCGGCGGTTCGAACAGGTTCCACGGCCCGTCGCGCGCGCCGTGATGTTCTGCCTGATGGACGTTTCCGGCTCGATGGACGAGCACATGAAGGATCTGGCGAAGCGTTTCTACAGCCTGCTCTACCTGTTCCTGAGGCGCCGCTACAAGCGGGTGGATGTGGTGTTCATCCGGCACACCCACGAAGCCCGGGAAGTCGATGAAGACACGTTCTTCAACAGTCGCGAATCCGGCGGAACGGTCGTGTCGACGGCGCTCGAGGAGATGGCCCGCATCGTCCAGGACAGGTATCCGGCGAACCAGTGGAACATCTACGCAGCGCAGTCGTCGGATGGCGACAACCTGCCGATGGACAATGCCAACACGGTCGCCCTGCTGCGCCAGGTGATCCTGCCGATGTGCCAGTACTACGCCTATCTCGAAGTCGGTCACGGGTCGGACGAACCGGGCGGCGGCGGCGGCGATGCGACCTCGCTCTGGCGGGCCTACAAGCTGGTCGTCGGCGAGGACATCCCCATGGTGATGCGCAAGGTGAGCCACCGGCGGGACATCTATCCGGTCTTTCGCGAACTGTTCGAGAAACGTTCAGGCGCGCTGGCGGAGGCTGACTGAAGCATGGCCGCCAAACCCCGATCCGCCTCGAAAGCCCCGGCCGCCAAAACGTCAATCGAGCCGGCGCCGTCGAGCTTGCTCTACACCGGAACCGACTGGGACTTCGAGAAGCTGGGTCGCATCTTTGACGCTGTCCGTGAGATCGGCGAGGGCGAAATGGGTCTCGACACCTACCGCACCCAGATCGAGGTGATTACCTCCGAACAGATGCTGGACGCGTATTCGTCCGTCGGCATGCCGCTGTTCTACAAGCACTGGTCGTTTGGCAAGGACTTCGCCCGCAACCAGATGCTGTATCAGAAAGGCTGGCAGGGGCTCGCCTATGAGATCGTGATCAACTCCGACCCATGCGTCTGCTACATCATGGAAGAGAATTCAGCGACGATGCAGGCCATCGTGCTCAGTCACGCGGCGATGGGTCACAACCATTTCTTCAAGAACAATTATGTCTTCAAACAGTGGACGGACGCCAGCGGGATTACCGACTATCTCTCTTTCGCGAAGACCTACATCGCCAAGTGCGAGGAGCGCTACGGGATCGAGGCCGTCGAGCGCATCGTCGACGCCGCACACGCGCTGCAGAGCCACGGCATCCACCGCTATCCCGGCAAACGCTCGATGGACCTGCGCTCCGAGGAGCGCCGGGAACAGGAAAGACGAGCGCATGGCGAGGCTCTGTTCAACGACCTCTGGCGGACGGTGCCGGCCGGAAAGGGCAAGAAGTCCAGCAAGAAGACCGAAGTGGACCGACGGCGTCAGCTGTTGGGCCTGCCTGAGGAGAACATTCTCTATTTCCTCGAGAAGACGGCGCCGCGCCTCGCGGGTTGGCAGCGCGAAATCCTGAGAATCGTAAGGCTGATCGCACAGTATTTCTATCCACAGCGCCAGACCAAGATGATGAACGAGGGGTGCGCCTGTTTCGTCCATCACCGGACGATGACGCGGCTTCACGAGAAGGGACAGATCGGCGACGGCGCCTTCCTCGAATTCCTTCATTCGCACACCAGTGTGGTGATGCAGCCGGACTTCGACGACCGTCGCTATTCAGGCATCAATCCCTACGCGCTTGGGTTTGGCATGATGCAGGACATCGAGCGGATCGCGCTGCAGCCGACGGACGAGGACCGGCTGTGGTTTCCCGACATGGCGGGCAATGGCGACGCCTACGGCACCCTGCGCGATATCTGGGCCAATTACAGGGACGAAAGCTGCATCTCGCAGTTTCTCTCGCCCAACCTGATTCGCAAGATGGGTCTTTTCCAGCTGGTTGACGATCACGAGGACGACGAGATGGAGGTGGCCGCCATCCACGACGAGAGGGGCTATCGGGAGGTGCGCCGGGCCCTGGCGCGCCAGTACGACATGGGCCGACGAGATCCGGACATCCAGATCATCGACGTCGATCTCGTCGGTGACCGGCGCCTGGAATTGCGGCACCATGTTCTCGACGGCGTCACGCTGGAAGAGAAGGACGCCGATCGCGTGCTCCAGCATCTGGCCGATCTCTGGGGCTATCAGGTGCGGATGATCGAAAGCGATGAAGAGACCGTCTATGGTGAACACAAGGCCGAGCCCATGAAGGCCTTCGTCTGACGTCATGCGCGACGCGGACATGAGGACGCTGCGTCACATTCCCTTGAATTGAGACGGGTCCGGGCTCGGGCGGCTTTCCACGCGCCGGAATGAAAGGCTAGTATTCCCTCAAGGTCGAGCCCGCCTGATTGGCGGCGATAACGGCCAAAGGGGAGGAAAAATTGGCCGCACGGATCATTCAGTGGGTATTTTCGGCGTTTCTGCTCGCCGTGGGCGGCTACCTGGCGGTCAGGGGCGCGGAACTCATCGCGCTTGGGGGAAGCTGGTATTACACCCTCACGGGTCTCGGGATCATTGCCGTAGCAGTGCTGGTGGTGTTGCGCAACGCCTGGGGACCCCGGCTTTGGGCGGTCATCACCCTGCTGACTGTGGCGTGGTCGATCTATGAGGGCGGGCTGGACATCCTCGCCCTGTTGCCCCGTCTGGCGGCGTTCGTCGTCGTGGGTCTCTGGTTCATCACGCCCTGGTCACGCGCCGCCATGCGGAAAGACGCCGACACCACGGCGCCGACTGGGGGGTCGTGGGCGCTGGGCGCGAGCGCCGCTGGCGCGCTGCTCCTCATCGTGGCGGCGTTCCAGGGGTACAAGGTCGAAGAGGGCACGCGGAACGCCGTCGCGGCCGGCCCTGCCGTCACCGACTGGCGCCACTACGGGAATGCGGCTGGCGGCACACGCTTCGCGCAAGTCGATCAGCTAACTGTCGAGAATGTCGGCGGGCTGAAGGAGGTCTGGCGATACCGGACGGGCGTTCCCTATGATTTCAAGATGACGCCGCTCCAGATCGGCGATCTCATCTATATCTGTACGGCGGCCAACATCGTCATCGCGCTGGATGCGCAGACCGGCGCCGAACGCTGGAAACATGACACCAAGACGGCGGTGCCCGGGGCGTCCCGGGGCCTGGAGAACGCCAGCACATTCGCCCGGACCTGTCGCGGGCTCAGCTATCACGAGGGCGCGGGGGATGCGACGGGCCAGTGCGCCAGGCGGATCATGACCGTGACGACGGACGCGCGCATGCTGGCGCTCGACGCCGCGACAGGCCAGTCATGCCGCGAGTTCGGGTTCGACGGCGTCGTGAATCTCAAATCCGGCCTGGGGCCTCATCCGCCGGGTGAGTACATGCCGACATCGACGCCCTTGATCGCCGGCGACAACGTCGTCATCGGCGGCTGGGTGACCGACAATCAGGAGATCGGCAATGTGTCGGGCGTCCTGCGCGCCTACAATGCCGTGACCGGAGCATTCGTCTGGGCCTGGGATATGGGCAATCCGGGCTATCGCGGCCTGCCGGATGAAGGCGGCGAATACACGCGCGGCACGCCCAACATCTGGTCCAACATGAGCTACGATCCGCAGCTCAATATGGTCTTCGCGCCAACGGGCAACGCCTCCCCCGATTATTTTGGCGGCAAGCGCCGGGCGTTCGACGAGACCTATTCGGCGAGCACGGTGGCCCTCGACGCCGCAACCGGCGAGATGCGGTGGTCCTATCAGACAGCCCACCACGACATCTGGGACTGGGACACGCCTTCCCAGCCAGTGCTGGTCGAAATTACCAAGGACGGCCAGCGTATTCCGGCCCTCGCTCAACCCACAAAACGGGGCGAAATCTTCCTGCTCGACCGCCGGGACGGCACGCCCCTTTACCCGGCGACCACCTGTCCGGACGGTTCGGCCGCCGCAGCCGGCGGAGAGTGCCCCGTGCCGCAGGGGGGGGTTGAAGGCGATTACACCGCGCCCACGCAACCCTTCTCCGGCTTGCCGAGTTTCCGGCCCGACCGGCTCGAGAAGGACATGTGGGGGCTGACGCCGCTGGATCAGCTGGTCTGCCGGATCGAATACAAGAAGATGCGCTATGAGGGCCATTTCACGCCGCCAATGCGCGGCGGCGGCGGCGTCGGCGGAAAGGCCACTTTTGGCGGCTCCTTTCAGTTCCCCGGGAATGCCGGCGGGTTCAACTGGCCAAGCGTGTCGGTCGATGCCGACAACGGCCTGCTGATCGCCCAGCCCATGATGATGGGCAACCGCATCGTCATGCAAACGCCGACAGAAATTGCCGAAGAACGCAAACTGCGGATTGCAGAGATGATGGCGTCCCGACCCAGGCCTCCCGTTGAGGAACGCGCGGCGACACCCCCGCCTCAAGCCGCATCCCCGTCGCCGCCCCAGACGACGCCGCCCCAGACCAAGCCCTATACCGCCCAGGGCGAATGGGATCCTGCAACGGCGCGCTATGGCAACACGTCGCCCTTCATGTCGACCTGGACGATTCCCCTGACCAAGATCGAGACGGGCCTGCCGTGCTTCGAGCCTCCCTATGGCAAGATCGCGGTGATCGATCTCAACACAAACAAGCTGCTTTGGAGCCGAAACATCGGGACAATCGAGGAAATGGGACCGTTCGGCATTGGCACGGGACTGCCCATCAATGTCGGGACGCCCATCTATGGCGGCACCATGACGACGCGCGGCGGCCTGATCTTCCAGGTCGGCACGATGGACTCGACCATGAGGGCGCTTGATCTTCGGACCGGAAAGACGAAATGGTCGGTCAAGACGCCAGGAACGGCCAATTCGACGCCGATCACCTATGTCTCGAACAAGGACGGCCGGCAGTACGTGGTCATCCTCGTGCCAAATCCCGGCTTCGTTTATCCGCGCGCGGGCGCCGCCCGGCCATCTGACGATCAGGGCGGCTATGTCATCGGCTATGCTCTCCCGGAGGCGACGGCGAACTGAGACGCGGCGCCGCATAAAAAGGTCCGGAAGCGGTTGCTTCCGGACCTTGTTGTCTGGCCTTGTGCTGCATCCCGGACCGCTAGAGCGACCTTCGGTCGATCCCGATCGGGCCGATCCCAATCAACCTTGAAGGTTGATTGAATTCACTTGATCTTGCCTTCCTTGAAATCGACGTGCTTGCGAACGACCGGATCGTACTTCTTGAGGACGAGCTTCTCGGTCTTGGTGCGCGGATTCTTCTTGGTCACGTAGAAAAAGCCGGTGTCGGCCGACGAGTTCAGGCGGATCTTGATAGTCGCCGGTTTGGCCATGGTCGTCGTCTCGACAAGGGATGAATCTGGGAAGGCGCATAAACACGATGCGCGCCCGGGAAGTCAAGTCGGGCGGGGTCCAATTGCCGCAAGGAGTTGCAGCTCCTAGAGCATTCTCGGCGATCCCGGAGTCGCCGAAATGCTCTGGATTCTCGTCTGGCCGCGTTTTCTGGCGGCGAACCGGTTGGCGGTTTGCCTGCAAGCGCTCCAGGATCTTGGTGGGAGGACCGGAATGCGCGTTCTCGTGCTGGGCGGCTATGGGCTGGTCGGCCTCGAAATCGTTCGGGCGCTGCGGGAGGGCGGCCTCGACGTCGCTGGATTCGGGCGGTCGGTCGCGCTCGGCAAGCGTCTGACGCCAGGCATTGCGTGGCTCGGGGGAGACCTGGCCCAATTTACACGTCCGCAGGACTGGGCCGTCTCGCTTGAAGGCATTGACGCCGTGGTGAACGCATCTGGCGCGCTGCAGGACAGCTTCAAGGACCGGTTAGCGGTCTCGCAGGACGCCTCGATAAGCGCTCTGATCGCGGCCTGTGAAGCGGCAGGCATCAAGAAGTTCGTGCAGATTTCCGCGCCCGGAGCAGAGCCCGGCGCCTCAACGGCGTTCCTGCGCACCAAGGCCTCGGCAGACGCGGCCCTGCGGGCGAGCAAGCTGGACTGGACGATACTCAAGCCGGGGCTCGTCATCAGCGGAAATTCCTACGGTGGAACCACGTTGTTGCGGATGCTGGCGGCATTTCCGCTGGTGCAGCCGCTGGTGCTGGGCGGCGCGCGCATCCAGACCGTGGCGGGGAGCGATGTCGGCGCGGCGGTGCTTGCCGTTCTGACCGGGGGCGCGCCCGCGCGCCACGATTATGATCTCGTGGAAGACCAGGCGCACGAGCTGCGCGCGGTCGTCGAGGCGATCCGCCTGTGGGTGGGGCGCGAGCCAGCGGGCTGCGAGGCCGCCCTGCCGCGCTGGATGGGTGTCTGCGTCGCAATGCTCGCCGACGCGGCCGGCTGGCTGGGCTGGCGCTCGCCGCTGCGCTCGACCGCTCTCAAAGTGCTGGCGGCGGACGTTCTGGGCGATCCCCGGCCTTGGACGGAGGTGACCGGACGGCGCCTGAAGTCGCTGGAGGAAACGTTGCGGGCCCTGCCGTCCAGCCTCCAGGAGCGCGTTTTCGGGCGCGCGCAACTGGTCTTCCCGGTCCTGGTCGTGACGCTGGCCGGCTTCTTTCTTGCTTCCGGAGCGATCGGATGGGCTCAGCGCGACCAGGCCGCCGCCGTGCTGGAGGGGACCATTGCTGCGGGAAATGCCGGGCGGCTTGTCGGCGCCGGCGCCGCTCTCGACTTGTTGATCGGGATCGGTTTGTTGGTACGTCGATGGACGAGACGTGCGGCGTGGGGCGGCATTCTCCTTTCAGCGGC
>JAWXBJ010000074.1:0-3815 GCA_034439955.1 Alphaproteobacteria bacterium
CGCTCGGTCATCGTGTCGGCGCTTTCAAAGGCGGCGACAATGCGCGCCTCATGTTCGCTTCCGAGGCTGGCGAGGAGCGAGAGCGCGCCTGATCGAAGCGCCCGGCGGCCGGCCGAGCGCGCCGAGGCGTCGAAAACGCCCGCTTCGTCGGCGTCGAGCGCCGCAACGAGTCGACCTTCAAGTCTGCGGGCGAGTGCGCGGCGGACCTCAAGGCGGACAGTATGAATCGCTGTCGGATCGGCGTCCTTCATGTCCATAACGAGTTCGCCGACCGTGGGGATATAAAGCAGCAGGGCTGCGTAGGCGGGATCGTGAGCCGCGCGCGTCACCGAATGGCGCACCGCCTCGATCAGGGATTCAAGCCGAGAGGGGTCCGGCGCGGGGTCGCGGCGCCGTGCGGCGTCGAGGATGAGAGCGCGGGAGATCGACTGCAACGCCTCCCACTGGGCGAAGGCGTCATCGTCAAAGCCGGCAAGCGCCGCGCGATCGCTTTCGGCGAGGTCGTCGGCGAGCCGGATGGGCGCGGAAAAGCCCCGGTTCAGCGAGGGACGCGGCTGCGAACTGACACCGGTGAAGACAAAGTCGGCGGCTTCCGCATCGAGGATGAGAACATGCTCGTCGGCAACCTCGCCGGCGAAGCCGGTTTGCAGCTTGACCCCGTTGGCGTCGAACAGCGCGACGCGCATCGGAAGAGTCATCGGCTGTTTCTCGCTCTGGCCCGGCGTCGGCGGCGTCGCCTGGGCCAGCCGGAGGCTGTAGGTTCGAGCGAGCCGATCAAATGATCCGACGGTGGTTACGGTCGGCGTGCCGGCCTGGCCATACCATTTCGAGAACGCCCCGAGATCCCGTTCGGTGGACGGCTGAAAGCTGCCGATGAATTCCTCGATCGTCGCGGCCTTGCCGTCCTGCTGGTCGAAATAGCGGTTGACGCCGGCGAAGAACGCCTCCTCGCCCACGATGAGGCGCAGCATCCGGATCAGTTCCGATCCCTTCTCGTAGACCGTGGCGGTGTAGAGATTGTCGATACGGACATAGCTGTCAGGGCGGACGGGGTGAGCCAGCGGTCCTGCATCCTCCGGAAACTGTCTCGTCCGCAGACGGATGACGTCCTTGATGCGCGAAACGGCCGGCGAGCGCATGGCCTTGGAGAATTCCTGGTCGCGATAGACCGTGAGGCCCTCCTTGAGGCAGAGCTGAAACCAGTCACGGCAGGTGATGCGGTTGCCGGTCCAGTTGTGAAAATACTCGTGCGCGACAATGCTTTCGATGGCCTCGAAGTCGGCATCGGTCGCGGTATCGCCATCCGCCAGGACGTAGGCGGAATTGAAGATGTTGAGCCCCTTGTTCTCCATCGCGCCGAAGTTGAAATCCCGCACGGCGACGATCTGGAAGATATCGAGGTCGTACTCCCGGCCCCAGACATCCTCGTCCCAGGACATCGCCGCCTTCAGCGAGCGCATGGCGTAGGCCGCGCGCGGCGCATCGCCCTTCTCGACATAGATCGCGAGCCTGACGGGTCGGCCCGACGCGGTCGTGAAGGCATCCTCCAGCACGTCGAACGCTCCGCCAACGAGAGCGAACAGGTAGGACGGCTTGGGATGGGGATCGTCCCATTCGGCAAAGTGGCGACCGCCGGGAAGATCGCCCCGTCCGGCCGGATTCCCGTTGGACAGGAGATAGGGATAGCGCGTCTTTTCAGCCTCGATCCTGACGGAGAAGGGCGCGAGCACATCGGGGCGATCGGGATAGTAGGTGATACGACGAAATCCCTCGGCCTCGCACTGGGTGCAAAAACGGCCGCCGGACATGTAGAGGCCCGAAAGCTCGGTGTTCGATTCGGGAGAGATTTCGGTCTCGATTTCGAGATCGAACGCGTCGCCCGGGTCGTTGATCGTCAGCCCTTCGGCATCGACGACGTAGTCCTTGCCGGTGAGCGGGCGTCCGTTAAGCTCGATGCGGCGAAGAATAAGCTTTTCGCCGTCCAGACGGAGGGCCTCCTGGTTCTCGCCGGTTCGCCGCATGCTCAGCGTCGAGACGACGGTGGCGGCGCCGGGTTCGAGGCGCACCGCGAGGCGCGCCTGCAGAACGCTGAAAGGATAGGGCCGATAATCGACCAGCCGCACCTGCGGCGGATTTTCGGTGCGCATCCCCGGAAGCATCCTGATGCGTCGGGCCTGGACGGCGCGCCGCTGTCGCCATGCCTACAGACTTCGCGGCCGAGATAAAGCCCGAAAAGTCCGCTTTCCCGCGCGATTGCCTGTGAAATTCCGGTCGGATTATTCCGCCGCGCGCAGGCCGTGCTGGTCGGAAGGCGTGTCGTAGATGCGCCGCATGAGCACACTCGCCTTCTTGGCGAGATCGAGAAGTTCGGTCGGCATGTCGTCGGAGTTGTTGATGCCGAACTGGGCGAGCGCCTTGGCGACACGCATCAGGTGTGGGGAGGCCTCGATGATTCGCGCTTGAAACTCGATCTTCAGGGGATCGCGGTCGTATTCGGCGCTCGGCACTCTCCAGCCCCCCCAGTTCTTTTCGTCCGTGGCGACGACAGGGAAGGTGCCGGGTTGGGGATGGTTGGGGACTTCGTCGATGTCTTTCCATCGATTTTTCGACCGGTAGATGCGCCAGTTATCGAGATCCGCGACGTCATCCATCGGCGCCGCCGACTTGTCAGGCGTCAGCTCGCTGGCGCCGAATTCGCGGCCAAGGCCGACATCGTAGAAGACCTTCAGAGGTTCATCGAGGCCCTTGACCCATTGCGGCAGGACGCGCTCGACGAGCGCCCAGGTGCCGACGGGCTTGACGAAGACTTTCTGGTTCTTGTGGAATGCGGCCTTGGCCATCGCGGTTTCCTCTCCCGGACTCTATCCGGATGAGGAAACCGCTAGCAGACGTGGGTTAGTTTCGCGTGAATCGGCAATTCCTTCGCCCTACCCCCAGAGAAATGTCGGCGGTCTTCGGGTCGCAGAAACGCTCTGGATCCCTGTTTGATTGCGTTTTCTGACGGCGGACCGGTTTCCGGTTGCCTGAAAGCGCTCCAGGTTCAGCCGCAGCCTTCCTCGAAACCGATCAGCGAGGGATCGGGCGTGTCCCAGGTCACCTCCTCCATCGTGCCGGTCCGGACACCCCGCGCGTCCTTGGCGTAGTGCTGGTAGCGCATCGTTGTGTAGTGGAGTTCTACGGTTTCGACGGCGGGTTCGAAGCTTGAGGCGCCGGGGTAGGTGTTGAAGCTGCGCACTTCGGCGCCTTCGAGTATCCAGCGGGATTCAATGCTCTGCGGCCCGCCGGGACGAGACGCCGATGTGAAGGTGATCTCGACGGTTCCCAGCGCTTCGCCATTGACCGCCGCCAGCATAAGCCGGGGCGAGGACCGGTCGGGCGCCTTGTTCAACATCAGCGGGCCGACAGTGGTGTAGCGGCTTGGATCCGTTTCCCCCTCGATACCCGGATCGAGGTAGTTGCTGATGCTGAGGCTCGCGCCGCTGAGCGCGATCTGTTGCTCGAAACCGCGCAGGGTCGCGTCGCCCGGCATGCCGGCAGCCTTCATGAAGGTGTCGGCCTCAGCCGCTCCGACGGCGGCGAGCGCGAAGCTGGCGAGCGCAGCAGTGCGAACAGATCCACGGATACTCATTGGTCCCTCCAGGCCGGCCGCCGGCCGCTGAACCTTCAGCGGGGCGGGTGTCGGCCGATGCGCGGGAACAGGGCGGCTGGCGCTTTGTGTCCCCACACCGAAGACTTCGCGCCGCGACGCGGCCGGGTTAAGGCCGCCGGTACACGGCAATGTGGCGACGTGTGTTCGTATCGAGGCGACCCGGCCG
>JAWXBJ010000075.1:0-3388 GCA_034439955.1 Alphaproteobacteria bacterium
GTCCCCCACCCCGAACCGTCCGACTATAGACTTATACCGGCCGGCCGGAAGGGGCTAATACCAGGGGCCTTGGAGGTTGACCGCTATTTGTCATCCCGGAAACGGCCCTTCGAGACGCCGCCTTCGGCGGCTTCTCAGGGTAAACCGTTATCCGGGACCCATTTCACCGCGAACCCGAATGTTGAGGCATGGGTCCCGGGTCTGCGCTGCGCTCCGCCCGGGATGACAACCATGAGTCGATACCTCAGGCCATTGGTAGGAGTCCTCCACCGCGAATGCGGGGGAGGCGCCACGCGACCGCTTGGGAGCGTGACGGAGGGGGCTATACCCACGCAGAGCATTCGTCGGCCAGGTATCTCATCACTCCGCCGCGATGGTAATCTCGTCGGCAAAATAGTCCGAAGTGGAACGCCGCCGCGCCGCGCTTTTTGCGCTTGCCCCGGATCGCCTTCCGCGCCGCTGATTGAAGCGCTCCGAAATTCGCTATCTGCTGAAACAGATCGTTGTGCCGCAATGGCATCGTGCGCCTTCTTCCATCCGCCGACGCTTCGCCCGATATCGTTCAGCGACCTCGAAGCAAATTCGTACGAGTCGGCGCGCACCACCGCAAGATCATGACTTAATCTCCACAAAAATCTTTGCTGTTCAATGGAAAGTTTAGCGGCTCGCAGCAGATGCGAGCGATCCTTTGTGAACGTTGCCTCGATAATAAGTTCCAGGGTTCTCAAACATTGAAAATGCAATTTATCGCCGATGGTCAACTTGCAATTTCGGGGCAATTTCTCTATGATTCGAGACGACCATAATACATATTGATATACGGATTCCGTGATAATTTGTCCGACGCTTGGACGTTTTGTCATAACTTAAAAATGTAATATTTATAAATTAAGGCGTCCGTGCGACCCGGAACCCCAAACTGTCGTCCCGACCCGTGGGCGTGTTCCCGAGGCGCCTCGCGGAGCGCAAGTACCGCGGAGTGTCATCCCACGAGCCGCCGCGGACCACGCGGTCCGAGCTGGCGGAACAATCCGTGTACGTGCGACCGTCCGACGGTTGGGCGGCCGAATAAGTGTCCGCGTAGCAATCCTCCACCCATTCCCAGACATTTCCGTGCATGTCGTGTAGGCCAAAACCGTTGGGGTCGAACTGGCCGACGGGCGCGGTATTGACCCATCGATCGACGCCGGACGCCAGGCCCTCGCAGCATTCATCCTGGCCGTAATTGGCGTATTCATGGCTGGCGGTCGCCCCCCACCAGTAGGCGCTCGTCGTCCGGGCCCGCGTCGCATATTCCCACTCCGCCTCCGTCAACAGCCTGTAGGCGCGTCCGGTTTCACCCCTGAGCCATGCCGCATAGGCGGTTGCGTCATTCCAGTCGATCCCGACAATCGGGTGATCGGGAGCGGTCAGCGCATCGCCGAGCGTTTTGTACTGATCGTCCGTGCCGGTCTCGACATTGTACTCGCTGTTCGCTTCCCGCCATTCTGGCGCGCGGCACGCGCCGGCGTCCACGCAGCGGAAATAATCCTTGACCGTCACCTCGAACCGCCCGGTCGCGAATGGCGCGGGGATCATAACGGTCCGCTGCGGACCTTCGTCTTCGCTGCGGCCTTCCTCATCCTCCGGCGACCCCATCAGGAATTCGCCTGCGGGAACGACCACCATTTCCGGACAGTCCTCGCAGTCCCGGAACATCGTGCCTGCCGGCGCGGCCATGCCCTTGGGCAGCACAGGCGCTCGCGCCTCCTTGTCCATGATGCGCGATGCGGTCGAGCCGGGCATGAAACGCCAGCCGGCCGTCCAGATCGCCTTGGCCGGCGCCGACGCGGTCCTCCGCCACGCCTGCCCGCCAGCCAGGGCCGCCGCCTCGCCATGCGCCATCTCGCGCATGTCGAGCCCGCTTATCCGTGTCGAAATGGCGACGCCGGCGGCGTCCACCGTCAGCACCGATCGCCCGTCCGGCAGAAAATGCGCCGCCAAGATCGGCTTGCCATGTCCGCGCACCAGGCCGAGGCGGCGTCCGTCGGGAGTTGTCACTTCCACGGCGCCGTCATCGCGCAGCAGCGCCACGACCCGCCCGTCCGGCGACATCACCCCACGTTTCAGCGTCCGGCCCTCGGCCTCGGCCTCGCGCGCCGCCATGCCTTCGGCTCCGCGCCCCAGAGCGAACGCGCCGAAACCGGCAGCCATCAGAGCCGCCGCCCCCCAGAACGCCATCCGCTTGAAAGCGGCATTCATGGCCCGTCTCCAGTTACGTTCAGTTCGACCCTAATCGTCCCGGGGCCATCGCGTCTACTCGGAGCGTGAGCGCGCGGGTCGATCATGGCGACCTGGTTCTGAAGAATTCTGGCGACTTCCGTGAACCGGACACAGGCATGTGCGCAGAGTATTTACAGGTGCAGATGGCCATCGCGTGAAAGTCAATTCTGGTCAGGCTAGCGACTTTGTTTCAACTCGCCTGTCGCGTGCAAGACCTCAGCGAGGCCATAGGTGATTGCCGGACTCCACCGCCCCGTTCAAGCAAATGTGCAGCCAGCGTGAATACCCACCCGCACGCTCGCAACCGTCAGAAGGTTTGCCATGTCGTTCGACAACCTGCTTGCTTTCATCGAGCTTGGTTTCACCCACATCCTGCCGCGGGGGCTGGACCACATACTCTTCATCGTCGCGGTCTTCCTCAATGCACCTGACTGGAGATCGCTGCTCCTCCAGGCGTCGTGCTTCACGCTGGCGCACACCATCACCCTGGGCCTCGTTGCCTCCGGACTGATGGAGGCGCCGGCTTACCTTGTCGAGCCGCTGATCGCTCTCTCCATTGTCGTCATGGCTCTCGAAGCTGTGGTGAAAACCAGGACTGCCGTCTGGCGTCTCCCCGTCGTTTTCTGCTTTGGGCTGTTTCACGGTCTCGCCTTTGGCGGAGAGATGAAGATCTACCTCGACAATACGAATTTCGGAGTGGGTCTGGCAGGCTTTACCCTTGGCGTGGAACTCGGCCAGTTGGTCGTCCTCGCGGCTTCCGGTCTGGCCGCTCTTGTCGCGTCAGCCGCTCTCGGCGCAATGAACCGCCGCAACCTTTATGTCTGGGTTTTCGTCCGACCCGTGGCGGTCCTCATCGCAGTCGCCGGTCTCTATTGGATGATCGAGCGCATCGGACCGGGGAATATTTGAGCGAATGGTGCCCAGGGACGGAATTGAACCGCCGACACGCGGATTTTCAATCCAAGAGCATTGCCCCGGATTCAAAGGCTTACGTTGGAAAAAGTGTCAAACGCCGCGCCGTGAGATCAAGGGCTTACGCGGATTTGTCAAACCGTGACGGGCCACCATCCGGTAGGAGGGCCGCCGTCCCGAGTGACATCGGGAGCGGCGGCAGAGGATGCGACAA
>JAWXBJ010000076.1:0-19355 GCA_034439955.1 Alphaproteobacteria bacterium
GGACCGGAGCGTCGCCCGTCTTTGCCGCGCGCTCGAAGGCGCCGCGAAGGTCGGCGACGAAGGCGTGAAGGCGCGACGGCTCCAGCGCCAGCTGGCGCTCCGAGCCGGACCCGATCAGCGCCTCGCCGAAGGTCTGCTCCCAGTGTGGCGACAGGGCGACGACAGACAGCGAACCCGAACCGTCGAGACTGGCGTTGCAGAGTTGCCGGGAGAGGCGGCCCCGAACATGCTCGGTCACCGCCAGCAGATCAGTGGAGGCCGATGACGCTTCGGCGACGCCCTCGAGGATGGCGCCGAGGTCGCGGATGGAAACGCGCTCCCGCAGAAGGTTCTGAAGGACGCGCTGAACGCCCGAGAAGGTGATCTGGCTCGGCGTGATGTCGTCGATCAGGGATTTCTGCGCCTTGGGCAAATCCTCGATCAGGTTCTTGACCGCGCCGAAGGAGAGAAGTTCGGCCATGTTCTCCTTCACCAGCTCGGTGAAATGCGTGGTGAGAACCGTGGCGGCGTCGACGAGGGTGTAGCCCTGAACCGCTGCATTCTCCTTCTGGGTGTCGTCGATCCAGATCGCCGGCAGACCGAAGACGGGTTCGTTCACCTGCTCGCCCGGCAGACGGGGCGCCGATCCGGACGTGTCCATGGCGAGATGGTATTGCGGACGCAGCTTGCCCCGCCCGGCCACGACCTCCTTGATGAGGATGCGATACTCCTCGGACGCCAGTTCCAGGTTGTCGACGATGCGGACCTGCGGCACGACGAAGCCGAACTCGGAGGCGATCTGGCGGCGCACCGCCTTCACCTGGTCGGTCAGCTTGCGTCCCGACGTCTCGTTGATGAAGCCAAGCAGGCCGAAACCGAGCTCGATCTTGAGCTCGTCGACCGCGAGACTATCTGAAATCGGCGGTTCGGCGGCGGGTTTCTTGCGGGCCTGGTCGGCGGTGGTTTTTTCAGTTTGCTCGGCCTTTTCGCGCTGAACCCTGAAGCCGCGCCATGCGCCGTAGCCCGCCCCGGCTGCGAGGAGAGCGAACGGGATCATGGGCATGCCTGGCAGAAGTCCGGCGAAGACGGAGGTCGCCGCAACCATCGCCAGCGCGCGAGGATCGGTGAAGAGCTGGACGCCGATCGCCTTGTCCGCAGCGCCCTCAACGCCGGCCTTGGAGACCAGCATGCCGGCGGCGACCGAGACGATAAGGGCTGGAATCTGCGAGACGATGCCGTCGCCGACCGTCAGGGTCGTGTAGGATGCGGCGGCTTCCTGGAAGGGCAGTCCCTCCTGTGCGACACCGATGATCATGCCGCCAATGACGTTGATGAAGGTGATCAGGATGCCAGCGACGGCGTCGCCGCGCACAAACTTGCTCGCGCCGTCCATGGCGCCGAAGAAATTGCTTTCGCCTTCGAGCTCCTTGCGGCGGAGGCGCGCCTCGTCCTCGCTGATGAGACCCGAGGACAGATCCGCGTCGATCGCCATCTGCTTGCCGGGCATGGCGTCGAGCGTGAAGCGCGCGGCGACCTCGGCGATGCGCCCCGAACCCTTGGTGATGACGACGAAGTTGACGATGACCAGGATCACGAAGACGACGACGCCGATGACGAAATTGCCCTGCATCACGAAGCCGCCAAACGCCTTGATGATGTTGCCGGCGGCCGCGTCGCCCTCGTGGCCATGGGCGAGGATCAGTCGCGTGGTGGCGATGTTGAGCGCGAGACGGAGGAGGGTGGCGAGCAGGAGCACGGTCGGGAAGGCCGAGAATTCCAGCGGCTTCTGGATCATCAGCGCCGTCATCAGGATGAGGACCGAGAGCGTGATCGAGATCGCCAGCAGAAAGTCGAGCAGGAAGGCCGGGATTGGCACGATCAGCATGATCACGAGCGCCATGACGCCTGCGCCGAGCGCGTACTCGCCGCGGGCGAACAGCTTGGTCAGCGCGTTGAGATCAAAGCCGCCTATCGTGGCGGAGCCGGGTTTCGGGATGGTCGCCGCCTGAGCCATCTAGGCCGCCGTCCGGTATGAGTGAACTGCCTGCGGCATGATCAACCCGCTGCGCGGGTTTCGCCGGGAGCGGCGATCTCGACGCCGGCATCCTGGTAGGCGCGCAGCTTGTTGCGAAGCGTGCGGATCGAGATGCCCAGTATGGTGGCGGCGTGCGTGCGGTTACCGACGCAGTGGTCCAGCGTCGTGAGGATGAGTTCCTGCTCGACCGCCGCGACCGTCTGGCCGACGCGAAATCCGCCGGCGAGGCCCTTGAGCGCGCCCTCAGCGGCGGCGACGGCTCGCTCGGCGGCCGCGTCAAAGGCGCTGGACGAGACCGGCCGCCCGTCGGGGGTGCGCAGGACGTCGGCGGCGATATCCTCTCCGCGCGACAGGATAACGGCGCGATGCATCGCGTTTTCGAGTTCGCGGACATTGCCCGGCCAGGACGCGGACTGGATGCGGCGCCGGGCGTCGTCGGACAGGCGCCGCGGCAGGTAGCCATTGGCGCGGGAGTACTTGTCGACGAAGAATTCCGCCAGCGCCACGACGTCGCGCGGACGCTCGCGCAGTGGTGGAATGTGGAGATTGAGAACGTTTAGGCGATAGAGAAGGTCCTCGCGAAACTCACCGACGCGCACGGCCTCGCGCAGATTCCGGTTCGATGTGGCGATGATGCGGATGTTGACGCGAATGGGCCGCGCGCCGCCGACCCGGTCGATCTCGCGCTCCTGGATAGCCCGCAGGAGTTTGGACTGCAGGCGGATGTCCATCTCGGAAATCTCGTCCAGCAGGAGGGTTCCGCCATCGGCTTCCTCGAACTTGCCGATGCGGCGCGCGACAGCTCCCGTGAAGGCGCCCTTTTCGTGCCCGAAGAGTTCGCTTTCCAGCAGGTTCTCCGGAATGGCGGCGCAGTTGACCGAGATGTAGGCCTGGTCGGCGCGGCGAGATTTCTTGTGGAGGTATCTGGCCATCACCTCCTTGCCGACGCCGCTCTCGCCCGTGATCAGGATCGAAGCGTCTGACGGGGCGATCTGTTCGGCGAGCGATTTGAGCTCGGTCATTGCGCTGTCGTGCGCGATCATCGGACGGTCGTCGTCGGCTACCGCCGTCAGCACGGCGGCGATCAGTTCCGGATCGGGCGGGAGGGGAATGAACTCCCGCGCCCCGGCGCGGATCGCGGCGGCAGCCATTTCCGGCGTCGTCGAGACACCGCAGGCGACGACAGGCGCGACAATGTGCTCGCGGGTCATCGCAAGCACCAGACCTGAAATGTCCTCGTGGACATCGATCATCAGGAGGTCGGCGCCGCGTCCCGCGCGCAGAAGGTCAAGCGCGGCCGCGATGTCACGGGCGTGCAACACCTTGGCGCCCCGATCGAAGGCGATCTTTGTCGCGTTGGACAATTGCCCGTCGAGATTGCCGATGATCAGGACGCGCATGGGATGGCTCCGTGGACGTTCGCATGGTGCAATTCGACGCTCAACACGGATAAAGCCGGCCTCCCGAGTGACCCGGCGGACCGTTGCGGGGTCCAGGATTTCGCCGGGATGAGCGGTAGGGGAAGCGGCATCAGGCCCAGCATAATCAGGCGTCCGTGTTCTTGATGATTTCGGTCATGGTGACGCCGAGGCGGTCATCGACGACGACGACCTCGCCGCGCGCGACGAGGCGGGAATTGACGTAGATGTCGATCGCCTCGCCGACGCGGCGATCGAGTTCGAGGACCGAGCCTGGTCCAAGTTCCAGCAGGTCGGCGATCTCGATGGTCGTTCGGCCGATCACGGCCTGGATCGAAACCGGGACATCGAAGACCGGGCGCAGGTCCGCCGCCATCTTGTCACGCGCGTCTTCCGCTGCATGCTGATGGCGCGGCGCCGTCATGGCGCCTTGGGCGAGGTCCGGAAGGTTCAGATCGCTGGAACTCATGGGGCGAGGCTTTCTGCAGGCGAAAGGAAAGTTCTGGCTCTAGGCAACCGAAAAAAGCTGAAGCTGCGGTTCGACCGGGTCGTCGATCCGGGCGTGGATTGCGGCGGCGACTGCGGCTTCGACATCCTCCCGGTTGAAGCCCGCCGCCCCCCCGGCCCATTCGATCCGCCAATCGCCCGGCTGCGCCGCCGGATCGGGCTCGAATGAAATGGACTGGGCGCGACCCGTGCTGCGCAACTGGTCCATGCGCCGTTCGATTTCCTGAGCCGCCTCCGGCGCCGCGCTGACGATGATGGCGGGATCGGACTTGAGGAGGCGAACGGCGTGCGCGATGGCGTCGGCAGCCGTCCGCGCGCCATGCGCGTCGAGCGCCGCTCCGGCGATCTTGCGGGCGGCGACCAGGGCGAGTTCGGCGGCCTCGCGGCGCAGGCATTCGACGATCGCCACAAGCTGGGGAAGGACGGGGGACAGGCGCCCGACAATGAGATCGACAGAGGCGAACCCCCTGGTCTCGGCGGCCTGCCGCGTGCGCGTTTCGGCGTCGGCGCGGGCGGCGGCGGCGAGATCCTCCGCCTCCGCGCGCGAGAAATATTTGCGGTCGGCGCCGCCGACAATGTCGCCGGCTGGAGTGAATTCGGTCTGGAAGGCAAAGGTGCGCGGCGTCATGTTCTGCATCGCCTCAGTAAATCAACTCGTCCTGCCCGCCGCCGTCGGCGAGAAGGATTTCACCGCGATCGGCGAGCGCCTTGGCGACGACAACCAGTTCCTGCTGGGCGCCTTCGACGTCCTTGAGTTTCACCGGCCCCATTGACGACATGTCCTCGCGCATCAGCTTGGCGGCGCGTTCCGACATGTTCGACATGAAGAGATTGCGCATCTCGTCGTTGGCGCCCTTGAGGGCAAGCCCGAGCTTGTCCTTGTCGATGTTGCGCAGGAGGGTCTGGACGCCGCCGGGGTCGAGCTTGGCCAGATCCTCGAACACGAACATCAGCGAGCGGATGCGGTCGGCGGAGTCCTTGTTCTTGTCTTCCAGCAGCGAAATGAAGCGGCCTTCGGTCTGGCGGTCGAAATTGTTGAAGATCGCAGCCATCTGTTCATGGCTGTCGCGCTTGGACGTACGCGCCAGGTTGGTCATGAACTCGACCCGGAGCGTGCTCTCGATCTTTTCGAGGATGTCGCGCTGCACGGGCTCCATGCGCAGCATGCGCTGGATGCATTCGAGGGCGAATTCCGGCGGCAGGGACGTCAGCACCCGCGCCGCATGCTCGGACTTGATTTTCGAGAGGATGACCGCGACCGTCTGCGGATATTCGTTCTTCAGATAGTTGGCGAGGACGTTCTCGTTCACATTGCCGAGCTTGTCCCACATGGTCCGGCCCGCCGGACCGCGCAGCTCCTCCATCAGCGCATCGACCTTTTCGCGCGGCAGGAATTGCATGAGCAGGCGATGAGTCTGGTCGTAGGAGCCGGTGACGGCGCCGGAGCCCGAGAGGCGGTTGACGAAATCCTTGATAAGAAATTCGACCATCTCGGCCTTTATGGGTCCGAGACTCGACATGGCGGACGAGATTTCGCGGAGTTCGTCGTCGTCGAGGCGGTCCCAGATCGGCTTGGCGTCCTCGCCAAGCGCGAGGAGCAGGATGGCGGCCTTTTCCGATCCGTGCATCTGGCGCAGCGCGCCGAGTATCTCCGTGATGCGGCGCGCCGTGTCCGCGTCGTTTGAAAGGGCGGGCGCGGCTGCGCCAATTTGGGGGGCTGTTTCCGGGTGGAGGGCGAGGGCGGCATCGCTCATGCGGCGCGCTCAGGCGCTTCTTCAGAGAGCCAGCTGCGAATGATGGCAATGGACTCATCCGGATGGGTGCCGACGACCTCGGAGATTTTCTTGATCGAGGAGGCTTTCACCTGTCCCGAGATACGCGCGACGTCGATCCCGGCGTCCAGTCGGTCGGGGCCGGGCACGTCGATCGACACGGTGCGGCCTTCGGACATGTGGAGCCCGCCGGCGCCGTCGCCCTGACCGTTGGCGATGGCGCGCGTCGAGCGTTCCGGTCCACCGAGTTCGGGCGGCAGATCGTCCGTGTTCCGGTTCATCAGTCCCTTCACGAGCGGGCGGAGAACAAAGAAGACGAGCGTGAAGGCGGTGATCAGCAGCGCTCCGATTTCGACGCCCCGCACGATGTCGAACTTGTCGAAGTCGAATGCACCGGGCGCCTCGGCGCCCTCCATCGAGACGTCCGGCCGGGCGAAGGGTATGTTCTCGACCGTGACCGTGTCGCCGCGCGCCTCGTTGAAACCGACGGCGGATTTCACGAGTTGGACGATGCGCTGGAGTTCCTCCGGCGTGCGGGGAGAAAAGGTGGGGGGCTCGCCGGCCAGGCCGTTGACGCGCTGATGATCGACCGCGACGGCGACGGAGAGGCGCTTGATCTCGCCGCCCTCGATGATTTCGGTGCGGGTGGTCTTGGATATCTCGTAGTTGACGGTTTCCTCGGTGCGATCCTGCGTGCCCTGGCTGGTCGGCTGCGAGACCGGCGGAGCGGCGGGCGCGCCGGTGGGGACATTGTTGGCGACCGTGGTTTCGTCGCCCGGCGCCATTTCGGTATTGCTGGACGTATCCTCGACGGTGGTCGAGGAGCGCAGGACGCGGCTATCAGGGTCGTAGGTTTCGGCGCTCTGCGTCACCCGGTTGAAATCGACCTCGGCCGACACCTGCACGCGCGCGGCTCCCGGTCCGGCGATATTTTCAACGATTTCAAGGGTTTTCGAGCGGAAGCTGGCTTCAAGCCCGGCCTTGCGTCCGTCGGCGCCGCTGCCAGAGCCATCGACCCCGCTTTCGGCGCCGGCGGCCAGCATCCGGCCCTGATCATCGACCACGGTGATGTGGTTGACGGCAAGGCCGGGCACGCTGGTGGCGACGAGATTGCGGATGGCGAGCACCTTGTCCGGACCCATGGCGTTGCCGGTGAGCGACAGGACGACGGAGGCGGTCGGCTGCTGGCTGTCGCGCTGGAAGAGCGGCCGGTCGGGCAGGTTGAGGTGGACCCGGGCGGCCTTCACCATGTCGAGCGAGGAGATCGTGCGGGCGAGCTCCCCCTCGAGGGCGCGGACCTTGTTGAGGTTCTGCACGAAGCTGGTCGTGCCGAGCGCCTCGGTCTTGTCGAAGATTTCCCAGCCAACCGAGCCGCGCGTGGGCAGGCCCTGTTCGGTCAGCATCATGCGGGCGTCATCAACCTTGGCCCGGTCGACGAAGATGGCTGAGCCGCCGCCTTCGAGGTCGTAGCGGATGTTGGCGGTGTCGAGCTTGCCGGCCATCTCGGCGGCTTCCTCGAGATCGAGGCCGGAGAACAGCAGCGCCTTTCCGCCATCCTCGCCGCGCAGCATGATGACGCCAAGGC
The DNA here is from genome assembly GCA_034439955.1 of Alphaproteobacteria bacterium. Classification (GTDB taxonomy): domain Bacteria; phylum Pseudomonadota; class Alphaproteobacteria; order Caulobacterales; family Hyphomonadaceae; genus UBA7672. The sequence goes on from JAWXBJ010000076.1 coordinate 7,297, forward strand.
CGCCGCCGACGAGAGCGGTGACCACGAGGGCCGCCGCGATGCGCATGCGCCCGGAGCGGGCGAGGGTCGCGATCAGGTCGTTCGGTTCAGCCATGTCCGCCCGGAAAAAACTGCCCGCCAAAGTTTGGGCTAGGCAGGTTTTTCCCAGCGCAGCGTAAACGGCAGCTTAATGGGGGCGGCGATCCGCGAACAAACACCGGAGGCGGCGGCCGCTGCGCCAGGCGGGGCCGTCACGAGCGCGCCATTCGCGAAGTTTCCGGAATCGGCCTAGGGGAAATCGTCCGTGGGCTTGACCCGCTCACAAATTCACGTTTTGTTCTAGGCGCTCGGGAGCCGCACGGATCATGGAAAGGCACCTCTATTACGGCGATAATCTCGACGTGCTCCGCGAGAGCATACGGGACGAAAGCATCGATCTCATTTATCTCGACCCGCCGTTCAATTCGAACGCTAATTACAACGTGCTGTTCCGCGCGCCGGGGGGCGAACAGTCGGCGGCGCAGATCGAGGCGTTCGAGGATACCTGGCACTGGAATGAGAGCGCCGAGCGAGCCTTCGACGATGTGATGAAGTCGGGGAATACCGAGGCGGCGGACCTGCTTCGCGCTATGCGGTCGTTCCTGAAAGAGAACGACATGATGGCGTATCTGGCCATGATGGCGGTCAGGTTGATCGAACTGCACCGCGTATTGAAACCGACGGGGTCGCTCTATCTGCACTGCGATCCGACGGCGAGCCATTATTTGAAGGCGGTGATCGATGCAGTGTTCGGGAAGGACGCCATGCAGAATGAGATTATCTGGAGGCGCTCTACCGGTAAGAGTCTCACAAGCCGCCGGCTACCGACCAACCATGATGTGATTTTCTTCTATACCAAAGGCGCATCAGGCACTTGGAATGGAGACAGCCTGTTCCTCCCTTATGACGAAGGCAACCTGCCTGACTCTACCGCCGAGAAGTATTCGCATCGGGATGACGACGGGCGTCGCTATCAACTGGATAATCTTATCAATCCCAACCCCAATCGCCCGAACCTGACCTACGAATTTTTGGGCGTGACCCGAGTTTGGAGATGGACTCAGGAGAGGATGCAAGAAGCCTATGAGAAGGGGCTCGTCATTCAACCAAGGCCGGGCGGCGTCCCGCGGTTCAAGCGTTATCTCGACGAACAGCGCGGTTTACCTCTAAGTGACGTATGGATCGATATTCCCCCCTTGAATTCGCAAGCCAAAGAACGCCTAGGCTATCCTACGCAGAAACCCGTAGCGCTGTTGGAACGGATAATTTCCGCGTCTTCAAATCCAGGCGATGTCGTGCTCGATCCTTTCTGCGGGTGCGGCACTGCTGTTCACGCGGCGGAGAAGCTGGGGCGGTCATGGATCGGCATCGACATCACGCATCTGGCAGTTTCGCTGATCGAGCGGCGACTGAAGGACGCTTTTCCGGGTATAAAGTTCGATGTTCACGGCACGCCGAAGGATATCGGCGGCGCCCGAGATCTCGCCATGCGGGACAAGTACCAGTTCCAGTGGTGGGCGGTCTCGCTGGTGGAGGCGCAGCCCTTTGGCGGCAAGAAGAAAGGCGCCGACGGCGGCGTCGATGGGGTGATCTATTTCAAGGAGAACAAGAAAACCACGCGGCGGGTCATCGTCTCCGTCAAGGCGGGAGACAATGTGAATGTCGGGATGATCCGCGATCTAAAGGGCGTTCTCGAAGGAACGAAGGAGCCGATGGCGATCTTCATCACACTTGCGCAACCTACGCAGCCGATGATCGCCGAGGCGGCTTCCGCCGGTTTCTACACGGTCGAGTCGCGAAAGTTCCCGAAAATCCAGATCGCGACGATAGCGGACCTGCTGGACGGCAAAAGACCGCTTCTGCCTCTCGTCGATGCATCGGCGGCGTTCAGGGCGGCTCCGAAGGAGGAGACCGAAGTCGATCAGAGCGATTTATTTTGAGGGATCTGCTGATCTGGACCTTCTGTGTCGCGGCGAAGACGTCGCGATCCACCGAACCCGCTGAGCGGTGGAGGATGGGCGCGGGCGCCGGCGGCGATGCATGAAAGGACATGGCTCCGAAGTCGGAGCTTCGGAGCCAAGGCGCGGGGGAAGGCAAAGACGGGGCGGCGCCAAGTGCTTCGATACCCGGCCCGGACACGTCCGGGCCGCCTCGGCATGACGGTCAGCGATAGTTCTGCAGGCGGGTGGTGCGCAGGCCCTTGACGCCATGGCGGTCGAACAGGCGCTCCCAGCCTGCGAATTCCTCACTGGTGATTTCGTAGCGCCCGCAGGCGTCGTCAATGGTGAGAAGACCGCCGCGCACCGCCGCGACGATCTCGGCCTTGCGCCGGGTGACCCAGCGCTGGATGCCGGGGGCGGGGAGATCCGAGAGGGTCAGTTGGCGTCCGTCGGGTCCGATGACGGCCGCGTTTTGCACGCTTTGGCTCAGCATGGATGTCTCCCTTTGCTGGTCTGTCTGACGAGAACCATACGGGAGCGGATTTAAGGTCACGCTGAGCGCGGCCGGCGGGTTTCGCGTAAAATTGGAGGAATAGCGGAACGTCCCGGCGACCATCATCGGCAGGTGCGGGCGGCGGAGGCGCGTAGCGGTAGAGAATTAGCGCTTGAGGCGGATCAGCTCGTCGAGCATCTCGTCGGCGGTGGTGATGATCTTCGAGGACGCCGAATAGGCGCGCTGGGTCATGATCAGGTTGGAGAACTCCTCGGCGAGATCGACCGTCGAGGATTCCAGCGCGCGGGATTTGATGTCGCCGGTTCCCGAAACGCCCGCGCCTTTCATGGAGAGAGCGCCGGCGCCGGGTCCGAGGCGGTAGATGCCGCCCGATTCCGGCACGAGGCCATCGACATTGCCGAAAGTCGCGACCGGAATCTGGTAGATGCGGCGGCTGAGGCCATTGGTGAAGATGGCGGTGACGTAGCCGTCATCATCGACATCGACGGACGCCAGCGACCCGAAAGGCGTGCCGTTGATCTGAGAGGTGCCCAGCACCGAGGCCGAGTCGTAATTGGTAAGCCCGCCCGGCGCGCTGGGGCCGCCCATGTCGAGTTGGATAACCTGAGTGGCGATGCCGAGGGTTGGCGCCCATTGCGGTCCGGTCCCGACGCCGTTCTGGCTGATGGTGAGGTTGGCCGGAAGGGTGGACGCAGCGGTGTCGAGCTGACCGAAAGGCGTGAAGCGGGCGACCCCGGTCGCCAACTGGCCATTGACCAGGCCTCCGCCGGCTACGACCTCACCTGCCGGGAGATGCACTTCGGTATACCAGGCGTTGGGCCCCTGCTTGAGGAACGACATGTTGAGCGTGTGGAGCCCGCCCTGGCTGTCATAGATCTGGATCGGCACCTGGAAATCCGGCGTCACGGCCCCGGACGCCATGTTGTTGGTGGCCGCATTGTAGGTCGCCGCCGCCGCCGACACCGTCTGAGAGGATTGCAGGTTGGCCGACAATGTGAGGCGAGACGTCGCCTCCGCGCCGCCGGCTATCCCGGAGACGCGGACGGGCTCGAGGGCGTTGAGATCGGTCGGATTGGCGGTAACCTGGCCCTCGGCATTGACGCTCCAGCCCTGCACGAAGAAACCCGCCGTGTTCTTGAGGTAGCCGTCGGAATCGGCGGTGAACTGGCCGGCGCGGGTGTAGTAGTAGGGATCGCGGGCAGTTGCGTCGTCGCTGCGTCCGCGCACGATGAAGAAGCCCTGGCCGGAGATCGCCATGTGGGTGGGGACCGAGGAAGCTGTGGCGGCGCCCTGTTCGGCCATCAAGGGGGAGTGAACCGAGAGGACGCCTCCCGCGCTGTAGGTGGTGGTCTTGTTCTGGGAACTGAGGGCCGCCGTGAAATCGTTGCGCAGGCGTTTGTATCCGACCGTATTGACGTTGGCGATGTTGTCGGAAATGGCGGCCAGCGCGCTCGAATTGGCGCGCATGCCCGAGGCGCCGGCAAGCATGGCGGAGTTGATGCTCATAGGTCAAAGCTCCCAAGTCGTTGGTCGGTGGCGGGCGGTCAGGCGGCGCGGTTCTGCGCCGGGTCAGGTCGGACGAGCCTACTGGCGCGTCAGGCGCAGAATGTCGGAATAGGCGAAGATGCCGGCGGACGTTGTCAGTGCGGGCTCGCCATAGGTGAGATCGACGCCGGTGATGTTGGCGAGCAGCGAGTGTTGCGGAGCGAGGGCAGCGCCGTTGGCGTCCTCGGCGACGACGTTGATGAAATAGGCGCCGGCAGGCGCCGCAGCGCCGCCAAAGACTTCTCCGCTCCATGTGAACTCATGTCCGCCTGCTTTTTTCTCTCCAGCCTGCGAGAAGACAACGGCGCCGCGCGCATCGGTGACGGTCACGGTCGCCAATGCGGCGTCCGAGGGAAGCGTGTAGCGCCAGTTGACCGGGGCGCCGCTGAACTGCGCGCCGGCAGTCGAGATTTCAGCCTGCTGCCCGAGATAGCCCGAGAGCGAAGCGCCGGCGGACGAGCGTGTCGCCGAGATCAGGGTTTCGAGCTGGGTATTGGCGCGGATCTGCTGCTCGACGCCGGAGAACTGCACCAGCTGTTCGGTGAACTGGCTGGAGTCGAGCGGCTCCAAGGGATCCTGGTTCTGGATCTGCGCGGTGAGGATGGTGAGGAAGGTGTCGAAATTGGTCGCGAGCGAACGGGCGCTGTCGACCGGCGCGGCGGCCGTGCTGGCGGCGGGCGTGACGAAGGAGATCAGGTCAGGCATGAGCGGTCTCCATCAGGCGAGCAGGTCGAGGCGGGGCGAACCCCAGCGGAACGCACCTGGCCGGAAGCCTGCGTCCGTGCTTTCGGGAATCTCGACGCGCGCGGCGCCGACGGACAGGGCGTGGGGCCAGCGTGAACGGTCCTCGTGCGATCTTGCCTCGTCGCCTCGCGAGCCGCCGGCGTCGCTGGAAAGCTCGAAACGGAGGCCGCCTTCGGCGAGGTCGAGGCCGGCGTCGGTCAGTGACTGTTCGAGCGCGCGGGCGCCGCGCATGAGATCGCTCAACGCCGCGCTGTCGTGGGCGGCGAGCACGGCGTGAACTTTCTGGTCCGCTCCGATCTCGATGCGGACATGGACGCGGCCGAGTTCGGCGGGATCGAGGCGGACGTCGAAGCGCTGCGCACGGCCGTCGAAACGCTCGACGATGCGCGCATAGACCTGGATGGCGGTCTCCGGCGCCTGGCGAAGGGCTGGATGTGCGGCGGCGGTCGGCGGCGACCGGGATGCTTCGCTGGACAGCGGCGGGACGACCAGCGCGTCCGTTGGCGAAGCACCGGGGGAGGCGGCGCCCGAGGAGAGCGCGCCGACGGCTTCGGAAGAGACGGCGAGCGCCGCAGTCTGCATCGGTTTGGCGTCCGCGCCAGAAGCGGAGTTCGGGGCCGAGTTTGCGGCGCCGGATCGTTGAGCTGAATCTCCAGCCGGTTCCGCGTTGCGGCCGGCTCTTGTTCGGAGCTCTTCGCGACCGCTGGCGGCGCGGCGCGCGCCCGGCGCGGATTCTGAAGGCGCGGCGACGGCAGGTGCGGCGGGAGGCAGCTTCACTTCCGATGGGGATGGACGTGCGAGCAATGTAACAGGGGCGCCAGCTGGCGTGAGATCGGAGTTCCCGGCGCTTGCCTCCGTTTCGGCCAGCCCTGCGGTGGGAAATTCTGCTGCGTCCTCGGAGGCAAGAACGGTCGCGGCGGCCGATGCGCTGAAATTCAGGTCGAGCGTCAAGGCTATTGCGGCGGAAAAAGCAGGCGCGGGAGCAGCGGGCGCAGGAGCAGCAGGCGCAGCTTCGAGCGGAGGCGCCGGCAGCGTCTCTGTCCGGGAGAGAGCGTCCTCGGCGCCTCCGGCTGCCGGATCGGGTTCGCCCGAGAGGGATGACAGCAGCGTCAGGGCGGCGGACGAGGTTGAGAGGCCGGCGGCGGCCGGGACCGGGGCTGAGGTGTCAGGCACCGACGGTTGAGCGGCGCCGGCGGCGTCGGTTGCGGTCTCGACAAGGCGGGCGAAGGTGGGGTTTTGCGCGTCGGGCGCGAGCTTGCGCGGGGACACCGCGCCGGCGGGCGCCGCCACTGTCAGCGGAAGCAGGGAAGGCTGGTCCAAGTTCATCGTCTGCCCACACGCCCGATACGTTGCCTGCGGCAGCCGCGTCCAGCCGGACGCAAAAAAACTGTCGCGGAAGCCTGAAATCGATCAGCTTGAAGCCAGTCGAGGCGTCGAGCGTGTTTGAGGCGTGCAACCGGCGGGCCAGTAATGTTTACCCAGAAAATCCTCCGCAAACACGGGTTTGCCCGTTTACGAATGCCGGCGGCGGCCATGCCGCCCGGCAGGCCTTGCTGTACAGGTGGGCAGGTGTTGCCGGGAGCGAGCGGTTCTGGTTGAGCCTGCGGGCGACCGCTACACAATGCCGCTTCCGGCGACACGGTCTGCGGAGCGCGCCAAACGTATCAGTGCAATGACACTGAGATCGCTCGCCGACGGATACCGCGCCGCCGTGTTCGGCGCGAGCGGCGGGCTGGGCGCAGCATTCGTCCGCGCATTGGAGCGGGATGAACGATGTTCGGTGGTCCACGCCGGATCGCGCCTCGGCGCGGTCGGGGAAGGCAAGACCCGTCCGTTCGCATTCGACCTGGAAGACGAGGGCTCGATCCGGGCGGCGGCGGCCGTGTGTTCGGCTGATGGACTGCTTCACCTCGTGATCGTGGCGACAGGGCTGCTGCACGACGGCGCGATGAAGCCCGAGAAAAGCTGGCGTTCGCTTGACCCCCAGGCGTTGCAGCGGGCGTTCGCGATCAATGCGATCGGCCCGGCGCTGATCGGGAAGCATGCGGCGCCGAATCTCGCCAAGGGAGAGAAATCCGTGTTCGCAGCGCTTTCCGCACGGGTGGGGTCAATCTCCGACAACCGGCTTGGCGGCTGGCACGCCTATCGCGCTTCCAAGGCTGCGTTGAACATGCTTGTCCGCAATCTGGCGATCGAACTGACGCGGGTGAATCCCGATGCTGTCTGCGTGACGCTGCATCCAGGGACGGTCGATACGGCGCTGTCGAAGCCGTTTCAGGCGGGCGTGCGCGAGGACAAGCTGTTCACGCCAGATGCGGCCGCGGCCCACCTGCTTGAGGTGACGGACAAGCTTGCGCCAGAGCAGTCCGGACGCTTCTTTGCGTGGGACGGCGCTGAAATCGCGTTCTAGTGTCACCGGCCACATGTCGATGGAAGATATTCATGGACGAGCGCGTGAAGAGTGCAAAAGCCGGCGGGGAGGAGCCAGCCTCGGTCCGCATCCGCGCCCGGCTGCGCAAGGCGAAGCGGAGGTTTCACGCCAACGACAATATCGCGGCCTTTCTGGAGCCGGGGGATATCGAGGCCCTGCTGATCGAGGTCGAGGGCAAGATGACGGGCGTCCTTGAAAGCCTGGTGATCGACATCGAAAGCGACCACAACACGCGCGAGACGGCCCGCAGGGTCGCCAAGATGTATCTGAAGGAAGTGTTCCGGGGCCGCTATGCGCCGCCGCCGCTAGTAACGGAGTTTCCCAACGCCGCCTCGCTCAACGAGCTGATGATCGTCGGGCCGATCACGGTCCGCAGCGCCTGCAGCCATCACCTCTGCCCGATCATCGGGCGGCTCTGGATCGGTCTCATGCCCAACGAGCATTCCAACCTGATCGGGCTGTCAAAGTATTCGCGGCTGGCCGAGTGGATCATGTCGCGGCCGCAAATCCAGGAGGAGGCGATCACTCAGATGGCCGACCTGCTGATCGACAAGGTGCGGCCCGACGGCCTGGCCGTCGTCATGGAGGCCGACCATTTCTGCATGCACTGGCGGGGCGTCAAGGATGACGCGACCAAGATGATCAACAGCGTCATGCGCGGCTCGTTCCTGAAGGATCCGGCGTTGCGCCGCGAATTCCTGTCGCTCCTCAACCTGAACCCGTGAGGCCAAGATGCTCGTGCGATGTCTCTATGCCAGCCGTTCGCTCTCCGCTCCGACCGGCCCGATGCTCGACCGGATACTGGAGCAGTCGCGCAAGAACAATCCGGCGCTCGGCATTACCGGATTGTTGTGCGTGTCCAACACCACCTTCATCCAGGTGCTGGAAGGCGGACGGGACGAGGTGTGCGAGGTGTTCAACGCCATCGTGCGCGACGAGCGCCACGAGAATGTGCGGCTGCTGAGCTATGAGGAAATCGCCGAGAGGCGCTTTGGCGGCTGGACAATGGGGCAGGTCAATGTCGCCAAGGTCAATCCCTCGCTGCTGCTGAAGTATTTCAAGCGTGCGGAACTCGATCCGTTCGACTGCTCGGGGCAGGCGACGCTCGCCCTGCTGGGAGAGTTGGTCGCGACCGCGGCGATCGTCCACCGGGGGGAGTAGCGGTCAGCGGACAGGATGCCGGGAAGTCGCCCGGCGGTGCGGAACGTGCTGGCCCGGGTCTTGCTTGGTTAACGGCGACGAGACGGCCAGGCGCCGGAGCGGTCGGGGCGCAGAAGCGCGGGCGTGAAATTTTCGCGCGCACATTCAGGAAGTTGGAACGCCGCCGGCTGAAACTGGTCCGCTCTCGGGCGGCCCGGCAAATTCTGCCTACGCGGCAGATTCGTCGGAGCCAACCGGCAGGAGACGGTCGTGAGCATAACAACGATCATGGGGACGGGCCTGTCGGCGCTGAGCGCCAACCAGCTGGCGCTGAAGGCGACATCGACGAACGTCGCCAACGTCAACACGGTGGGGTATGCGCGCCTCGACGTGCAGTTCGTGTCGAGACAGGCCCAGGGAGGCCTGCAGGGCGTCGAGGTCGAGGTGACCCGGATCGCCAACGCGTATCTCGCCGCAGCCGAGATGCGCGGCGCGGCGGATGTCGCGGCGGCGGACATTCTTTCCCGGTTCATGGACCGGGCCCAGGGCCTCCTGGGCGATCCCTCCGACGCCAATACGGTGTTCGCGGCGCTCGACCCGGTGTTTTCAAGTTTTGGCGGGCTGTCGGTCGATCCCGCCTCGGCCTTGCGGCGCAGCGAAGTCCTGTCGAACCTGAGATCGCTGCTCGACCAGCTCCAGACCACGTCGGGCGAGATTGCGGCGCTGCGCGAAGAGGCGCACGCGCGCGCCATCGTGACGCTGGAGGAAGCCAACACGCTGATGGCGGGAATCGCCAAGCTCAACACATCCATCCAGCGCAACACGATCGGCGGGCTGAGCGCCAGCGAAGCGACGACGGAGCAGGCGCGAATGCTGGACAGGCTGTCAGAGATCATTGACATCCGCACGCAGGAACGTTCGCTCGGCGGCGTCGAGGTGCGCACGACGGACGGGTTGCTGCTGGTCGATCTCGACGCGGCCCGGCTCGCCCTGGACAGCACGAGCGACGGCGAGGCCTATGCCGGCGTCGTGATGCTGCAGCCCCGCTCGATGACCGAGGTTCCGATGGGCGCGCGGCTGGGCGGCGGCGAGCTGAAAGGGTTGCTGCGCGCGCGCGACAAAGACCTTGTCGATCTCGCCCTGTCGTTCGGAGAATTCGCGGCCGGGGCGGCGGATGCGCTGAACGCGGCGCACAATGCGGCCTCGGCCGTCCCGGCGCCAGCGGTGCTAAGCGGGCGCAATACGGGACTGATCGCCACCGACAGGCTCAGCTTCACGGGCGCCGCCAATCTCGGTATTGTCGATGGCGACGGCGTCGTTCTGCGCAACTACCGGATCAGCTTTGGCGCGGTCACGGGGACGATCACCGACGATCTTGGCGCCGTCACCAGCTTCGCCAATTCTGTGGGCGATTTCCAGAACGCGCTGAACACGGCGCTAGGTGTCAACGGATCGGCCTCGTTCAGTGGCGGCGCGTTGAGGATCGCGACCACGATTGCGGGAGCGGGCCTTGCGATGACCGATGATCCGGTCGCGGGCGCGACACGGGCGGGCAAGGGGCTCGCCCACACATTCGGGCTCAACGACCTCGTCGCCAAGCAGAACCCTCTGAGCACCGCTACGGGTCTTTCCGGAGTGGACCTGCACGGCTTTTCGGCCGGGCAGACAATCAGTTTCGCCATGCGCAACACCGAAGGCGTCATCGTGCGGACCGTCGATTATACGGTCGGCGCAGCAACGACCATCGCCGCGCTGAGGGGCGAGATCGATACGGCGCTGAGCGGCCTTGGCCAGACCGTGTTTGACGCCAATGGGCGGCTGTCGATTGAGCCGTCCAGCCCGACGATCGGCCGGGTGGATGTCTTGCAGGACGTGACCGTGCGAGGCGACACGGGTTTCTCCCTGTCCCAGCTTTTCGGGCTCGGGGAGACGCTGCCGGCCGAGCGTGCGCGCGGGCTCCAGGTGCGGTCCGACATCCTCGCCAATCCCTCGCTGATTGGGGTCGGGCAGGCGGACCTTGCGGGGGTCGCTGCGGGCGTGCGCGTTCTCGCGCCGGGCGATGGGCGCGGGGCGCTGCGCGTCGAGGCGGCTGGATCGGCGCCAAGAAGTTTCGCGAGCGCGGGCGGGCTCTCGGGCCAAGTGACGTCGGTCGCCGACTATGCCGCCCGGCTGGCGGGCCATGCCGGCGTCCGGGCCGAAGCGCTGGAAGCCTCGCGATCGGCGGCGGAGTCCGTGCGCGCCGAGGTGCGCGAGCGCCGGATGAGTGAGGAAGGCGTCAACCTCGACGAAGAGCTGGTGAAGATGACTACCTACCAGCAGGGCTACGCCGCCGCCTCGCGCCTCATCCAGGCGGCAAAGGATCTCTACGACATCGTCCTCCAGCTGGTGTGACCTCCATGAACCGCATCTCCTCTGCGATGATTCCGGCGGCCTCGCTGTCAGACCTTTCGCGCGCGCAGCGTTCGCTGGTCGAGGCGGCTCGACAAAGCTCGGCGCAGACCAAGGCCAATGACCTCAAAGGCTATGGCCGCGAAGCGCAGACGCTGGTGTCGGCGCAGAGGCTGTCGGCACGGACGGACGGTTTCCTCGCCACGGCCTCGGAGTTGAAGACAAGGCTTCAGGTCCAGGACGTCGCGCTCGACAGAGCCTCGGAGGTGATCGCCAGTCTCAAGACTGACCTCTTCCAGAATGTCGGGCTCGAAAGCGGCGAAGGCGTGCGCGCCCAGCTGGAGGAGGCGTTCGCCGTGCTCAAGGACACGATGAACACAAATCTCGGCGGCCGGTATCTGTTCGGCGGCGTGCTCAATGACCGGCCTCCGGTGACGGCGGCGACGCTGAGCGATCTCGCGGCCGATCCGCTCACCGCGTCGATCGAGCAGGGCGCAGCCTCGCAGGTCATGCGGATAGAGGAGGGACGGACGGTCGCGGCCGGCCTGGTGGCGGACGATGTCGTGAGCCTCGCGATGGCCTCGATCAAGCGTCTGGCCGAGCTGGACGAAGGGGCGGGCGGGCCATTTCGCGGCGACCTGACGCCGCTGCAGAAGACGGCGATCGAGGATGAGCTGGGCGCCCTGTCGGATGCGTTCGACGCGATCATCATGGCGCAGGCGCAGAACGGACGCATGCAGGAGGAGGTCGACGCCGCGAGCGACCGTCAGACGGCGCAGAAGCAGGCGCTGAACAGTGCGATCGGCGAGATCGTCGATGTCGATCTGGCGGAGGTGGCGGTGAGGCTAAACCAGGCCAAGTTTTCCTACGAGGCCTCGGCCGGCGTGTTCAACACGCTGCGCAGCCTGTCGCTGCTGGAGTTCCTGCGGTAGGGCGGACGCCTGGCGGGGGCGCCCGCCCTTAACTTCAATGACTGCCGGTCGCGGCAGCCACGACCCCGGCGGCCCGCCGCCACGTCTGCGTCTGGCAGAAGACGCCCAATGCGCAGCCCTTCAACTGCAGGGAGTCGTCCTTCAAACGGATCGTCCCGGTGTAGGTTCGGCCGTCGTCGGGGTTGTAGAGAGCGCCGTCGCTCCAGACGCCCGGCGCGATTTTGGTAAGGCCGCTGACAATTTGGATGTCCACCAGCGAACGAGAGCGTAGCGCGCGATCGGGGTTGTGTCGGTCGGTTCGCAGACGGCCTGATTCATCTGTCTCCTCCCACAGCCAGACGATGCGGCCGCAATGCGCTCCATCGGCCTCCCCGCACGGAGCGAGTTCGACAATCGAACCAAAACCC
>JAWXBJ010000077.1:0-4610 GCA_034439955.1 Alphaproteobacteria bacterium
TCGTCCGTCTCCGCGGCGCGCTCGCTTGATCCATTGAGAGAAATCAAGCGGCCCCAGAAGGGGTTCGCACGATAGGAACAGGATACGCGCGGAGATCTCGGTGAGCGCTGCCATACGCTTATCGAACCACTTTTGAGTTTCAGCAGTTGCGCCCAACCAGATGTTGGCCGGCCAATCCTCCCCGTACGGCGCGAGGCGGGAAACGTTTTCGGGACGCTTCGTCAGCAGGAGCCAATCTAGTTGCGGGGTTTCATCGATCAAAGACCAGATGCGTTCTCGCTTATCGTCTAGGTCTCTGCGATCCTCAAAGACATCGGCCATCGATGCGCAGAACACCCGCCGACGCTGTTTGAGGCGCACCGCTTCGGCGTTCCAAGCAAGCGGCTGGCGCCAGTAGGTATCGCTTAGTTCGCGCCGGGTGGTATTTGGGCCCCACACCGCTGCCCCTATGCGTTTGGCCCAGGTCTCGGCGTAGCAATGTTTGCAGCCGGGAGATACCTTCACGCAACCCCACCAGGGATTGAACGTGTGGTGCGTCCACTCGATCTTCGAATCTTTCGCCATTCTAGAAGCTTACGCGCGTTGTCATATCGCCTCGACGTTGACTGTCATATGCGACGCTGGGCGGAACTATCTTCACCGGCTTTCGCCGCCCCCTCAATATCCCGGAGTAAGTAAACCCAACCATGATTCTGATTGGCCCTAATCTCACTTGCCGTGTCCCGGATACCGAAGAATGCGCTGAAGGGATTCACTGCCATTCCGGGCAGATTCGCCAGGACAGATTCAATTGCGACGCGTCTCAACTGCGGTCGCCCCCTCTCAACAATTGCGTCGACTGCCAATTGCTCCGACTCCTTAAATAGAGACTTTGCTGACTCAAGATTAGACCCAGCCTTGATCATGGATTCTGCGATCTTTTTTCTGAGGGATCGAAGACTGCCGTCCTTTCGAAAACGAACTATTTCATTCCAAGGAACGTTGCGCAGAGACGGGATGGCTACTTCAAACAGCCTGTACGGCGCATCATAAACAGCAGAACCAGCTGTAAACCGCCTCGCTGCCACCATTGCTTCCTTCTCATCTCGATTTGCTTGAAGCATGCATGGAAAATGCACGTTAACCATTTCCCACAAATAGACAGCATCCACAGCAACTCGCGCTCGACCTTCCAGCTGCTGAACTTCATGCTCATTTTCGAACTGCGCAACCCCATGCTCCTTTGCGAATATTTCAAGCAAATGGTTATGCGCATACTGATCGGCATTCTCTGGCTCGGGATAGAGGTATTTAACTGCTCCCCTCTCGGTCCGAGGGTAGCCCCTTTCCGATTGCTGCAGAAGAGTACCGTGGATGTGCTTCTGCAATTCTCTGTCGAGCGGACGCATTATGTCCGTTAGGGCTAGCGCCTCATTTTGGAATTCAGATTGAGTTCCTAGAAGCCCCTCAATAAAATTCTTCTCACTGTAGCTCCCAAGTGTCTCAATGATTACTTCGTCGAACCAAAGTGTGCAGAGCTGAAGATGATCGGATCTAAATTCCTTGTCGCTCGCCAAGGTTACGAAACTTACCAAAGCTCTGGAAGTACTCATGTCTTCTGCGAGAACTCTATGTGCCGAGGACGCACTTATAATGCCCCCGCTCGATTTCTTCCAGCACCGGCGCTCCGCTGGGTTTCCATCCCAGTTCGGCGCGTGAGCGCTTGCCGCGCACCCGGTTGTTGGAGCCGAACGAAGAAATCGCCTTGGGACCGAGCGCCGCTTCCGCATCCTGGGGTGACCAGTTCCGCGTCCTGCCGCCAAAACCGAGCAGTCGGCTGATCGAAGCGGCGACAGCCTTCAATTGCTCTTCGCCATTCTCCGCATAGTAGAGCGCGCCTGCCGGCGCCTTCTCCAGTGCAAGCAGGTAAAGATCGACGACGTCGTCGATGTGGACATTGGACCAGTAGTTCTCGCCCCGGCCGATATGCAATCCAACCCCGGCTTTCTTCGCGTTCTCAGTGAGAGCCGGAATCTGCGCGCTTTCCTTGCGTACGCCGCGGCCGCCGCCATAAATCATGGTCGGGCGGATCACCACCGAGCGCACGTTCTGTTTTGCACAGTCGAACACCACCTGGTCGATGGCTGCGCGCTGGACCATGCGCGGAAAGCTGGGGGTAAAAGTGGAATACTCGTCGTAAATCGCATCGACGGGTTCGCCCCCGGCGTCGGTGGCGACTATCCCGGAACCGCTGGTATGCAGGAACGGCTTTCCGGACCCACGCACTGCGGAGGCGATGGCCTCCACCACGCCGGGATGATTCGCTTCTGCAGCGTCGATCACAGCATCGGCTTCGCGGGCGGCGCGGGCAATCACCGCGGAATCGTCGAGAGTGCCGAGCACGGCGCGCATGCCGCGGGCCTCAATCTCCTTTGCGCCGGAATCGCTGCGAACTAGCCCGCTTATGGCGTGGCCTTCACGCAGCAGGCGCTCGGCCACCGAACCACCGATATACCCCGTCGCGCCCGTAACAAAGATTTTCATCGCTGCCCCTGAATCAACCGACGCCGCGATTCTACAACTGCTGGAGAATCGCGGCGCCGAAGGGTCGGGCAGGGATCAGGCGCGTTCTTCGAGCACGCCCATGTGGCCGGCCATGTAGTCGTCGCGCGCCTGGATGATTTCCTCGCGGGTGTTCATCACGAATGGCCCCCAGGACACCACCGGCTCGTCGATCGGCTCGCCGGCGAGGAACAGCAACTCGGTTGTTTCATCGGCTGCAATTTCTACCGCATCGCCGTCATTGCGGTACTCCACCAGTTGCGTTGCGCCGAACGCGAGTCCACCCGACCGGCCGCTGCCGCTGACCGCATACAGGTAGGCGTTGTGTCCCGCCGGCGCACGAAGCGCCACGCTGGCACCAGGCTGCAAGCTCACTCGCGCCGCGATGACCGGCGTATAGCTCTTCGCGGGACCGGTGGTACCCAGCACTTCGCCTGCCACTACGCGTACTTCGCCGCCTTCGGACTTCACGACGGGAATGCGATCCGGCTGCAGGTCCTGGTAGTGCGGCGTTTCCATCTTGTACTTGCGCGGCAGGTTCAGCCATAGCTGCACGCCTTCGAGGATACCGCCCTTGCGGGCGAACTCCTTCTCCCGGTATTCCGCATGAACGATGCCGGAACCGGCGGTCATCCATTGCACGCTTCCGGGATTGAGCAGGCCGCGTCCTCCCGATGAATCGTGGTGCTCCATCGCGCCCTGAAACAGGAAGGTGACAGTCTCGAAGCCCCGATGCGGATGCGGGTTGAGCCCGCCCTCCTCGCCGGGGCGAATACGGTCCGGCCCGAAGTGGTCGAGCATCAGGAACGGGCTTGCGTAGTCGAGCTGAGGACCGGGAAAGGGACGCAGCACGTCCAGCCCGGGAGCCGGTTGCGCATGGTGGCTCTTCACCACGCGCAATGCCGTCCTGGATTTGGTTGCCGGTTTTGTTGCAAGCATCGTGCTCATGATCCGTCCTTCCAGTTCAGGTCGAACAACAACACTTCCGCGTTGCTGCCGTCTCCGATTTCGATGTTGGATTCGCTGTCGACCTGGAGCGCATCCCCTGCGCGCAGCGGGCGGCCGTTGACTGTTGCGGAACCACGCGCCACATGGACGTAGGCCTTGCGCCCTTCGGCAAGCTGATGCGAGACCGATTCGGCGCCGTCGACCAGCGCGGCGTACAGGTACGCGTCCTGGTTGACTGTCACCGAGCCGTCGCGGCCGTCGGGCGATGCCACCAGGCGCAGCTTGCCGCGCTTGTCCGCGGGGCTGAAGAACTTCTGTTCGTAGCTCGGCTTGATGCCGCGCTCGGCGGGCTCGATCCAGATCTGCAGGAAATGGACGGGGTTCTTCGGCGAGGGGTTGTACTCGCTATGGGTCACGCCGGTGCCCGCGCTCATGCGCTGCACGTCGCCCGGCCGGATCACCGAACCCGTGCCGATGCTGTCCTTGTGCTCGAGTTCGCCGTCCAGGACGTAGCTGATGATTTCCATGTCCCGGTGCGTGTGTTTGCCGAAACCTTCGCCTGGATCGACCCGATCTTCATTGATGACCCGCAACGACCCAAATCCCATGTGCTCGGGGTCGTAATAGTTGGCGAAGGAAAAGGTATGGAAGCTCTTCAGCCAACCGTGGTCGGCATAGCCGCGTTCAGCGCTTTTTCTCAAGGCAATCATGAAATTCTCCCATTGGGCCCTGCCATTACCGGCGGGGCCTTTTACAGATGCAACGAATATAGGGGCGGGAAGGCAAAATTGTTAGCGGGGGGTTTTGAGCCAAACCAGCGAAAAATTCGAACGATCCGCAAGGCGCTGGCGGCCCGGCCGCCCCGGTCCAGGCCGCCAGGAACCGGCTAACCAGCGTCCAGCCAGCCTTCGGAGACCAGGACGGAACTGCCGCCCACGCGGACCGCCGTGATCCGTCCGCCCGAGACATCGGCCTCGAGCTCGATCCGTGATGGGCGCCCCATTTCGAAGCCCTGTTCGATCAGCCAGCGGCGGCGGCCCTCGCGCGGATCGGCGTTCTGGAGATATCCGGCCAGCGCGGGTGAAGGCGTGAATGGGGAAGGGGGAAGGGGAAAGGGAGAA
>JAWXBJ010000078.1:0-5171 GCA_034439955.1 Alphaproteobacteria bacterium
CACAATCATCCCAGCGGCGACCCGACACCCTCCAGGGCTGATATCGATATGACGCGTGAGATCATGAAGGCGCTGGAGGCGCTGGAAATCCGGTTGCACGATCATCTGGTAGTGGGATCGGCCGAAACCGTCAGCATGAAAGCCAAGGGGTTGATCTAGCCGTACCCCTCCCCGATCCCGCGAATGGGCTTGCCCAGCCCGGTTTCAAAGCTAGGGTGGCGAGTACGGCGCGTAAGCCGCCGGAGGAACGTCGGAGCCTGAACGCCCCCAATCCTAGGGGGAGGGTTCGGGTTCAAGGGGAGGTCTATTTGGCTAGTGTTGCTGCAGCGCCGGCAGGCGAAGCGCCTGCGGGCGGACAAAGTTACGGTGCGCCGGGCTATCGGGCCTATGTCCTGTTATCGCTCACGCTCGTCTACACGCTCAATTTCATCGACCGGAACCTGCTCGGCGTCGTCGCGCAACCAATCATCCAGACGTTTGGCCTCTCGGATACCGAATACGGCTTCCTCAACGGCCCGCCATTCGCCCTCTTCTACGCGCTGATGGGAATTCCGATCGCGATCGCGGCGGATCGCTACAACCGCGTCTTCATCATGGCCTTGTGCATCGCCATCTGGTCGCTGATGACGGCGCTGTGCGGCTTCGCGACCAGCTTCGTCTTTCTTCTCATCGCGCGCGTCGGCGTGGCGATCGGCGAGGCGGGCGGCACGCCTCCCTCGAACTCGATCATCGCCGATTACTTCAAGCCCAAGAGCCGCGCCAACGCACTCGGCATTTTCGCCATGGGTGTGACGCTCGGCGGCGCGCTGGCGAATGCGTTTGGCGGGCCGATTGGCGGCATGACCGATGCGACGGTCGTCAACATACTGAACTCTGTCGGCCTTGGTTCGATGCCAGAACAGTTGGGCTGGGGCGAGACCTATGGCTGGCGTTTCGCGTTCATCGCGCTTGGACTGCCCGGCGTGCTCGTCGCCTTGATCCTGGTTTTGACGGTCAAGGAGCCGCCGCGGGGCTTTACCGATCCGCCCGGCGTCCAGCGGGTCCAGAAGGCCAGTATCGTCGAGACTCTCAAGGAGCTGGGAAGCAAGCCGACCTTCTGGACGATGGCGATCGGGGCCTCTCTCGTCGCCCTCGTCGGTTATGGCCTGTTCGGTTTCCAGGCCCCGATGATGCAGCGGGTCAACGGCATCTCGCCGGGACAGTTCGCGCTGCAGTACGGGGTACCTCTGTCGCTTCTGTCCGCCGTTGGCACGTTCACCGGCGGGTTCCTGGCGGAGAAGCTGACACCCCGGTTTCCCTCCGCCGTGACGTGGTTGCCGGCCGTGGGACTGCTACTCGCTGTCCCGCTCTACATCTGGGCGTTCTATCTTCCGGTCGAACAGAAGGCTTTGCAGCTGACTGTGTGGGGGCTGGCCTCGGCGTGCCACTACAGCTATCTCGGCGCGCAATACACGATCGGTCAGGGAGTGGTCTCTCAGCGTTCGCGCGCCTCCGCCATCGCGGTTCTCCTGTTCCTGATCGCGCTGATCGGCAACGGCCTCGGCCCGCAGATCGTTGGCATTCTCAGCGACATGTTCATGCACATGCAGATTGAGGCCCAGGGCATGGCCGACGTGTTGACCAACGAGGTGTGCCGCCAGCGCGACCTGTCAGCCCTGACGCCGGAACAGCAATCGGTCTGCACGCTGGCCTATGGCGAAGGGCTGCGGCAATCGATGGCGGCGACAATTCTTTTCTTCATACCGGCGGCGGCGTTCTTCCTGATTGCGTCGCTGACCTACAAGAAGGACGTGGTCGCGCGTCCAGTCCACTAGCCGGCGTCCACCACTCAACGATCTCTCTCGATGCGGCCGGCTCTCTCGCGGGAGCCGGCCGTTCGCGTTTCCGGCGTGGCCCCGCTCAACGCGACGCACGCAGAGATTGTGGGTGGACCCGACCGCGCAAAACGGCCACCTTCCAATGGCTTGAATTCGTCACCGGTCCGTGAGCGACCGGGATGGGAGGTCATCAATGGGAACGTCCACGGGCTCGGTCACGAGCGCTGCCGCGCCGCCGCTAGCCGTTTCCGATGGCCACCTGACCGGCTGGGGATCCAAGAGCTACCGCAGCTATGTCCTCAACGCGCTGCTGCTCGTCTACATCCTGAACTTTCTCGATCGCGGCTTGCTTGGCGTCGTGTCCGAGCCCGTGATGAACGAGCTGAAGATAACGGACGGCCAATTCGGTCTGCTGACCGGTTTCACCTTCGCCTTCTTCTACGCGCTGGTCGGAATTCCCCTGGCCCGGTTCGCCGAACACGGCAACCGGGTCTGGATCATGACCATCTGCATCGCGCTGTGGTCGGGCGCGACGGCGCTGTGCGGCCTCGCCAACGAGACCGTCATTTTCGGCGTCACCTTTAGCGGCTTCATCATGCTGGGCCTCGCCCGGGTCCTGGTGGGCGTGGGGGAGGCGGGCTGCACGCCGCCGGCCAATTCCCTGATCGCCGACTATTATCCGCCCGCGCGGCGGTCGACGGCGCTCGGCTACTACGCGATGGGCGTCACGGTCGGCACGCTGACGGCCAATCTGATCGGCGGCCCGGTCGTGACGGAGTTCGGCTGGCGCTACGCCTTCGTGCTGATCGGCCTCGTCGGCATTGGCATCGCTGTGATCTTCAGGCTCACGGTCAAGGAGCCGCCGCGCGGCTATTCCGATCCGCCCTCCGCTGCGCGGCCGAAGCGAGCCAGTTTTGTCGATGCGCTGAGGGAGTTGGGCTCGAAGAAGACCTTCTGGATCATGACCGCAGGCGCGACGCTGGCGTCCTTCTGTGGCTATGGCATCACCACTTTCCAGACATCGTTCATCCGCCGCACCTACGAGGTGTCGCAGAACGAGGCGACGCTCCTGTTCAACGTGCCCTCGGCCTTTGCCGCTTCCGTCGGCGTCTTTTTCACCGGCTGGCTGGCTGAGAAGATGATGAAGCGCCATCCCAACGCCATTGCCTGGCTGCCGGCGGCGGGTCTGGTTCTCTGCGTGCCCTTCTACCTCATTGGCTTCAGCGCCGAAAACAAATGGGTCGCCCTGTTCGGCATCTGCATGGGCGCCGCCGTCAAGTACGGCTATCTGGCCGCGCAATACACGATCGGGCAGGGCGTCGTCGGCATGCGCACGCGCGCCACCGCGACCGCGATCCTGCTCTTCATCGTGAACCTTGTCGGCTATGGTCTTGGCCCGCCCTTCATCGGCTATCTCTCGGACATGCTGTTCGCGATGCAGGCCAACGCCGACGGGTTTGGCGACATCGCGCGGGCCTCGTGCAAGGGAGACGCGCTGGCCGCCCTCGACGTTACCCGGCAGGCCTTCTGCCGGGCAGCCGACGCCAGCGCGCTGCAACGGTCCCTGGTGATCACGTCCGCGCTCTACGTCCTGCCGGCGATCTTCTTCTTCCTCTGCGTGCGCACCCTGCAGAAGGATCTGGTGGCGAAGTAGGCGGACCGCCGGGGTCGTTTTCCCGCGCGGAGTGGCGTAGACCGCGCCTTGAAGCTCCCAAAGAGGCGTCCAGATGATCCCCCGCTACTCGCGTCCCGAAATGGCGGCGATCTGGACGCCCGAGCAGCGCTATTCGATCTGGCTGGAGATCGAGACGCTGGCCGCCGAGGCGATGGCGGAGCTGGGTCTGATCCCGGCGGACGCGGCCCGGGCGGTGCGCGATCGCGGCGCCTTCGATGTGGCGCGTATTGACGAGATCGAGCGCGAGGTGAAGCACGACGTCATCGCCTTCCTCACCAGCGTGACCGAGCATGTCGGCCCCGAAGCGCGCTTCCTGCATCTCGGCATGACGTCGTCGGACGTGCTCGACACCTGCCTCTCGGTGCAACTGGCGCGGGCGAGCGACCTTTTGCTCGCCGGCGTCGATCGGCTGCTGGCGGCGCTGCGAAAACGTGCGTTCGAGCACCGGATGACGCCCATCATCGGCCGCAGCCATGGCATTCATGCCGAACCCACGACCTTCGGCGTGAAGCTGGCGGGCTTCCACGCAGAGATGGCGCGCAACCGCAAGCGCATCGAGACCGCGCGCACCGAGATAGCGACCTGCGCGATATCGGGCGCGGTGGGCAATTTCGCCAACATCGACCCGCGCGTCGAGGCGGCAGTGGCCCAGAAGCTTGGCCTTGCGGTCGAGCCTGTCTCGACGCAGGTGATCCCGCGCGACCGGCATGCGGCCTTCTTTGCGGCGCTGGGCGTCACCGCCTCGTCGATTGAGCGCATCGCGACCGAGATCCGTCACTTGCAGCGCACGGAAGTTTTGGAGGTTGAAGAGTATTTCTCGCCCGGCCAGAAAGGCTCCTCGGCCATGCCTCACAAGCGCAATCCGGTATTGACCGAGAATCTCACGGGGCTGGCGCGCCTTGTGCGTTCGGCCGTCGGGCCGGCGATGGAGAATGTCGCGCTCTGGCACGAGCGGGACATTTCCCACTCCTCGGTCGAGCGAGGCATCGCGCCGGACGCGACCATCCATCTCGACTTCGCCCTGCATCGCCTCGCGGGTGTGATCGAGCAATTGCTGGTCTACCCGGAGACCATGCTCGCCAATCTTAACCGGCTCGGCGGGCTCCACAATTCCCAGCGTGTGTTGCTGGCGCTCGTCGAGGCGGGGTCGAGCCGCGAGGAGGCCTACCGGCTGGTGCAGCGCAACGCCATGAAGGTGTGGGCCGACCCCGATCGCGGCGGCGACATGTTCCTCGCTTTGCTGAAGTCCGACGCGGATATCGGGAGCCTTCTGGAGCCGGCGGCAATCGACGACCTGTTCGATCCTGGCTATCATTTCCGGGCGGTGGACATGATCTTTGATCGGGTGTTCGGGACGGCTTGAAGGAGGCTTCTTCGGGCGTCGCGATGATCGTCCTTGGCGTCACGCTTGAGAAGATTGCCTGGAAAACGCCTAGTCGACGCTGATCTCCTGTCAGGATGGCCGGCCGGGACCGGCCTCCCGGGTGTTCGCCGCAGCGTGACCAGCCGCCGGGGAATCGACCGCCGGGGGCGGGTCGGTTTTGTCTCCGGATGTTTCTGCCGGCGTGGAGCCAAGGCGTTTGACCCAGCCCCCTGAAATCCGGCCACGAATTTGCAGAGTCCTCGATAGAGAGGATGCAAGATGCGCAAGAGCAGATTTTCGGAAGAGCAGATCATCG
>JAWXBJ010000079.1:0-12532 GCA_034439955.1 Alphaproteobacteria bacterium
GGGGAGTGGAGGGAGCATTTCGCGCGAGTTCCGGGGGCGGTCAGCGCCATGTATCCAGCGGCTTTCAGCGGCGCCGACGGCGCACGCTTGCGGCAGTTGCCATGGCGAAGCGAATTGCGTAACTGTCCGCTCCCTCTGCTGGGGCGTCGCCAAGTGGTAAGGCAGCGGTTTTTGGTACCGCCATTCCTGGGTTCGAATCCTAGCGCCCCAGCCAGAGGATTTTCGTGCTGCAACGCCGGTGCGCGAAGCGGGTTCGACGCTCCCGCTGACGAAGACGATGTCGCGCTGCCTGTCCCGACAATCGTAGTCAAAGGCGCGAATGACGCCGGAGGGCATCGAAGGAGAGCGCGCGGACTGCGGTTCCGTCCCGCTGGCGGAGCGAGGGCAAGGTTCGCGGTGACGTTCCGACCAACTTGACGCTGCAGAATCGCAACGCGACTGTGCGCAGGGATAAGGGGAAAACGTGATGCTGAAGGTCATTCTGGGAGTCGTCGTCGGCATCGTCGTCGCCATAGCGACCGTGATCGGCGGAGAATTGCTGGTGCATGCGCTGACCGGCGGCCCGGTCGTGGACATGAACGATAAGGCCGCGCTCGAAGCAATGATGGCCTCAACGCCGATCGGGTCGAAAATCGGGGTGGTAGCCACCTATTTCGTCGCCGTTTTGCTTGGCGGGCTGGCGGCGGCGCGGATTTCAGGCCGGGCCTGGACGGCCTGGATCGTCGCAGCCGTGCTGCTGGCGGCGACTGGCGCCAACTACGTCATGCTGCCGCACCCAATGTGGATGATCGCGAGCTCATTCGCCCTGATTGTCCTGTCCGGGTGGCTGTCCGGGCGGTTCGGGATCAGGCGTTCGGCGGCTTGACCACGAGCCGGAGGTGAAGTTTGTGGTTCAGGAGGCGCCTTGCCTCACCAGAAGGCGAGGCGAAGCGTCAGCGAGCCGTAGTGCGTCGTCGATCCATCGGCAATCGCCGTGTCGTAACCCAGCTTCATGTTGAGATACTCGCTCGAGATGTTGAAGCCGAAGCCGCCGATGACGGCGTCCTCCGGTTCGAGTCCCGGTTCGAGCAAAAAGGCGGTCGTGCCGCCGGCGAAGCGCGCCGAGCCAGGCGAGCTGTCGTAGGTCAGGATGTTGCGATAGCCGACCGAGATCTCCGGGCGAAGACTGAAACTGTTGTCGGACCCGAAATCGGCGGCCAGCGACACGCCGTAGGAGCCGGTCGCCAGCGAGCTTTCGGCGTCGCCCACGGTGAGAGCGAACCCGTCATTGGTCGTCACGCTTTCGGTGTAACCTTCCTGCGTCAGCCTCATATAGTCGAGGCCGACATACGGCTTCAGTTCGAGGAAGCCAAGCGGGACGGAATACGTCGCCCGGGCAGCTGAATTGAGAGCTATGCCTGACGAATCGGAGCGGCTGGCGTCCACCAGCCCCGCCACGGCGATCTTGCGGTTGGAGGAGAAATCCACGTAGCCCGCCGAAGCCGTGCCGTTGACCGACAGCGCGCCGGAGCGCCAGCCGCCATAGGCGCCCAGCGATGTCTGCGCGACGTTGATGGGCGCGCCCGTGCGGCCGTCTTCCTCCAGTTCGACAGATTCGAGCGCAGCGAACGCCCCGATGACGGCATCGGGAGATGTGATGAGGTCGAGCCCCCCCGCAACGCCGAAGCCTCCGCCGGACACCCCAAGGCCCTGAAAAGATGTTTCGGAGTCGCGATAAACTCCGAATTCCTCGAGCCACGCGCCGCCTGGCGCGACGGGCTTGTCGCTGACGAGGTCGAGGCGTTGAGCGGTCGCGCCGAACGCGGCTGTTGCGTTTGAGGCCAGCAACTCCATTACGGCTGAATCGGGACCAGGCAACAGGTCAGCATACGCCCGGCCGAATTCGTCCGCATCGGCGATCGACGTGAACGCCGCAGCGATGGTGTTATCGTTTTCGAAGAGGTTGAGGGCGGCCGCGTAGGCGCTCGTCTCCCGGCGGTCAAGGCCGAGTTCGGTCGCTGTCTTGACCCGCATGTTGAGATCCAGCGCGTTTCCACCGGCGGCCTCGACAAGGCTGATATCGTAAAGGAAAGGAGAATTGGCGTTGAGCATCGCCGCCGCCGGTCCGGCGAGATTCAGATCGCCAGCCGACAGCACTCGCAGCGAGAAGTTGCGATTGGTGAACTCCTCGAAAATCGGCGTGAACTGGGTGTTCGCCGCCAGGTCGGCGGCCCCGGACACGTTGAACACCGGTGCGCCGCTGAGAACCCGGGCGTTGTTGACGACGAAACCAATCCTGGCGTTGTTCGAGAGGCTCATCGAGTTGAGCAAAAGCGTCGCGGAAGCGCGATTGTTCAGCGTCGAATTGTTCACGGCCAGGCCAAGCGTGCCGCCCGCGCCGCTTGTCAACGCCCCGTCCAGTGTAGAAGCGTTGGCCAGCGAAAGGGATCCAGCCGCCGCTCCGAACGACAGGTTGCCTGTCATCCTGCCGCCGGAGAGCGACACGGCTGCACCCGATCCACCGAAGGACGCGTCTCCGATGAGGGCGGCGCTGTTGATGGTCAGCGTGTCCGATCCGGCGCCGAAGGCCACGTCTCCGGTGACTTCGCCGGAGCTGAGGTTGAATGTGTCCGATCCGGCGCCGAAGAGAATGTCGCCGAAGATCCGCGCATTGTCGACCGAGTCTAACTGGGTAAGCGTGACGTTTGAGGCGCTGCGCGAGAGATCGATCCCTATGGCGCGCCCGAGCCCGCTGGTGATGGTGTCGCTGGTGTCGTCATCGGTGTATCCGGCGGACACCCTGGACTGATTCAGGAAAGTTGTGACCGTGCCGGACAGGTCGGAAAACGCGACGGCGTCGCCATCATAGCCGCGCGCTGCGGCCTGCATCAGTCCGCTGTTGGTGACGCGGGGGACACTCGCTCCCGCCTCAATGCGGACACCTGTTGCGTCATGGTTCGTCTCGGTGGCGACAGCCACATTGATTGAGCCGGTGTTGACAAGCTGCGGCGTGCTCGCCCCGGCCCCGAAGCTAAGGCCGATGGCGTTGGCCTCGAAACCCTGCGCAGTGATCTGACCGCCGTTGAATACCCCGCCCTCGACGACAGTCTGGCGGGCGCCGTCGTCCGAGCCCGCGATCCGGAGTCCCGTGGACGCGAAGCCGATATTGAGTCCGTTCGAGCTGATCGAGCCCCGGTTGATCAGGCCGTACTCGTAGTTGAACGTGCCGATCACTTCGGTGAAGTTGGTGTCCCTGTCGTCGTCCAGCGTGTCGCGAATCGTCTCGCGAACAAGTCCGAGGCGAAGCGTGTCGCTGGCCGCACCGCTGTCAGGCGCAATCAAGAGGGCGGGCGCAGACCCGAAGGTGGATACCGCGCCGGCGGTCCGGTTCTCGTTGAAATTCTGGACGACATCCTTGACAGCCGCAGTCGGGTCGGCGACGCCGACGGCAGGTCCGTTGACAAGCAGTCCGCGCGTCAGGTCGCCGCGTATCACGAGCGCAGGTCCGCCGGAGAGCAGATCGTCGGCATCACGGCGGCTGGCGATCGGCACGCTGCCCGTCGTCAGGAAGTCCGGATCGGCGTAATTGCTGACGGTCGTACTGGTGAAGCCAGTCGAGATGACAGAACCGTCGACCAGAAACTCGCCAGCGACATCGCCGGCGACACGCACGGCGGTGGATCCTTCGCCGGTTGCGACGGTGGAGCCGCCGACGGCGACATCGCCGGAGACATTCCCGCGGATGTCCAGACCGAAGCTGTTCGCGCCGGTGACCGCCACGGCGGCGCGCTGGCGGTAGGAACCGTTGACGGCCGAGCGGAGGGAAACTCCGGCGGAGGCGTTTCCTTCGACGGTAATCCCGCCGGCGGTAAGGACGACATCGCCGGCAAGCGCGCCGCCGGAATCCAGGAGGACGCCCGTGCGGCCGGTTCCCATGGCGAGCGGACCGTCGGCGTCGCCGTCGGCGTCCGCGTCGGCGCGCGTGTAGTCTTCGAGGAGGGCGATCGTGCCGGAACCCGTGTAGCCGGCGGTGAAGCCGGGCAGAATCCG
This sequence comes from Alphaproteobacteria bacterium, assembly GCA_034439955.1. GTDB lineage: Bacteria > Pseudomonadota > Alphaproteobacteria > Caulobacterales > Hyphomonadaceae > UBA7672. The sequence continues at coordinate 4,030 of JAWXBJ010000079.1, forward strand.
GACGGCAGTCGCGTTGTCGGCATTCGCGGCGGCAATCGCGCCGGCGTTCGTGACGGTGTTGTTGCTGTCAATCGTGACGGCAGTCGCGCCGGCGCCCGTGACGGCGATCGAGCCGGTAGTCGTGACGGTGACATTGGCGGCGGCGCCGGCATTGGCGCTCGCGGTGGCGATCGGAGCGGTGGTTGCGGTGGAAATGCTGACCTGGGCCATTGCCGGGAAGGCCAGCACGAGGGGAGCGGCGGCCGAAAGCAGAAGCCGGACCTTGAATGACATGTGAGCCGTCGACTCCTGAACTGAACTTTAGGCGGAAGGCCGGAAGCGTCCAACCCGGCCCGTCGGACACGTGTCCCGTAACCCGCCCGGCGCCGGCTTGCTACCCCGCGCCTGCGCAATTGTGACGGTGGGCAGTCGGAGGCCATGGTTGTGGCGGAAAGTGGGCCGGTGGAGGTTTGCCTCCCTCAGTCGCAGACTGGGGGAGGTGGCGCGCTGCGAAGCGGCGTGACGGAGGGGGGACAAGGAAAGGAAGATTCCCGGGTCGCGCTTCGCTTGCCCGAGAATGACTTCTCTCAATGCCTTGCCCCCCTCCGTCACGCCGCGTCCTTCGACACGGGCCTTCGGCCCGGCTCAGGATGAGGCGCAGCGATCCACCTCCCCCACATGCGTGGTGGAGGACGGGCGCCGGGGTCATTTCAGGGCAGCGGGGTGTCGATGCGGCAGGTGACGCCTTCGGGATCGAAGGCGAGATCGACCTGCGTCGCGTCATCGGCGCCGAGGACGCGTTCGATGAGCCGCGTGCCGAAGCCGAAGCGTTCCGGCGGCCTGACACTGGGGCCGCCGCGCTCGGTCCAGGAAAAACGCAGGCGGCGATCCGGGTCGGTCTCGACGACCTCCCAGGCGATCGACACCGTCCCGCCGTCGACGGAGAGCGAGCCGTATTTCGCCGCGTTGGTCGCCAGCTCGTGCAGGGCGAGCGAGAAATTGAGCGCCATCCAGGCCGGCAGCCGGACGGCGGGACCCAGAACACTGATGCGCGCCATGCCGGAATCGGAGAGGCCGCGATGCGGGGCGAGGGTCTCGTTCACGATGTCGGTGAGGCTGGCGCGGTCCCAGTTTTCGCGCGTCAGCACGTCGTGCGCCTTGGCGAGGGCCTGCAGGCGCGACGCGAACGACTGCCTCGCGGAGGCATCGGTCTTGTCTCCGCGGAAGGTTTGCCCGGCCAGCGACTGCACCATGGCGAGCGTGTTCTTGACCCGGTGGTTCAGCTCATTGGCCAGGAGCTCGCGATGCTCCTCGGCCTTCTTGCGCTCGGAGATGTCCTTGACGGTGCCGACGAAGCGCATGGGACGCCCGCCGTCAAAGAGGATCTTGCCGACCGCCTCGACCCATCGCACCGGGCCGTCGGCCGAACCCAGACGGTATTGGGCGCGATAATCGCCGTCGCCCGCAGGATCGAGCGCCCTCTCGATCAGTGCGCGGGTTGTCTCGCGATCGTCCGGATGCAGACCCCTGATGAACAGGCCGAAAGTGATCGGCGTGTCCGCATCGACGCCCCACAGCCCCCGAACGATGGGATCCCAGGCGATGACGCCGGTTGCGAGGTCGAAATCATAGATGCCGAAACCTGCGGCGTCCTTGGCCTGCTGGAGGCGCTCCTCGCTTTCGCGCAGCGCAAGCTCGGCGGCGCGCAGCTCGGTGACGTCGGTATTGGCGCCGAACCAGCGGACGATTTCTCCGGCATCGTCGCGGATCGGGTTGATGCGGGTGAGGAAGGGGCGGAAGACGCCGTCAGCGCCTTTCAGCGGGAAAGTCATCTCGAAGGGATCGCCCGTCTCCAGCGAGCGGCGCCAGCGCGCAACCACGCCCGGGAGAATTTCGGGGTCGTGCACCGATTCCCAGCCCCACCCGGCCTGATCCTCGGCCGACGTCCCGGTATAGTCGTACCAGCGCCGGTTGTACCAGAAGATGTGACCGTCCGCGTAGGCCATCCAGCACAACGCCGGGATGTTGTCGGCGAGCGTCTGGAATTCCTCGCCGCGTATGCGCAGCGCCTCTTCTGACCGCTTGCGGTCGGTGACGTCGCGAAAGAAGATCGCCAGCCGGTCGGCGGACGGGTAGGCGCGCATCTCGTACCAGGCGCGGCGTCCGTCCTCGTAGGTCCACTCGTGTTCGAGGGCGACCGGCACGCCCTCGCGCATGGCCTTTTTGTAAAGTTCGCCGACCTCGGCGTCCTCGGAGCCCGGGAATGCCTCCCAGTGCGACCGGCCGATGATTCCGGCGGGCGAGCGGCCGTCGAGGCGCATGCCCTCCGCGTTCATCTCGATCACGCGGAAATCGGCGTCGAGAACGCAAAAGCCCTCTCCCATGCCCTCGACCACCTGACGCAGCCGGGCGTCGCTTTCGCGCAAGGTCGCCGCCGAGCGGGCGCGCTCGACTTCCGACCAGGTGCGTTCCGCGACCTCGCGGACAAAGGCTTCGTCCTCGTCGGTCCAATGACGCGCCGTCCCCTGATTGGCATAGAGCAGGGCGGCGAGGCGTCCCTCCCTGAAGAGCGGAAGATTGAGAGTGGCGCGGGCGCCGAGCGCGATCCGGGCGGAAGCCGCCTCCTTGTCCAGCCTGTCGTCGGCGAGCGCGTCGGTGATACGGACGGTGCGCCCGGCGCGCAGGTCGGCGCCCACCGCCGGTCCGAAGTCGTCGAGGCGCCAGCGGCCGACAAGACGGGGCAGGGCGCCGTCGGTCCATTCGCGTTCGATGGTGGTGAAATCACCCGTCTCGTCCATCTCGCCATAGCCGCATCGGGACACGCCAAGGCGCCGGCCGAGAAATCCGGCGGCGGCGGCCATGACCTCGACCGGGTCGCCAAGGTCGCGGGTGCACGCGGCGAGATCGGAGCGGAAATCTGCCAGACGGGCTGCGCGGACGCTGTCCGTGGTCTCGATCGCCACCGAAAGCACCCCGCGAATGACGCCGGCCTCGTCGTGCAGGGGCGAATAGGAAAAGGTGAAGGTCGCCACCGCCGGCCGGCCGTCGCGCTCAAGGGTCAGCGGCAGGCTGTCGAGAAGGACCGTCTCTCCCGCCAGCGCCCGCGACAGCAGGGGTTCGAGGTCGCCCCACACATCGGGCCAGACGTCCCGGAAGGGCCGGCCAAGCGCGCCTGGATGCCGGTCGCCGACAATCGGGATGCAGGCGTCGTTGTAGAGGTAGGGGAGGCCCTCGCCCCAGGCGATGAACATGGGGAAGGCCGAATGGGTCATCATGGCGACCACCGATTTCAGCGATTGCGGCCATGTGTCGGGCGGGCCAAGGGCGCTTGCACGCCAGTCATGCGCCCGCATGAGCGCGCCCATCTCGCCGCCGCCCTGCGGGAAGTCCGCGCCGGCCGGAATGGCTCGTGTCGAAGGAGATGTTCTCACGGGCTCTGGCCTGAAGCGTCCTGGAAGCGGAGGTCGGCGCCGCCGGTTTTAGGCGGGCCATCCGATGTACGGCAATCTATACGGCGAGGGACGGGAGGCAAGGCGTGGAAGGGGGCGCCTGAAGGGGTGGCCGCCGCTGGAGGTCGCCTGGGCGGGGGCCGGCGGGGCGGCAAGGGAGACGGCCCGCATGAAAACATGCGCGGCGACGCGACGCATCGGAGTTTTCCCTTGAAAGCGGTCGAGCGATGGCCTTCAATTCCGGCGGAAACTGGACGAGCGAGCAGCTTGTTTCCCGGAGGATAGGCGATGGCTTTGCGATGGAACGGGGCGGCGCTGGCGGCGACCTTTATGGGGGCGATTCTTCTGGCGGCGGCCTGCAGCGGGACGGCGCCTCCAGCGGAGCAGTCGGCGGATCTGGCGGCGGGTCAGTCGCCCCAGGCGGCTGGGCCCCAGGCGACCGGGCGCCAGGCGACAAAAGCCAGGGCGCCCAACATCGTGGTCATCCTTGCGGACGATCTCGGCTATGCCGACATTTCGGCGTATGGGAGCAAGCGGATCGCGACGCCCAATATCGACCGGGTCGCCAGCGAGGGTGTCGCGTTCACCGACGGATATTCGGCGGCGCCGGTCTGCTCGCCGTCGCGGGCGGGGCTCAATACGGGGCGCTATCCCGACCGGTTCGGCTTCGAGTTCAACAACGGTCCGCCGGCGCGCGACATCGCGGACAATCTCGGCCTGCCGATGCCGGAGGTGACGCTGGCTGCGATGCTGAAACGCCAGGGCTACACGACCGGTCTCGTCGGCAAGTGGCACCTGGGATCGAACGATGATTTCTATCCGACCAATCGCGGCTATGACGAGTTCGTCGGCCTGCTGACCGGGGCCACCTCGTATATCGACCACACGCGGCCGGAGGTGCGTCTGGCGCCCGACGGGACAGGGGCCGACACGCGGGCGAAGCGCGGTGCGGCCAACAAGATCGTCGAGGGTCCGCAGCGCACCGTGGTGAACAATGAGGACCGTTACCTGACCGAGTATTTCGGCGAGCGGGGCGTCGAGTTCATCCAGCGCAACGCGCCGAAGGACAATCCCTTTTTCCTCTATCTGGCGTTCAACGCGCCGCACGATCCGCTGATGACCACGCAGAAATACTATGATCGCTTCCCGCACATCGCGGATGAGGGGATGCGGGTCTACGCCTCGATGGTGTCGGCGCTGGACGATCAGGTCGGGCAGGTGATCGACGCGGTCGAGGCGTCCGGCGAGAATGGCGACACGATCATCTATTTCATGTCGGACAATGGCTGCGCCGCCTACATCCAGGGCATCTGCTCGTGCGAACCGCTGCGAGGCGGAAAGCTCAGCCATTACGAGGGCGGCGTGCGCGTGCCCTTCCTGATGCGCTGGCCCAACGCGGTCGACAAGGGCCAAGTCTATCGCAAGCCGGTGTCGACAATGGACGTCTTCACGACGTCGGTGACGGCGGGCGGCGGCAAGCTGCTGGCGGACCGGGTCTATGACGGGGTGGATCTCACGCCCTTCGTAACCGGCGCCAAGACGGGAGAGCCGCACGACATGCTGGCGTGGCGCAGGACGCCGCACGCCTCGATCCGCAAGGGCGACTGGAAGCTGTGGAAGAGCCTCAATGGCGAGTTCACGCTGCTGTTCAACCTGGCGGCCGATCCCAACGAGGCGAGGAATCTCGCGGCGAGCGAACCTGCCAGGCTCAAGGAGCTGGAAGCGGCCTTCGACCAGTGGGCGAGCGACCTTCAGGATCCGGCCTGGCCGTCGCGGCCGGCGGTCAAGTACGATGTCTGCGGGACGCCGTTCGAGCTGCCGATCTAGCTGGCGCGCCAGATTCGCAGGGCGTTACCTCCAAGGCGGCGGCGCAGCGGATGCGTATGGTCCGGCGTCCGTTCGGCCGGCGTCAGTTCGCGAGGAGGCACTGTACGCCGACGAGGACAAGACCCAGCGTTGCGATGTTCCAGCTGAACGTCCGGATCCAGGGCACGCCCATCGCATAGAGGGGCAGGAAAAGCGTGCGCCCGACCAGATAGAGTGCGCAGCCGGTCAGGCTGAGATACCCGGAAGCGTCGATCACGCGAACGATCAGGACGCAGGCCGCGAAATAGGGAAAGGTCTCGAGGAAGTTGGCGTTGGCGCGATAGAGACGCGCCGATACGCCAGCCGGTTGCAGTCCCTCGTCCCGCGCGCCGACCGTATATTTGTTGCCGACCTGCGCCTTGAACGAGAATGAGGCGGCGGAAAGATGGACCAGCCCGAGCAGCACCGCCGCCAGCAGCGCATATAATTCCCAGGTCATCGGCCCTCCGCGATCAGGTCGTATACCAACCGCCCGCAAGATCGACCAGAGTTGTCAGCCCGGCGGGAAACCATTCATCTGCGAGTCCCGGCCGGACAATGATTCCCGGTTAGCGGCCTGGCCGTTTTCGGCGTCGAGGAAGATGGTCGGGAAGGCTCGACCATGACGCGTATAAAGTCCAGCGCGGGCGGGGTCATCAACATGCACAACGCGTCGGTCCTTGGTCTGACAAAGACGGGCCGGGGTCTGACGAAGACGGGCCGGCTTTTTGTTTTCTGGACGCCGGCGCTTTTTCTGCTGCTCTCCGGATTGCCAGGGACGACAGAGGAGTGAAGCCCTCGTGGTTCGACGGACGCCTTGCGTTGCAAGGCTGCTCACCATGAGGGCTAGGGCGGCTGCTTTGCAGCCTGCTCTGCATGAGGGCTAGGACGGCTGCTTTGCAGCCTGCTCAGCATGAGGGCTAGGACGGCTGCTTTGCAGCCTGCTCAGCATGATGGCTCTGGCGCCAGCTCGATTGTCCCGATAGCCCCCATGGCGAGCAGCGGACGAAGCCCGCGCTTCGACAGCCCTCGTGGTTCGACGGACGCCTTGCGTTGCAAGGCTGCTCACCATGAGGGCGGCGCTCACAGACGTCGTCGCCAGAATCTGTCATTTCAATTACCAAAGACGCTTGACCCTCTCCCAACTGTTCCCTTTCAGGGGGAGGAGTCGCCAACAACGGTGAGGGCGAAGGCGAATTCGAGCGCCGTCTCGCGCAGGCTGGCGAAGCGGCCCGACACCCCGCCATGGCCGGCCTCCATGTTGATGCGCAGGAAATAGGGTCCGGCGCCGGGCGCTTCGTGACGGAGTTTCGCGACCCATTTGGCCGGCTCCCAATAGGTGACGCGCGGGTCGGTGAGGCCGCCGGTGATCAGCATGGGCGGGTAGGGACGGTTGGCGGTCTGCTCGTAGGGCGAGTAGCTGGCGATGAGGTCGTAGGCGGCCGGGTCGCTCAACGGGTTGCCCCATTCGGGCCATTCCGGCGGCGTGAGCGGAAGGGTCTCGTCGGACATGGTGTTGAGCACGTCGACAAAGGGCACCGCTGCGATGACGCCGCCGAAGAGGGTCGGGTCGAGATTGACCGCGCCGCCGACCAGCATGCCGCCGGCCGATCCCCCCATGGCGACGATGCGGCCGGCCTTGGTGTAGCCGCGTTCGACGAGGCAGCGCCCGGCGGCGACGAAATCCGAAAAGGTCGCGCCCTTCTTCCCGAGCTTGCCGTCAAGATACCATTGATAGCCCCTGGCCATCGAGCCGCGCACGTCGGCGACGGCGTAGATGAAGCCGCGATCCACCAGGGAGAGGCGCGCGGTGCGGAAGTCCGCCGGAAGCGTTATGCCATAGGCGCCGTAGCCATAAAGGAGGACCGGCGCCATGCCGTCCACCGGCGTTTCGCGGCGGCGGAGCAGGGTGACGGGAATGAGGGCGCCATCGGCGGCGGGCGCGTCGATGCGCTCAACGACATAATCGGCCGGATCATGCCCGGAGGGAACTTCCTGGGTCTTGCGCAGGGTCCGGGTCCGGGCCGCCATGTCATAATCGAAGACCTGGGCGGGCGTCGATGGCGAGGCGTATTCGAAGCGCAGGATCGAGGTGTCGAAAAGATAGCCCGGCGCCACGCCGAGCGCATAGGCCGCCTCGGCGAAACCAATCGCGTGTTCGGCGCCCGACAGGCGTTCGCGGACGATGATGCGGGGCAGGCCGTTTTCGCGTTCGAGTCGCACGAGGAAGTCGGCGAAAGCCTCGATGTCGAGGATGAGGACGCCGGGACGATGGGGAATTTCCATCGTCCAGTTTTCGCGGCCCGGCGCCTCGATGGGCGCGGAGACGATCGAGAAGTCGAGGGCGCCGCCGGCATTGGTGCGGATCCAGAAGCGACCGTCGAAATCGGTGACGGCGTATTCGACGCCGCGGTCGCGCGGGGCGATCAGCGTCGGCTCGGGCGCTGCGGCGTCGGCGGGAAAGACGCGCCATTCGGTGGTGGTGTGGTCGTTGGCGGTAACGAAGATGAAGCGGCCCGAGCGCGATTTCTGCACGCCCACGAAGAAGCCGGGATCGGTCTCGCGATAGACTGTCGAGTTGAGGCCGGTGAGAAGATCATGGCGGAGGACGGCGATGGGGCGGGCGTTGTCGTCCCGTTCAACCCAGTAGAGCGCGGTTGAATCGGCCGACCAGACAAAGTCGCCATAGGCGCCCTCGATGGCGTTGCCGAGAAGGCGGCCGGTCGCGGCGTCACGGAAGCGGATCGTGTAGAACTCCGAGCCCTTGTCGTCGACGGCGTAGGCGATGAGGCGGTGGTCCGGCGAATGCGCGGCCTTGCGGATGTCGAAATAGTCGAGGCCCTGGCCCAGGGCGTCGCCGTCGAGAAGGATGGTTTCGAGGGCAGGGTCGGGATCGAAGGCGGCGTGCGCCGGGCGCCGGCAGAGGAGCGGGTATTCGCCGCCCCCCTCTTCAAGCGCGGGACGAAAGCGGCGGTAATAGGCGAAGGGGCCGTCGAGGGCCGGAACGGAGCTGTCGTCCTGCCTGATGCGGCCCTTCATCTCCGCGAAAATCTGCTCCTGCAGCGCGGCGTTCGGCGCTTCCAGGCGGTCGCGCGTCCAGGCGTTCTCGGCTTCCAGCCAGGCGCGGATGGAGGGATCGAGGGCTGCGGGATCGCGCATCACCTCGCGCCAGTTGTCGTCCCGGACCCAGGCATAGGGATCGCTGCGGGTGCGTCCGAGCTGCTCGATCA
>JAWXBJ010000080.1:0-16772 GCA_034439955.1 Alphaproteobacteria bacterium
GAGCCGGAACCTTTCGTGAACGCGCCGCCATCAACCGGCTGGCCTGCGCCGTATGCGTCGGCATACGCGTCCTCGACCCATTCCCAGACATTGCCATGCATGTCGTGCAGGCCAAAAGCGTTGGCCGGATAGGAGCCGACCGGCACCGTCTTGCCCACTGGCGCATCGCCGTAAAAATTCGCTTGGGCGTTCGTGATCGTATCGCCGAAGGCATAGCGCGTCGGTGTTCCCGCCCTCGCCGCATACTCCCACTCGGCCTCGCTGAGCAGCCGATAGGATGCGCCGGTCTTGCTTGAAAGCCAGGCTGCGTATGCCTGCGCATCATTCCAGTCGATATTGATGACCGGGCGCTGTCCGCGTCCCCATCCCTCGTCCTCCCGCGCCTCGTCCTCCCGCGCATGGCAATCTCCATCACGCACGCAGGCTTCCCACTCCGCCCAGGTCACCTCGAACTTGCCGACCGCGAAGGCCTTGGCGATCGAGACGTCGCGCTGCGGGCCTTCATCGTCGTAGCGATCCGGCTCGTTCGACGGCGACCCCATCCTGAACCGGCCGCCGGGGATCACCACCATCTCCGGACACTCGGAACAGTCGCGAAAGCTTGCTCCGGGGGAAAGCTCCTTCGCCTCGGCCTGCTCAATCACAGCCGCCACGTTGTCCTCCGTGATGGCCAGGGCCGGCTTCGCGACCAGCAGCATCGGCGTCGCGATAAGCGCCGCGACCAGCACGGCGAATGCGCCGCTGACCAGCCCGAAAGCCGTGAACGGCCGCCTGCGGACGCCCAGCAGGCGCCCCAGCACCGTGGCGCGACCGTCCTGGCCCACGAACAGCCGCAGCGCGGCCCCGAACACCAGGATAAAGACCAGCCAGATGCTGGTCACGTAGGTCGTCGCCGCCGCGATGATCAGCAGCCAGCTTTCCGCCCAGAGGTCCGCAACCTCGCCGCCGCGAGCCGACAATTGCGGAATCAGGCCCTGATAGTAGCCAAAGAGGCTCGGAATCCCGAACGCCTTGGCCGCCTCCGCCCCCTCCAGCCCTTTTGCGCCGCCCGCCTCGCCCAGCGCCCGCGCATCCGACACGGCCGCGTCGCCAAACACAAAGAACAGGTACTGAGCCGCGACGTTCACGACATACAAAATGAACGCGAGGATCACAAAGGTCAGGATGAAATCCAGCACCACCGCGACGGGCGCAAAGCCCGGCCGGCGCACCAGAAAGCGGATGAACAGCCGGGTCTCGAACAACGACAGATAGTCAGCGAAAATGTTGGCGACCAGGAACGCAAGGATCGCGTTGCGGAGGGATGGGCTCCATTCCGACGTGAACGCCTCACGGAACTCCGAAATGAAGAACCAGCCGAAGCCAAGCAACAGCCCATAGGCCAGCGTCGAGGCCACCGCAGACCGCCAAAAACACCGCAGAGAAAAGTGCCGATGCCAGAACACTGCTTCGAAAAGGTTGTTGAAGGCTTCGGTGACGCCGATCCGGACGCCCCCTTTCACCGGCAGCAGCCAGCGCTCCGCCAGGGCTTTCGACGGCAGCGACATGTCTCGATCCGCCGTGCGGAACAGGAAGAAGAGCGTCGCCCCAATGAGTGCAGCCGCCGCAAGCACGCCGAGATCGAAGTAAACAGCGGAGGCGATCGCGAGGACCGTGGCGAGCAGCACCAGTCCCGTCGATAGGAACGACCCGTCGGGCCGGACGTCGGCTGCGGCGACCTCTCCGGGCGGGCGATGATCGCCGCTCCCGGATCGTTTTTCATCGGCGACGCCTCCTGATGCCGCCGGACCGGCGGTGAATGCGCTCAGCCTGTCCCCGACTATGCGGTTCAACATCAGCGACAGCCGCCGCCAGCATTCCGCCGACTTGTCCCCGTCCCAGCCGACGAAGTCTTCCGCGTGAATGGTGCGGAACCCGAAAGGCGGGCGGCCTTCGTCGAACAGCAGCGGTATCAGCTTTTTTTGGTGGAGCGCCTCGTTCGCCTCTTCGCGGACCCAACGACTGGCGCTCGACGTCTTGGTCCAGATGACAAGGACGGCCCTTGAACGGGTCAGTTCCTTTTCAAGGACGTCCGCCCACTCATTTCCCCCCTCGAAATAGTCATCCCAGAAAACGGAGAAGCCTTCCCCCTCCAGGGCTTGAACAAGAACATGGATGCGATCCTTGTCCAGACGCGCATAGGAAACGAAACTGTCCGCCACCGTCCACCCCCGGCTGAGGCCAACATTTAGCAAGCCCGCCCGCCGAAGTCACGGCGTGGCAGGCGCTTGCCCGCAGCTTCTCCTCCATCACCCGATCGGATCGTCTGCTTCGCCGAGGATTTGCGCCAGCGTCCAGCGCAGCGAGGCGTTTGGCTCGGGAGTTTCGGGCTCTTCGAGCTTCAGCTTGTCGCGCATCAGCCTCGCGGCGCGCCTGTGCAGGTCGTCGAGGCTGTCCTCGATGCGCAGGCGTATCGTGGGCGTGAGTTCGCCCTCCAGGTCGGCGCGGAAGGCGGCGATCTCGACCTTCCAGTGGTTCCGAGGATGAGGGCTCGCGCTGGCCTGCAGCAGATAGAGATGCTCGAGGATCCGGCGCGTCAGGTTCATCGCCCCCCGCAGGTCGCGCTTGCCCATGTCCCCCACTTCCTCGCTGAGGCGCTCCCAGTCCACGTCCGGCGGCAACGCCCCGCCTGCTCCTGCCCGGCGCAATGCGTCGGACTGAATCTGCGTCCACGCGAAGAAATCCTCGTCATAGACCGCTGTAGCCGGACGTGAGGTCAGATCATCGGCCATGGCTGAGGCTACCAGACCTGCGGCGCTTCGGGAATGTCGAAGCTCACTGCGCGGCTCCGCAGCGGAAGACGGCATTACCGAACCCTACCTGTCCGTCCGGACCCTACTCCCCCTCCCCGATCCCCTCCTCCACCAGTCTCACCACGTCGCCGGTGATCTGCGTGATCCTGTAGTCCTTCGGCGTGTAGACGCGCCTGATTCCCATCTGCTTCAGCGCCAAGGCGTCGGCTTCCGGAATGATCCCGCCCACCACCAGCGGTATCTTGATGCCGCGCTCGCGCATGATGCGCGCCGTGTCGCGCACCAGATCGAGATGCGAGCCCGACAGGATTGACAGGCCCACCACATGCGCCTCGCTGTCGATCGCCTGCTGCACGATCTCGTCCGGGGTAAACCTGATGCCCTCGTAGATCACTTTCATTCCCGCCGCCCTGGCCCGAGCCGCGATTTGTTCAGACCCGTTGGAATGTCCGTCCAGCCCTGGCTTGCCCACCACATAGGTGAGTTGGCGGCCAAGCTTCCTCGACACCCGCTCGACGTCCGCCTTGACCGCTTCGAGGTCTTCCTCCCCGCCGGTCTCGATCACCAGGGCGACCCCGGTGGGTCCGCGATACTCGCCGAAAACCTCGCGCAGGCACGCCCCCCACTCGCCGGTCGTGACGCCCGCCTTCGCGGCGGCGATAGACGCCGGCATGATGTTGCGGTTTTCGACTGCCGCCGTCCGCAGGGTCGCCAACGCCGCCGTGACCGCTCCGCCATCTCGGTTCACGCGCCACGCCTTCAACTTGTCGAGCTGGCGATTCTCCGCGAACAAATCCACTGTCATGATGGCGCCTTCGCCCGCCGACAGCGGGCTGTCCTCGGTCGACTGATAGCGGTTGACGCCGACGACCGGCATGCGGCCCGCCTCGATTTCCCTGAGCCGCGCGAGCTGGCTATCGACCAGCGCAGCCTTCATCCAGGCGACATTCTCGATCGCGCCTCCCGTCGCGTCGACCCTCGCCAGCACCTCGCGCGCCTCGGTCTTCAGCGCCTCGGTTTTAGCCGTCACCACATGGCTGCCGTCGAACAGATCCTCGAATTCCAGCAGATCTGTCTCGTAAGCCAGGATCTGCTGCAGCCGCAGCGACCATTGCTGGTCCCACGGACGCGGCAGGCCCAACGCCTCGTTCCACGCCGGAAGCTGCAGCGCACGGCACCGCGCCCGCTTCGACAACGTCACTGCCAGCGCCTCGATGAGGATGCGGTAGACATTGTTCTCCGGCTGCGGCTCGGTGAGGCCTAGCGAATTGACCTGGACGCCATAGCGGAACATGAGCGCCTTGGGGTCCGTGACGCCGTAGCGCTCCCGCCCGATTTCGTCCCAGAGATCCACGAACGCCCGCATTTTGCACATCTCGGTGACGAACCGCACGCCGGCGTTGACGAAGAAGGAGATGCGCCCGAACACGGTCGGAAAGTCCGTCTCGGGCACCTGCCCGCCCGCCTTCACCGCATCCAGCACCGCGCACGCCGTCGCCAGCGCGAACGCCAGCTCCTGCTCGGGCGTCGCGCCGGCTTCCTGAAGATGGTAGCTGCAGACGTTCAGCGGATTCCATTTCGGCGTCTCGACATAGCACCACGCCACCATGTCAGAGATCAGCCGCATCGAGGGCTTGGGTGGAAACACATAGGTGCCGCGCGAGAGATACTCTTTGACTATGTCGTTCTGCGTCGTCCCTTGCAGTGCGGTGCGTGGCGCGTCCTGCTCGTCGGCCAGCGCCACATAGAGCGCGAGCATCCAGGCCGCCGGCGCATTGATCGTCATCGACGTGTTCATGTCGGAAAGCGGAATCGCCTTGAACAGCGCGCGCATGTCGCCCAGATGGCCGACCGGCACGCCGACCTTGCCGACCTCGCCGCGAGCGAGAATGTGGTCGCTGTCGTAAGCCGTCTGCGTCGGCAGGTCGAAAGCAATCGAGAGGCCCGTCTGTCCCTTGGACAGATTGTTGCGGTAGAGCTTGTTGCTCTCCTCGGCTGTCGAATGCCCCGCATAGGTGCGGAAGATCCAGGGCTTGTCCGGATCGTGCTGAAATTGAGGCCCGGCGCTGTCCGCCATCGTTAACGTCCTGCTGCAGCTGCGAGCCGACACAACTGCAAACCGCGCGCCGGGGCAAGGCGGCCTTCCAACTCGCCCCGCTCCGTGATGATCTCGATATTGGATCGCCATCGCATTTGGTCGCAAAGGGGGCGCTGTCTTGAAGCTGTCAGAACGAGACCTCGCACGTCGCCGCTTCCTGCGATTCCTCGCCGCGAGTCCTCTTGCCGCGCTCGGTGGCCCCGCTTCCGCCCAGACGCCGGTTGGCGAGCCGTTGATCGCTCGCGCCGCTGACGCTCTCAACGTCTTCGAACTCGAAGCGGTTGCAAGGCAGGTCGTGCCGCCCGCACATTTTGGCTATCTCGCCACCGGCGTCCTCGACGACGCCACGTTCAACGCCAATCGCGCGGGATTTTCGCGCTGGGGCGTCAAAACCCGGCGGCTCTCCGGCATTGCACGCCCCGATCTTTCAATCCGGCTCTTCGGCGAGACCTGGGGATCCCCGGTCGCGCTCGCTCCGGTCTCCAGCCAGCGCGCCTTCCACCCGGAGGGTGAACGCGCCGTCGCCCGCGCGGCGCGGACCCGCAGCGCCCTGCAGATACTTTCGACTCTGACCACAAGCCCGATCGAGGACGTCGTCGCCGACAGGGGCGGACCGATCTGGTTTCAGCTCTATCCGACAAATCAGCCCGACGCCACGCGCGCGCTCGTCAGACGCGCCGACGCCGCGGGGGCGAGCGCCATCGTCCTCACCATCGACCTTCTGGCGGGCGGCGGACGGCGCGAAACCATGGCGCGTCTCGCCCGGACCGATACGCGCGACTGCGCGGTCTGCCATGACGACGCGCCGGGGAGCGGTCGCTCGTTCTTCAATCGCAAGTCGATGTTCGCTGACATCGATCTGGCGACGATCACCTCGCCCAATAATCCGCTCCTGACATGGGACGATGTCGGCCGCTTGCGGGACCTCACCAGGAAGCGTCTTATGGTCAAAGGCGTCATGACCGGCGAGGACGCCGACCTCGCCGTTCGTCAAGGCGTCGATGGAATCATCGTCTCGAACCATGGCGGCCGCGCCGAGGAGAGCCTCATGGGCGCGATCGACGTCCTGCCGGAGGTCGTGGCGGCGGTCGGCGGGCGGGCGCCGGTGCTGATCGACGGCGGCTTCAGGCGCGGCCCCGACATCTTCAAGGCGCTGGCGCTTGGCGCCTCCGCCGTCTGCATCGGCCGACCCTATGTCTGGGGTCTTGGCGCCTTCGGCGAGACCGGGGTCGAGACCGCCATGCGCCTGATCGACCAGGAACTCGCCCAGTGCATGATGCAGGCCGGAACAGCGAAGCTCGCGGACATCTCCCGCGCCAGCGTGACGTCAATCGGCTGAAGGCCGCTCGGCCCGGGAATCGCTTCATTGCGACGAAAGTCGGGACGCAGCCCCATCACGAAAAACCCTTGGCGCAAGCCGGCGTGCAGCAACGGCACTTCGCGGTCAGAACGCCCCGGCCCGGCCCCTCAATCCGCCCGCCTGACCTTGAGCTCCCGGAACCACGCCGTCGTGCCGCTGTCCACGAACAGCCCGACTGCCCCTGTCGCGTCGCCTCCCCGACGCAGGTCCAACACCGTCAGGACCGCTGTCGGCTGGTCGTCGACATACGCGCGCGCCGTCATCCCCTCGACCTCGATCCGCAACCGGGTCCAGCGCCGCGGCGCAATGTTGGCGCCGCGCTCATAGGCGCCCGGCGCAGTCTCGCGGAAACGCTCGAACGTCCACTCAGGATGTGAGACATACTGGATCGCCCGGTCGATCCGCGGCGCCGGCGGCGCGGGTTGCACGAGGCGGCCATTGGTCATCCGCAAATAGATCGCCTCATAGGTCGTCGCATCCTCCGAAACCCGGAAGGCGAGACCGGCGAACCCGCGTGCATCCGGCCCGCCCCGCCCGTTGGGTTCGGCGGCGACTTCCACCTCGATCGTCCCGTCCCGGAAGTCGCCCGGGACCAACGCGAGCGACGTCCGCGTCGCGGCCGACCCCTCCAGGATCCGCGCCTGCAAAGCCGGATCGATCTCCACCTTGAGCGCCGCCCTGTCCATGAACGACCCCGGTTCGACTACAACGTCGACGAGCTTCAGGGCGCGCACGTCCTCCAGCGTCCACACGACCGTCGTCGGCGTCCGATCCATCAGCACGCACCCGGCAAGCGCCGCCCCGGCCAGGGCGCTGATCAGCCAGACCCCGCCGCCCCGTATCCATCCCACCCGCATTGACTGGTCCTCCCCATGGTTCGATCCGCCGACCGGCCAGCAACGGTGCGGCCGCGTAATCATGTCACTCCCGGACCAGCCCGAAGCGCAAGCGGCTTACCGCGCCGCCAGCCACCCCGGCGTCCCGGCCTCCACTCCGATCGCGGCGTAGTAAATTGCCTGCACCCTGCGCGTCACCGGACCGGGTTCGCCATCCCCGAGCCTCACGCCGTCAATCTCCACGACCGGCGCCACCAGCGCTGTCGCCGATGTCGAGAACGCCTCGGCGGCGTTCAGCGCTTCTTCCAGGGTAAAGCTCCGCTCGCTGATCCGGCCGCCCGCCTGCATCAGCGCATCGAACAGGGAGTGTCGCGTGATCCCCGCCAGAATCACATGGGACAGCGCCCGCGTGACGATCTCTCCCTCGCGCGTCACGATCCAGGCATTGGCCGACGCCGCCTCTGTCACGAAGCCGTCGGCCCCAACCAGCCAGGCGTCGTCCGCGCCTCGTGCGCGCGCCTCGGTCTTGGCCAGCACGGGCGCGAGCAGGCCCGTCGACTTGATGTCGCGCCTGCCCCACCGGATATCCGGAACCGAGATAACCTTTATGCCATGCCGGGCGCCCGACGTGTCGATCAGGGGCTTGGCTTCGGCGAACGCAAAGCAGGTCAGCCGCATGCCCTCGCCGTCCGGCGCAGGAAAATTCCGTCCTTCATAGGCGCCGCGCGAAACCTGCAGGTAGACATAGCCTTCCCCGATCGCATTGTCCGCGACGAGTCGCCGATGAACCCTGGCAATTTCGGACCGGTCCGGAAGCAACGCAAACCCCAGCTCCGTCAGCGACCTCTGTAGCCGGTCGAGATGGCGTTCCATGTCGATCAACTGTCCGCCATAGACAGCCGTCACCTCATAAACGCTGTCGGCGAACAGGAACCCCCTGTCGAAGGGCGAGATCCGGGCCTCGTCGGCCGCCAAGAATACGCCATTGAGCCAGGCCTGCCGCGTCATCCGTTTCCACCGTCAACAGTTCATTGCAGCGTCAGCCGGCTGACATCACCGCGTGGTTCATGCTCGAACATGCCAGTGGGCCGCAAGGTCGCGAAGGTCAATCGGACCGCCCCGGTTGATCGATGGATCGATTCGTGCACACCGCCGCAGGCGCGCCGCTCGGTCTGCGCGCGGCCCCGGGATCGGCTCGCATATTGCAGCGCAACATCGGGCTCTTGCAATCGTGCTTCGCTTTGAACAAGGTGAGGCTCGCCGCGCGCCGTTGGACTGGCTGTTGCAGGGGAAGCGGCCAGTCCGTTCTTGGGAGGATCGAACCAGTGGCTGACGGCGCTCGCGCACGCGAAACGAAAGATCTCTACTCGGTCGGCGAGATTCCGCCCGAATTTCATGTCCCGGCCACCATGCATGCCTGGGCGATCCGCCGCGAGCGCCAGGGCCGGCCAAAGCAGGCGATGCAGCTCGAAGTCGTGCCTACGCCGCTGATCGCGTCCGATGAGGTGCTCGTCCTCGTGATGGCGGCGGGCGTCAACTATAATGGCATCTGGGCCGGCCTCGGCGAGCCCGTCTCGATGTTCGACGTCCACAAACAGCCATTCCACGTCGCCGGCTCCGACGCCTCGGGTATCGTCTGGGCCGTCGGCGACCGCGTCAAGCGCTGGAAACCCGGCGACGAAGTTGTAATTCACTGCAACCAGGACGATGGTGACGACGAGGAATGCAATGGCGGCGATCCGATGTTCTCCCCCACCCAGCGCATCTGGGGTTATGAGACGCCGGACGGGTCCTTCGCCCAGTTCTGCCGTGTCCAGTCGCGCCAGTTGATGCAGCGGCCCAAGCATCTCACTTGGGAGGAGGCGGCGTGCTACACCCTGACCCTTGCGACGGCCTATCGCATGCTCTTCGGGCACCGCCCTCATGTGCTGCGTCCGGGCCAGAATGTCCTGGTGTGGGGCGCCTCCGGCGGACTTGGTTCGTTCGCGGTCCAGCTTTGCGCGGTCGCCGGGGCCAACGCCATCGGCGTCGTCTCCAGTGACGACAAGGCCGATTTCGTGATGTCGATGGGCGCAAAGGGCGTCCTCAACCGCTCCAACTTCAATTGCTGGGGCCAGCTGCCCAAGGTCAACACACCCGAATTCAACGACTACATGAAGGAAGCCCGCAAGTTCGGGAAAGCCATCTGGCAGTTCACCGGCGGCAAGGAAGTCGATATCGTGTTCGAGCACCCGGGCGAGGCCACCATGCCGGTCTCGGTCTTCGTCGCCAAGCGCGGCGGCATGATCGTGATTTGCGCCGGCACCACCGGTTTCAATCTCACCATGGACGCCCGCTTCCTGTGGATGCGCCAGAAGCGCGTCCAGGGCTCGCACTTCGCCAACCTGCTTCAGGCCAGTCAGGCCAACCAGCTGATGATCGAGCGCCGCATTGATCCGTGCATGTCGGAGGTCTTTCCGTGGTCCGACATTCCGGACGCCCACGAGAAGATGCTCGACAACAAGCACCTGCCCGGCAACATGGCGGTGCTGGTGACCTCTCCCCGGCCGGGCCTGCGAACCGTCGAGGACGTGCTGGAGGCAGGGCTGCTCGGCTGAAGAAGTTTGCCTTCCGCCTGTCCGCCTCGAATCCAACCTCCAAGGCTAAAACAACCTCTCGTCCGCCAGCATGCAGGTTGCTCGGCATTTTTGAGGCAGAGCATATTTCTGCGGTCAAACTGACTCAGTTTGATCGAAGGATGCTCTCGCCTATCCCCCATATCTCGCCTGCATGAGCCCGCGATTCGGCCGGACCCTGTGGTTGTTATCCCACACCCCTCGGCCTTGCCGCACTATTCCGCCCGTGAATTCCGCCACGCCCTTCCTCGACGCCCCGATGCCGATCAGCGGCTTCGCATCCTTGTGGGTTATGCTGTGCGAGCTGTTGGCCCTTCTTAGGCGTCCCGACGCGGCTGACAGGCTTCAGGGCCTCCTGGCGGAAACGGAAGAACTCCTTACCCGCGCTCTCCTCGAACGGGCGATCGGCCAGAGCGGGCGGACCGATCTTTCGCCGGACGATTTCGAGGTCCGACTGCGCTGGCGGGCGAATGGCGGCCTCGACTTTGATGTACGGCGCCGCGCGACCTCGACAGCTGATCTCCCGAGCCCGGGCCGCTTGCGCGGGTCGCTTTGGCGAATCCCGCGCCTCGCTGCCTCCCGACATGCGTTTGAGCGCAGGCGAGGCCCGTCGGCCTTCGCCGCACCGGCGTCCTCGCACGTCCGTTCTCCGCTATGCCCCCATGCCCGCGCTCCACCGCGAGCTCGGGTCTCGCCAAACCGGTCCTTCCGCGCCCCGCCAGCCCAGCTTGCGAGGCCGCCCGCGTTTGCCCCGCTTGGCGAACCGTCGCACCCAAGGCCCTTCAAGGGACCAGCGGCGCCGGTCCGGAACTCCTAGTTCCTTTCATCCGTGTCGCCCGCATCGGCCTCGTCGCTATCTTCGCCCTCATCTTCGTCCTCGTCCCCCTCGTCTTCATCGACCCCCTCGCTCTCGCCATACCAGGCCGACTCATCCTCCACCGGCGTGGGCAACCGCTCCTCCAGAAGGTCGGCCAGCGAGCCGGGCGCCAGCGCGTCGGGCGCCTCGATCATCCACGACAGGAATTCCTCCGGTCCGCCATTTAGGTAGGGCGGCGGCGAGACCGGTTTGAACGACGACGCCTGCTGCTCCTCCAGCGAGAGATAATTCAGCACGTGCCCCAACTCCTGGACCGTCTCCCACGCCAGTTCATGGTCGATGTCGATTGAGAACTTCACCCACCAGCGCCCGCTCGCCTCGCCCGAACCGAACCCCCGCGAGGGTGTGTCGTTGATGTCCAGCGCCGGTATTCGCGCGAGATAAGTCAGCAGCTTCTCGAATCTCGGATCATGCGAATCGGGGGCTTCCATGATGGCGTCTCCTTCGACCATGCAATCCAATCATGATTCACCGGGCAGGCCGATCAACTTGACCGCTGCCCTTCATCTGTTTCTCATGCGAGACGGGAGAGGAATGCGCCATGGCGACCGTCTGGCAAACAGGCCGGGGCAAGATGGGTCCGCTGGCGCCGCTGATCGGCGCATGGCGCGCCGATGCCGAGACGCCGATGGGTCCGGTGGCCTGCCTGCGAGCGTTCGCGCCGATTCTCGGCGGCAAATTCGTGCAGCTCGACGCCGAATGGCAGTTCCGCGCCGGCGAACAGGCGACCCTGCGGGCCTACAGGGAGCGTGCCGTCTTCGGGCCAGATCAGGACGGCGTGCTTGCCTTCTGGTCCTTCACATCCGACGGTAAACGCTCGCAGGGACGTTTGGCCGACGGCTCGGAGATCCACGAAAAAGCGCTCTGCTTCGAGGCGCGGATGACCGCCGGTCTCGCACGCCAGGCTTATTTTCCCAAAGGCGAGGACAGCATGGGCTGGCGGGTCGAGGCACAGACAAAAAAAGGCTGGAGAGTTCTGTCGCAGCACCTCTACACGCGGGTCGATGCCTCGGCCGCCGACCCTGCAGCCGATAAGCCGTAAGCGCGACGGACTTGCCTCCGGCCTTGCTAAACGCGAACTGTGTGGCGGTGCGTCAGCTTTGAAACAAACTTGGAGACGATCGTCATGCGCCTTGTCCTGATTGCCGTCAGTCTCGTGCTTGCCGGCTGTTCAAACCCTGCCAGGACGCCTGTCGCCGGCGATCCGCGTGAGAACGCCATGGCCAAGCCGGCCGATGCGACCGACGACATGGCGGCGATGGATCCGAACATGGCGGCCGCTGACGCCGCCGACGACGCTGCAACCACCCTGACACCTGACGACCACACCTTCCACACCTACCCCGCCAAGATCGAGATCGTGAGGCTGCCAATGACGCGAGGCGGCGTGTGGTCTGCCAACGGCTATGCCGCCAGCGACCTCTTTGCAGTCCTCGACTCGAAGGACGAGATCCTCACCGACGGATCGCCGGCCCACGCCGTCCGGTTCGAAATGAAAGCTTCGGGCAATGGCAAGGTCGTCTTTGAGCGCCGCGAGACGGCAAACCCGGACGAAGGCGTCCTCGAAGTCCGCACTGTCAATTTCATGATCCACTAGAAATAAGTTGACTGAGCGCACAAGCACGGCATCATCCCTTGATGATTTGGGGGGGGAAGCCATGAATAGATTTTTGCGTCGCGGCATCTTGTGTGGAGCATCTGCACTTGCGCTTACCGCAATGGGGTCGGCTGTTGCGCAAGTGACGTGTTCGCCAACATACGGTGGCGGATCCCGTTGCTCTGACACGCGCGGTAACACGACTACGACTACACCAACGTACGGCGGCGGCTATCGGTCCACGGACAACAACGGAAATACGACCACTACAACGCCCACATACGGCGGCGGTTATCGGTCCACGGATAACAACGGCAACACGACCAGTACAACGCCCACATACGGCGGCGGTTATCGATCCACGGATAACAACGGCAATACGACCACCACAACACCTACGTATGGCGGCGGTTATCGGTCCACGGATAACAGCGGCAACTCAACCACCTGCCGACCCACTTACGGCGGTGGTACGCGATGTGACTAGAGGGTCCAAAAGCCGGACACGGCATAAAGCAGAACACGCAGTATGCGTGTCGCCAGTGAGACGCCACCCACCGTTCGGGAAAGGCGATCGACCCCGCCGGCCCGAGATCGACTCGCCCGTCCACCCCTGTCTGATCTTTTCGGGCGTGTTCGATAAGGCGGGACGGGTTGGACAATGAAGCTGCTTCTAAAAGTCCTGGCAGCAGTGGCCGTCACCCTCGCCATCCTTGCAGGCGTTCTCTTCTGGCGCGCCTCGACATTTGGCTCGGACCCCGCCGGCATAGCCGCGCTTGTGCTGCCCGAACCCCCCGCGATCGACGTTGCGTCCGCGGCAGAGATGCTCGGCGCGGCGATCCGGATCCAGACCGACACCTACGCAGCAGGGGATCCGGGGCCGGGCGCCGATCAGCCGTGGATCGATCTGCGGACAGCCTTGCAGGCTCGTTACCCTGCGTTCTTCGCGTCCGCGTCGCTCGAACTGGTGGCCGGGCACGCCATGCTGCTCACCTGGCGTGGCGCCGACCCCTCGCTTCCGCCCGTGATCCTCATGGCTCATCAGGATGTTGTCCCGATAAATCCCGGCTCGGAGGCCGACTGGACACATGGCGCGTTCAGCGGGGCGGTCGCGGACGGTTATGTGTGGGGCCGGGGCGCGATGGATGACAAGGGCTCGCTGATCGCGATTCTGGAGGCCTCCGACGCGCTTGCCAGATCGGGATGGACGCCCACACGCACGGTGATTCTGGCGTTCGGGCATGACGAGGAAGTGTCCGGAACGGGCGCCCAGCAGATCTTCGCCCTCCTCAAGTCCCGCAATGTCAAGCCCCTGATGGTGCTGGACGAGGGCTATGCGGTTCTCGCCGACTACCCTCTCACGGGAAAGCCGGCCGCGCTGATCGGCGTCGCGGAAAAGGGCTACACCTCGCTGCAGATCACGGCGACCACGGAGGGCGGTCATTCCTCGCGTCCGCCGCGCGAATCCGGTGCGGTCCGCATCGCCCGCGCGGTCGTGGCGCTTGAGGAAAACCAGATGCCGGCGGATCTCTCCTCTCCCCCTTTCCGCGAAATGATCGAGGCCGTCGCTGGCGACCTGCCGTTTGCAACCCGCCTCGCCTTCGCCAATCAATGGCTGCTGGGCGACCTCATCAAATCGCAACTGAACGACGCCTCGGCCAACGCCATCGTCCGCACGACGACGGCGCCGACCATGATGACGGGATCGATCAAGGACAATGTCCTGCCCCAGCGCGCCTCGGCGGTTGTCAATTTCCGCATCCATCCCAACGACACCGTGGCCTCCGTCAGCCGCCATGTGACCGAGGCGACATCGCACATCGAGGGCCTCACCATCGCCCCTTATGAGGAGGGCATCGCCTCGGAGCCCTCACCTGTCTCGTCCGCCACAAGCGAGGCGTATCGCGTGCTCGAAGCTGTCGCCCGATCGACGGGAGGTGGCTCGATCCCGGTTGCCCCCGCCCTCGTCATCGGCGCGACCGACGCCCGCTTCGCCTCGATCATCAGCCCGGACGCGATCTACCGCTTCGCGCCCGCCGTTTACGACGACGCCGACCTGAACGGCTTCCACGGGTCCAACGAGCGCCTGTCGGTCGATAACCTCGGACGAATGATCCGCGGCTACGCGCAGATCATCATGGCGCTCTGCGCCTAGAGCAACCTTTCGGCCGCCGGCACGCAGGCCAGTGCTCTACACCTCTGACAGAAAGCATCTTTTTTCGGTCAAAACAGTCCGGTTCGCTCGAGGTGTGCTCTGGTTTCAAAGACATCCGACCTGCCGCTTTCGACCGCTAGGGAACCCGGGCGGCCGCTGGCCGTAGCTTATCTCACCATCGGTGATTCACGCCCAGGAACCCTGCCTCCTTGACCCCACGCACCTACGCTCCCGGTCATCGCGTCGCCTGGAGAGGCGGCGAAACCCCTCTCCAGGGCGTCGTCCGCAAGGTCTTTACAGATCGTGTCGAACGCACCCGTCAGGGGACCCACGTCGTCCGGGACTCAGGCGCTGACGATCCGGCCTATCTCATCGAACAGGATGATGGGGCGCGCGTCCTCAAGACGCACAGCCAGCTGACGCGCCTTTAGATCCCGATTGTTCAGCTTGGCGCGAATCGCTTGAGCCCATCCAGTGAATGAACGATTCACTTCGTTGGTGACTCCACATAAGACCATCGTGCTCCAATCCCCCTGTCCTGCAGATTGAGCTAGGGTCTCTCAAGGGCGGGATCGACGCATGCGATCAATGCGTGAATATTCCCGCCCGGATTTGGAGACCGTGGAGACCGATGCCCGACGGAAACCCGCCTGCGCTTTCACTTTCTTCCGGCGTCAGCGCCGAAGGCTGGCTGACCGACAGCTGGTATTTCGCCGCCATGTCCGCCAACCTCAAGCCTGGCAGGCAGTTCCGGCGCATCATTCTTGGCCAGCCGGTGATGCTCGCCCGAACTGCAAAAGGCGAAGCTTTCGCCCTGCGCGACATCTGCCCGCACCGTCTCGTTCCCCTTTCCGCCGGACAGCAGATCGATACCGACGGCGCTCCCACCATCCAGTGCCCCTATCATGGCTGGCGCTTCGGCACGGATGGCGTCTGCAGACACATGCCCTCCCTCGTCGAACCAGGCGCGTACCCGTTTGAGAAGGTTCGCGTCCGCCGCTATCCCGTCCACGAAGCCAACGGCATGGCCTTCGTCTATGTCGCCGACAATCCGCGCTCCGAAACGCCCCCCGCCGTTGAGCAGCCGGCCTTTGACCTGCGTGGCGCTCTGCCGAAATTCGTCGTCGAGCAGACGTTCAACGCTCACATGGACGACGCCGTCGTCGGCCTGATGGACCCGGCGCACGTGCCCTTCGTGCACAATCAATGGTGGTGGCGCCCGCCCTCAACCGGGCTTCGCCTCAAGGAAAAGCCGTTCGAGCCAATTGAGCGTGGATGGCGCATCGCGCGCCACCAGCCGTCCGGCAATTCGCTGGCCTACAAGGCCCTGCTCGGAAGCGACGTCACCACCGAGATCGCCTTCCAGATTCCCGGCTTCAGGTGGGAGATAGTCGAGGCGAAGAAGGCCCGCATCTTCACCCTCACCTGCCTCACCCCGGTCGAGCCGAAGCTGACGCGGATCACACAGATAACCTACTGGACCAACGCGCCACTGCTCGACCTGGCCAAACCCATCCTCATCCCGGCGGCCCGCAAATTCCTTGGCCAGGACGGCTATATGGTCGATCTCCAGAACACCGGCATGGCCTACCAGAAATCGATGATGTGGATCGACGACATTGACGTGCAAGCCAAATGGTATCTGACGCTGAAGAAGGAATGGGCGACGTCGCGCGCGGACAACCGCCCCTTCGTCAACCCCATCGAACCTCGTGTGCTGCGATGGCGGAGTTGATCGCCGGCGCCTTATCGCGCACCACGTCTCTTCATGGCTCCCACCACCAGCGCCACCCCAAGCACGAACAACCAAAGCTCCATCCCCATGAACGCGTAGGGAATCACTTCGATCACCGGCAGTTCCGGCATGACGGTAGACAGCAACTCCGACTGCCCAGCGATCCACGCCGGCAGCGTCGCCAGACCCGCAATACCGATCCATTTCAGCGCGCCGCCATTTCGCACGAGCGCGATCCCGAGCCCCAGCGTCCATACCATCAGCAATATCTGCCCGAGATGTTCGCCAATCGCGACGCCCGCGAAACTGTTGAGAGTCTGATAGGCCGATACTGCGGCCACACTCTCCGCCGATCCCGGCGCCGCCGCGATATAGGCAGCCGCCACCGGCGGGATCGCGAATGTCCAGCGCAGCAGCGCCGCCGCCTGCAGCACGCCAGAGAGCACGCAGAACATCGTGAAACTCGGCGAGATCGACCCGCGCCCCGATTTCAGCGCCTCGCCGACCAGCGCCGCGCCGATCGCGAGACCCACCGCACCCAGTGCAAATCCCCACCATGCAAGGATCAGCGGCGTCCCTTGCGCGGAGAACAGCGTCAGCACCTCGCCCGCCGGCCGGCGCAGCACATCGTCATAGTCGAACAGCATGATCAGCGCGGTGTAGGGAATGTTCGCCGCCAGCGCGACGACCGCTAGCACGATGCCGGC
>JAWXBJ010000081.1:0-11622 GCA_034439955.1 Alphaproteobacteria bacterium
ACGAGGATCACTGAGGACGCCGCCAGCTCAAGAGCCCGACGGGCGATTTCACGAGGATAGACCGGTGCGTGATCGACCGTTCCCCGACCCAGCACCTCGTCCGCCATCAACTGGTTCTTGCGGTCGAGGAAGAGGACCCTCACCTGCTCGGAGGTCTCGTGGCGCAGCGCCATGCGCACATAGTTCAGGAGCGCCGCCCAGTTCGAGATGACCGGCTTGCCCCTCACGGCGTCGCCGGCCGCTGTCCGCAACAAGAGGTTGGTCGCGCGCAAATAGGCCGCGGCCGATCCGCCTACGCCCTTCATCTCCATCAGGCGCTCGGGCGCCGCCGCGAACACGCCCGACACGCTGCCGAACCTGCCCATCAGCTCCTTTGCGATCGGCTTGACGTCGATGCGCGGAATGAAGGCGCACAGGAGAAGCTCGAGCAGCTCATAGTCCGCCAGCCCCGAACCGTCGCCTTGGAGGATGCGGGCGCGAAGCCGCTCGCGATGGCCGTGATAGTGCTTGGTCGGCCTCGCTCCAGGGCTGTCGAGCTCATCTTCGGGCTCGGCCATCGTCTCGCCGTCAAACCGTCGGCGACAGCGTATGCGGCGTGTGCAAGCCGGCGGGAGACAGGGTGAACACCTCGCAGCCCTCCTCGGTGACTCCGACCGAATGCTCGTACTGAGTGGAAAGGGACCGGTCGCGCGTGACAGCCGTCCAGCCGTCGGCCAGCAGCGCAACATCCTTGCGGCCGAGATTGATCATGGGTTCGATCGTGAACAGCATGCCGGGAACCAGCTTTTCGCCCTGCCCCCGCCGCCCGAAATGAAGAATATTGGGCGCGTCGTGGAACTTCCTGCCCAGCCCGTGCCCGCAGAACGCCTCGACCACCGAATAGCGCTGACGTTCGGCATGGTCCTGGATCGCGGCGCCGACGTCTCCCAGCCGGGCGCCGGGCTTGATCGCGGCAATGCCCCTCATCATGCACTCGTGGGTCACGTCCATCAGCCGCATCGCCTTGCGCTTGACGCCGCCCACCGAATACATCCGGGACGTATCCCCGTGCCACCCGTCCAGGACGACTGTCACGTCGATGTTGACGACGTCGCCGTCCTTGAGCGCCTTTGGGCCCGGAATGCCGTGGCACACGACATGGTTGACCGACGTGCATATTGTGTGGCGATAACCCTTGTAGAAAAGGCAGGCGGGGATGCCCCCCCGCTCCAGCAGGAACTCCCGGGCCAGATCGTCCAGCGTTCCAGTGAGAACGCCGGGTTTCACGTGCGGTACCAGCAGGTCGAGACATTCGGCCGCCAGCCGTCCGGCGGCGCGCATGCCGACGAACCCTTCGGGACCGTGCAGCTTGATGTCGCCGGTGTACCGGACGGGGCTTTCGACTGCGTCGGCAAAGATCATCGGAGATTCCGGATGGGAGAGGCGTCCTGCTAGATCGCCATCCTAGCACGAGACGTCAATCCCATGAAACCGCCGCGCAAGCGTAGCTGGACCTCCGCCCGGCAACTCCCTATGTCGAATGCCATGGCCCGAACCGTCACCGCCGCCGTTCTGTTGATCGGAGACGAGCTCCTCTCGGGCCGCACCCAGGACACAAACCTCAAGACCATCGCCGAATTTCTGGCCCCGCTGGGCGTTGAAGTCTGCGAGGCCCGGACGATCCGGGACGTTCACGCGACCATCGTCTCGACGGTGCAGCACCTGCGCAAAACCTACGACTATCTGTTTACCACAGGCGGCATCGGTCCAACCCATGACGACATCACGGCGGACGCCATCGCCGCCGTCTTCGAGCGCCGCATCGGCGTCCGGGCCGACGCGCTGGCCCTGCTGGAAGCGCATTACGCAGGGCGCGGCATGGAGATCAACGAAGGTCGCCGCCGGATGGCGCGCATCCCTGACGGCGCCTTGCTGATCGCCAATCCGGTTTCGGCCGCACCCGGCTTCCAGATCGGCAATGTGTTCGTGATGGCCGGCGTGCCCAGCGTCATGCGCGGCATGCTGCAGCAGATCGGCGACCGGATCGACGGCGGCGAGGTCGTGCAGTCGCACACGGTGCGCGGAAAAGGATTGCTTGAGGGGAATATCGCCGGGCCGCTGGCCGAGATCGCCCGGGCGGCGCCCGGCGTCAATTTCGGGTCCTATCCGTGGATGCGCCCCGGCGGCCCTCGCGGGCCCGATTTTGGCGTCAACCTGGTTGCGCGCGGTCGCGACCCGGACACGCTGGCCGCCGCCGTGCAGGCCCTGGCCGAACTCGTACGCGCCGAGGGCGTCAAACCAGAAATCGACCCGAAGGATTGAGCATGAGCGAAACGCCCGAACCGATTCTGCTGATCGAGCGCGACGGGCCTGTCGCGATTCTCACGCTCAATCGCGCCAGACAGCTGAACGCCCTCTCGGTCGCCCTGCGATCCGAGATCGTGACTGCGGTTCGGGATCTTTCGGCGAGCGACGATGTTCGCGCGATCGTCCTCACCGGCAAGGGTCGCGCGTTCACGGTCGGCGTCGATCTCAAGGAAGCCGGCCAGTCCGGTTTTTCACTTGGCACGGAAGGCGGACCCGGCGGCCCGACCGACCTGGCTGCGGCGTTCGTGGCCTGCCCCTGGCCCATTATTGGCGCGATCAACGGCTTCGCCATCACCGGCGGGTTCGAACTTGCTCTCATGTGCGATGTCCTGTTGGCCTCGACGGAGGCGAAATTCGCCGACACCCATGGCCGCGTCGGCCTCATGCCGGTTTGGGGGCTGTCCCAGAAACTCCCCCGCATCATCGGGGCCAGCCGCGCCAAGGAGCTCTCGCTCACCGGCAATTTTCTTGACGCCGAGACCGCCGAACGCTGGGGCCTGGTCAATCGGGTGTACGCCCCCGAAGCCCTGCTGCCGGCTGCGCGGAAACTCGCGCTGGAAATGGCCAGTCTGGACGGGGCGCTGCTGAAAAAGCTGAAAGCCGTGATGGACGACGGCATGTCCCTGCCGCTGGCCGACGCCCTGAAACTCGAAATCGAGCGCGGCAACGTCCATAATCGCGCCGTGACGCCTGGCGCCGCCGAGGAGTCGCGTAAGCAGGTGATGGAGCGCGGGCGGGAGCAGAGCAGCTGACGCTCTGAGCGCGCCGTGGCCTGGACCCGCACCTACACCGACCCGGAACCAAGCCGCATCAACCGGTGGCTTGCGCAGTCCGGCGTCTGCTCGCGCCGCGAGGCCGAAAGCCTGATCGAACGCGGCCTCGTGACGATAGACGGCCAACGCGTGTCAGACGTGGGCCGCAAGATCGAACAGGGCCAGACCCTGACCCTCAACGACAAGGCCGACGCCGAGCTTGGCGGCCAGGTCACCATCATCATCAACAAGCCGACGGATTATGTGTCGTCGCAGCCGGAAGGTACGCAGATTCCGGCCGCGCGCCTGATCCGCTCCGAAAACCTCGTCGGGACTGCGCCGCCCAACCTCGACACGCGCGCCAGCCTTGCGCCGCTGGGCCGTCTCGATCAGGACAGTCGGGGCCTGCTGATCCTCTCGGAGGACGGCGTGCTGGCGAAAGCCGTCATCGGCCCGGAATCCATTCTGGAGAAGGAGTACCTCGTCGCCGTCACCGGCCGCATCAATCGCGAGACAATTTCCCGCCTGCGCCACGGCCTGGAACTCGATGGCCGCCAGCTCAAGCCCGCGGAGGTCTCGCTTGAGCCCGACGATCGTCTGCGCTTTGTCCTGACCGAGGGCCGCAACCGCCAGATACGCCGCATGTGCGAACTTGTGGGTCTCGACGTCATCGATCTCTCCCGGCTGCGCATTGGCCCGCTTGAGCTGGGCGATCTGCCGGAAGGAAAATGGCGGATGCTGACCGAAGGGGAACGCGCGGCGATGATCGCGGCATAGCCGTGCCTGTTCATCTCTGCTAAAAATCCTCATGGCCGACGGACAAAGCCTTTCCGCCTCTCATCAGCCCCGGACCGAGGTCCAGGGCGTCGCCCCGCGCCTCCTCACTGTGGACGATTTGCTGGCCCTCTCCGCCGCTCGCGTCTTCATCGAGGGGGAGAAGGTCGAACTGATCGACGGAAGGCTTTACGTGTCGCCAAGCGAAGGCAGCCAACATCTGACAGGAAGCGGTCGTGTAAACGAATGCCTGGGCGCGCTGTTACGATCCACCGGGCTTGATTCCGAATGGTGGCTGATCCCGAACCTGTCGCTTCGAATCTCGGACACCCGCCTGCTGCAGCCCGATTGGGCGATCGTGCGGCGCGGTGTCCTTGAAATCGAGAAGCGCCTGCCCGGCCCAGACGACCTGGCGCTCGCAATCGAGATCGCCGACACCTCCCTCCGGTTCGACGAAGGCGACAAGAAGGAACTCTATGCCGAGGCGGGCCTCGGCGAATACTGGGTGCTGCGCCTCGGTCCTGGAAACCTGCGCGTCTGCCGGGAGCCTGAAGGCGGTCTCTATAAGGTCGATCATGTTCTGGAGCGAGGCGAGCATATCCGTCCGCTGCTCTCGCAGGGCGCCGCGATTGCCGTGAACGACCTGCTTGGCCCCGGCTGAACTCCCTGGGCCGCGCGCAAGCCTGGGCTCTCGTTCAGCGCCGACAGATATCTGAAGCGCCGCCCTTGGCCCGATAGAGCGTCGCCACAAGTGCTTGGCGCTTCGAAGCCTTGCCGGTCGGCGTTGTGATGGCAAGCATCAGCGGACGCGGATCGGAGTTGCACCAGGCTGCCCGCGTGCCGTCGTTGGGCGCGGGCGATGAAATGCCCGCCGCCATCACATGGCCGCGCGCCTCCAGCGACGCCAGCGCCTTCGCGCTCAGAGCCTCGCTGTCGCCGCGCTCGATTCCCACCATGCAGGATCCGTCGGCCCACAGCGTCGCCGTCACTTCGTCGATTGAGGCCAATCGGAAGACCTGGCTCGACTGACCCGTCGAATCCCGCACGGGTTTCATCTCGACCATGTATCGCGTCTTCGCGAGCGTCGCGAAATCCCCGCCGGCGAGCACGGTCGGGACGCAGACCTCGTCGAACGCCACCTTTAGCGCTGCGTCGCTGGACGTCAGCGCGGCATAGGGGGCGGGACCGCGCACGATCCCGTCCCGCCCGGGCTGGGTCGTGCTTCCGCAGGCCGCCAGCGCGACACAGACGCCCGCGCAGACAATCCTCGCAGATAAAAATCGCATGCTTCTCTCCCCAAACAGATGGCCAGCTTTGCCAGCTTCCCAAGCACATTGCAGAATCGCGCCACTCCGGTAAAGGACGCGCCATGACCGGACCCGCTCCCGACGCACCCGTCGATCTTGACCCCCTGCTTGTCCCGCAGAACGCGGCAGCCGCCGCCGCACAAGGCTTGAAGACTGAAGAATACGCCGTCCTGATTGAACGCCTCGGACGTCACCCCAATCTCGTTGAACTCGGCATCTTTTCGGTGATGTGGTCGGAGCATTGCTCCTACAAATCCACCCGCCGCCACCTGCGCAAATTCCCAACGACCGGACCACGCGTGATCCAGGGTCCCGGCGAAAATGCTGGCGTCATCGACATCGGAGCCAATGAAGCAGGGGTGAGGCAGGCCTGCATCTTCAAGATGGAGAGCCACAACCACCCTTCCTACATCGAACCCTATCAGGGCGCGGCGACCGGCGTCGGCGGCATATTGCGTGACGTCTTCACCATGGGCGCGCGGCCGATCGCGCTCGTCAACGCGCTGCGCTTCGGCGATCCATCACACCCCAGGACCCGCAGCCTGGTTGCGGGCGTCGTCGCCGGCATCGGCGGTTATGGAAACTGCGTCGGCGTCCCTACGGTCGCGGGCGAAACGCAGTTCCACAAGGGCTACAACGGCAACATCCTGGTCAACGCGATGGCGGTCGGCCTCGCAGACCAGAACAGGATTTTCTACTCGCGCGGCGCCGAGCCCGGCAACGCCATCTTCTATGTCGGCTCGAAGACGGGCCGCGACGGCATCCACGGCGCCACCATGGCCTCCGCCCAGTTCGCCAAAGGCGACGAGGAAAAGCGCCCCACCGTTCAGGTCGGCGACCCTTTCACCGAAAAGCTGCTGATCGAAGCCTGCCTCGAACTGATGGCGACCGACGCCATCCAGTCCATCCAGGACATGGGCGCCGCCGGCCTAACCTCCTCCTCGGTCGAGATCGCAGACAAAGGCGCCAAAACTGGAGAAAAAGGACTGGGGGTGGAGATGGACATGGACAAGGTCCCCCAGCGCGAAACGGGCATGAGCGCCTACGAGATCATGCTGTCGGAATCGCAGGAACGCATGCTGATGGTGCTGAAGCCCGGACGCGAGGCCGAAGCCAAGGGCATCTTTGCAAAGTGGGATCTCGACGCCGAGATCATCGGCATGACCACGGATACGGGTCGCCTGGTGCTGAAACAGCAGGGGCGGACTGTCTGCGACATCCCGGTGTCGCCGCTGTCGAACGACGCGCCGAACTATGACCGCCCCTGGGTCGAGCCGGTGAAAGCGCCGCCCCTCGATATCTCGAAGTATCCCGAGCCCACAGACTACGGTGAAGTGCTCTTGAAGCTCATGTCATCGCCCGATATGGCCTCAAAGCGCTGGATCTGGGAACAATACGACCGCCACGTCATGGGCGACACGATCGACAGCTCACAATCCGGGGGCGACGCCGCGATCGTGCGAATCCACGGCGCCAACAAGGCGCTGGCGATCACCTCCGACTGCAACCCGCACTATGTCGCCGCCGATCCTTACGAAGGCGGCAAGCAGGCCGTCGCGGAGGCCTACCGCAATCTCTCAGCAGTCGGCGCGACGCCCATCGCCATCACCGACAATCTCAATTTCGGCAACCCGGAAAAGCCCGAGATCATGGGCCAGATCGTCCGCGCCACCGACGGCATGGCCGAAGCCTGCCGCGTTCTCGATTTCCCCGTCGTGAGCGGCAACGTCTCGCTCTACAATGAGACGGACGGCGTGGGCATTCCGCCGACGCCCGTGGTGGGTGGGATCGGTGTTATCGAGGATCTCTCGATCTTCGCCCCGAACGGCAAGCCGTCATGGGGCGTCGTTGATGGCGAGAACCTTTATCTGGTCGGCGGCTTCGGAACGCATATGGGCGCCTCGGCCTATGTCCGCGAAATCCTGGACCTCGACGGCCATGCGGGCGGTCCGCCCCCGCCAGTCGATCTCGAATTGGAGAAGCGTAACGGAGAGTTCGTCCGCGAAGCCATCCGGCAGGGCTGGGCCTGCGCCGCGAAGGACATCTCCGAAGGTGGCTTCTTGTGCGCTGCGGCGGAATTCGTGCTGCAGTGGAAATGCGGCCTGCAGATGGACCTTCCCGAAGTCCTCGACGCCCTTCCCGCTCTCTTCGGCGAGGATCAGGGTCGCTATATCGTCGCGATCAAAACCCATCTTCACGATCGCGCGGCCGAGCTTGCGGCCGAAATGGGAGTCGATCTGGTTTTTGTGGGCGACCTCCACGCTGGCGGCCTGTCCTTCAACATCGGCAGGACGACGATCGGCCTGTCGCGAGACCAGCTCTACTCCGCCCATGAAGGATGGCTGCCGCGCTATATGAAAGGCGAGACGTAGCGCTGGCGTCAGCGCCCTTGTACGTTGATGGTTCCTGGCGGAACTTGCCCTAAATCACAGGGGTCGCCCGAGACACAGGCGAGACGGAGTCCTCCATGCGTTCTTTCCTGATTCTCACCGCAAGCCTCGCAGCCCTCGCAGCCTGCGACCGGCCCAAGGCCGATATCGACCCGTCCGCCCCCATGGACGCCACCGACGTGCCCGCTTCCGTCGCCGAACTCGACGGGCAGGTTGAGGAAGCCCAGGATTTCGTCACCAGCGCGGCACAGGCCGGTCTCGTCGAGATACGCACCAGCGAGATGGCGGTGGAGCGCGCCGCCAATGCCGACGTCAAGGCGTTTGCCCAGCAGATGATCGATCACCATCGCGGCGCCGTAGACAGCCTGTCGGCCGCAGCGGGCGGCGCGGTCCTGGCGCCGCCGCCGGACGTGTTGGACGATTTCCACATGCGGCGCATGAACGACCTGGTCGAAACCGACGGCGACGCCGATTTCGACGCCGACTACATGGCCCTTCAGGTCGACGCTCACGACGATGCCATCCGGCTTTACGAAGCCTATGCCGCCGGGGGCGACATCGCCCAGTTGAAGACCTTCGCCGAGGAACAGCTGCCCGCTCTCAGGGAGCACCAGACCCGGGCGGTGCAGCTGCGCGACGCCGTCAAGCAATCAGCGCCCTGATGCCCACCCAGAGCAACATTAGATCGATCTGGATCGACCCGATCCCGATCGATCTGAGAAAGTTGCTCCAGATTCATTGGTGTAGAGACCGAATTCAACGATCGACCTGATTCAGGCCGATCGCATCAGGCTTTAGCGGGTCGGGAGTCGGTCTCATCCGGCCGCCTGCTTTGGTGCATCTGCTCGACGCCATTGCCTGTCATCGAACCGTCGCTAGATAGACTCCCGGGACAAGAGGGGTGACTGAACATGGCGATGGATCGCACGACGCTCGAACGGATGCTGCGCCAGTCCTTTCCGGACGCGGCAATAACCTTGACGGACCTTGCGGGCGACAACGATCACTGGAGCGCAGAAATTGTCTCCGAACGGTTCCGCGGAAAAACCCGCATCGCGCAACACCAGCTCGTCTATGCCGCCCTCGAAGGACATATGGGCGGCGCGCTTCACGCCCTCGCCCTCACCACCCGCTCACCGGACTAGAGGGACGGCGGACGTGGTCGAACGATCCAGCGACAGGGCGATCGGCGTGCGCCGCCTCGGCTTCGGGGTAAGCGGCCCGCACGGAACGGCGCTGGTGGCGCCCAAGGCGACCGAGCACATGATCCGCCACGCGTTCGAGCTTGGCGTGCGGCTGTTCGACACCGGACCGTCCTATGGCAATGGCGAGGCCGAACGCCGTCTGGGCGAGGCCATGCGAGGCCTGCCGCGATTCGACTGCATCATCTCCACCAAGGTCGGCGTCACCTCGGCCGGCGCGACGCGACGCATCCGCGATTTCTCGCCCGACGCGGTGCGCAGGTCGATCGACGCCTCGCTGCGGCGACTCCAGATGCACCGGCTCGACTGGCTGTTTCTCCATGGTCCGGCCCCCTCGGAGATCACCGACGGTTTGATGAAGGTGATCGAGGACGAACAATTCGCCGGACGCGTCGGCATGCTGGGCGTCGCAGGCCGGGGACCCGAAATCGACATCGCCCTCGCCACCGGCAAATTCAGCGTCTTCATGGCGCCCGTCCATGCCGGGCTCGCGGACTACAATATCGACCGGCTGCATCAGCTCAAGGCGAAGGGGGCGGAGCTTGTCGGCATCGAGTGCCTGGCTCCCGCGCTTGCACGCTTTCCGGCGCCGACGAGTTCGGGCGCGGCCTTCCGTCTCGCCAAGGCGATGATCGGCCGTGCCGGACCTGGATCCGCCCGCACCATGGCGCCCGCCGACGCCCTTGGCTGGGCGTTGTCCAACGGCGGAGCTCACCGCGTGCTGACCAGCACGACGAGCCTCGATCACCTCCGCCAGAACGCCGCCGCCGTCGAATCTGCGCCTGACGCGGCTTGATGGCATCACGCTACAATCCGATTGCACGAAAGGTTGCTTTGGCCGCCCTCCGGCCTTAGCTCAGGGGCGCACAGACCGACCAACGCCAGGAAAGGCGCGCATTCATGACCCAGGACGTCGTCAACGCCCGGATCCAGACCCTGATCGACGCCACTCCAGTGGTGCTGTTCATGAAGGGCACACCCGTTTTCCCGCAATGCGGATTCTCTGCAACGATCGTCTCGATCCTCGACTATCTCGGCGTCGAATATGGTTCGGCGAACATACTGGAAGATGCGGAACTGCGTCAGGGCATCAAGGACTTCTCGAACTGGCCGACCATTCCCCAGCTCTACGTAAAGGGCGAGTTCATCGGCGGCTGCGACATCGTCAAGGAGATGTTCCAGTCGGGAGAGCTCCAGCCTTTCCTGGTCGAGAAGGGCGTGCTGGAGACGGCCTGATCTTTCCAGCAGGCCCCGCTACCGGCCGGCGCTGCACATCGGCGCCCCGGGTCGTGGGGATTGGCGTGCGTCATCGTCGTGTGATCGGGCGGCTGGCTGAGGCCGCCGATTTCGGCTAGCTGAGCTTCGCAGAGACCTTGCCGGCCCAGCCCGGTCGCGAAGCGGAACCCGATGACCGGACCCACGACCCTCAGCCAGCCCAAGGTCGGCATTGTCAGCCTGGGCTGCCCCAAGGCGCTGGTCGACAGCGAACGGATCATCACACGGCTGCGCGCCGAGGGCTACCAGATCGCCGCAGACTACAAGGGCGCCGACGTGGTTCTGGTCAACACCTGCGGTTTTCTCGACAGCGCCCGCAGGGAAAGCCTCGATGCGATCGGCGAGGCGATCGCCGAGAACGGCAAGGTCATCGTCACGGGGTGCCTGGGGGCTGAGCAGGACGTGATCCGGCGCGAGCATCCCGGCGTCCTCGCCGTCACGGGCCCGCACCAGTACGAACAGGTGATGGAAGCGGTGCATACGCACCTGCCCGCCCCGGACCACCCCTTCGTGTCGCTTGTACCGGAATCCGGCATCCGCCTCACGCCGCGCCATTACGCCTACCTGAAGATTTCCGAAGGCTGCAACAACCGCTGTTCCTTCTGTATCATCCCGTCCATGCGCGGCGACCTCGCCTCGCGCCGCATCGACGCCGTGCTGCGCGAAGCCGAACTGCTGGTGAAGGCGGGGGTGAAGGAACTGCTCGTCGTCTCGCAAGACACGTCGGCCTACGGCCTCGATGTCGGTTACGAGACCCGCACCTGGAAAGGCGTCGAGCGGCAGACGCGGTTCAAGGATCTGTGCGAGGGGCTTGGCGATCTCAGCCAGGAACATGGCGTGTGGACCCGCCTCCACTACGTCTATCCCTATCCTCATGTCGATGACGTCATCCCACTAATGGCCGAAGGCAAGATTCTTCCCTATCTCGACATTCCCTTTCAGCACGCCAGTCCCAGCGTCCTGCGGGCGATGCGCCGTCCGGCCAATCAGGAGAAAACCCTGCACCGCATCGCCCGCTGGCGGCGCGACGTTCCGGATTTCACGCTGAGGTCGAGTTTTATCGTGGGCTTCCCGGGGGAGACGGAGCAGGATTTCCAGCATCTGCTCGACTGGATGGGCGAGGCGCGGGTCGATCGCGCCGGCTGCTTCAAGTACGAGAACGTGACGGGCGCCGCCTCCGCCGCTCTGCCCGGCCAGGTCCCCGAAGAGGTCAAGGAGGAGCGCTGGCATCGCTTCATGGCGCTTCAGGCCGAAATCTCGGCGGAGCGATGTCGGGCCATGCTCGGCCGCACGATCGAGGTGCTGATCGACGAGGTCGACAAGGACGGAGCGACGGGTCGCTCGAAGGCGGACGCACCGGAAATTGACGGCGCGGTGTTCATTGAGAACGGCCAGGGTCTCAAGCCGGGCGATTCCGCTCAGGCGAAGGTGGTGGACGCCGATCACTACGACCTCTGGGCGGAAATCTAGCGGCTGTCTTCACGCGGCGTCCCACGTTTGCGGCCGCAGATTGCGCAAAAGCATATTGTTTTTCGATAATGATTAGCGTATTAAGCGTCAGGACGCCCGGTTCGGA
>JAWXBJ010000082.1:0-31606 GCA_034439955.1 Alphaproteobacteria bacterium
ATCGCGCCAGGGACCGCCCACCCGGACCTTCCACAACACCGCTTCCAGGAAAAGCCGATTGTCCCGCGCCGTCACCCCGCGGCTCCGCGAAGTGCCTGGCAACAGGGGCTCGATCACCGCCAACTCCGGTCCGTGATGACAAAGCGTTCCCGCCGCATTGCAAACCTCCCAAAAGGAAGTTTGAATCAGCGTTCGGGCAGGCTGTGAATCCCTAATGTCCACAGGGCCTAGATTCATTGGTGTAGAGACTGATTCAACGATCGACCTGATAGAGGTCGATCGCATCAGGCTCTAGACCGAAGCGGTTCGGTTTTGCCCGATGATCCGATCGATCATTGACTGGCCCCGATCATGGACCCAGCACTCGCTGAGCAATCCGTCGCTGAAGGCATAGACCAGCACGCGTTCGATCTCGACGGTTCGAGCGCCGTCCTGCAGCGCCTCGCGCGCGATCAGCGCCCCCCGGTCCGCGCCCGCCATGATAGCGGGAATCGAAACCAGGCGGCGGCGGGTCCGCTTCGAGAACTCCGCCAGAGTCGCCAAGGCCGCCGGCTTGCCGACATGATCGCCCGACAGCGCATTGTCGCCATTGTAATGAAGCGTGAAGTCCTCGTGGTAGCAGGCGACGATCTCAGCCACGTCACTCCTGAGCCAGGCTGCGGCGTAGCGTTCGATCGCGGCGCGAATTTCGGATTCTCTATCTGACATCCTGACACTCCTTCGCGAGTCAAGCCTTTACCTCGTCCGGCGCGACTCCCCCGTTCAGCACGGCCGCGATGTTGTCCAGGGCCCGCATTCCCATTGCGCTGCGCGTTTCGATGGTGGCGCTGCCGATGTGAGGGAGCAGGAAAGTGTTTGGCAGCGCGTTGAGCCGCTGGTCATAGCCGGGCTCCTTCTGGAACACGTCGAGCCCGGCGGCTCCGAGCTGACCGGATGCCAGCGCCTCGATCAGGGCCTCCTCATCGACCAGCGACCCGCGTGCCGAGTTGAGAAAGATCGCCCCTTCCGGAAGCGCCGCAAATCTCGCGGCTGTCATCAGGACGCCCTGGCCGCCAGGCAGGTTGAGACTGAGAACCTGACAGTGCGGGAGCATGTCTTCCAGCTTGCCATAATACTTGGCGCCACCTTCAAGGTCAGGCGAAAGCCGGACGCGATTGTGATAAAGGATCGGCATCCGAAATCCCCGCGCGCGCTCGGCGACGGCGCGGCCTATCCGGCCCATGCCGACGATCCCCATTGTCCTGCCGGTCACCTCGACGCCCAGCCCCTGGGCGAAACCGTTCCGGATCGTCCAGCCGCCGTCCATGTTCCGGACATGCTCCTTGACCCGTCGGCACGCGCCGAGAAGGAGAAGCATGTGCGTGTCGGCCGTGGCGTCGGTCAGAACGTCAGGTGTGTTGGCGACCACGATTCCACGAGACCGTGCAGCGGCGACGTCAATGTGTTCAAAGCCTACACTGGAAGTCGCGATGACACGCACGCCTCCCGGCAACCGATTAAGATCTTCGGCTGACAGGCGCAGGTTGAGACCGACGAGCAAGGCTTCCGCGCCATGTTCGCACGCAGCGGAAATCACCTCATCTCGCGACATCGGCCGTGGCGGCGGCGCGACATCGAACTCAGATACCGCACGTGCGTTCACGTCCGCCGTAAGCGGCAGAGACATGACCAGCCGGCGCTTCGTGGGCATCACAGATTGATGTCGCGGTGGCGGGTTTCCGGCAGGAAAAAAAGCGCCACGACGAAGGTAAAGCCGGCGACGATCACCGGATACCAGATGCCGGCGTAGATATTGCCGGTCCCCGCCACGATCATGAACGCGGTCGTGGGCAGGAGGCCGCCGAACCAGCCATTGCCGATATGGTAGGGCAGAGACATCGACGTGTAGCGGATGCGGGCCGGAAAGAGCTCGACCAGCATTGCCGCCATTGGACCGTAGACCATCGCGGTGAAGACAGTCGTCAGCATGATCAGCCCGACCACTGCCCAGCGATTGACGCGGGAGGGGTCTGCCTTGAGGGGATATCCTTCCGCGGCTAAAGCCGCGCCGACCTCCTTCTGATAGGCGGCGATCGCGGCGGGGCGCTCTGCTGCCGACAAGACTTCGGGATCAGGCGAGGTAAAGCTCTGGCCGCCGAGTTCGACAACGGCAACCGAGCCGGGAGGCAGCGGCTCAGTCGTGTAACTTACACCTGCCCGCGACAGATGAGATTTCACGATGTCGCATGACTTGCTGTCGAACTTGTTTCGCCCGACCGGATCGAATTGCAGCGAGCAGGCGTCGAGGTCGGCGCGGACGACAACGGGCGCTGATTTCTGCGCTGCGGCCAGGGCCGGATTCGCCTGCTCGGTGATGAGATGGAAGAGCGGAAAATAGAACAGAACCGGCAGGAGAAGCCCTGCGAGGATCAGCGGCTTGCGGCCAACCTTGTCAGACAGCCAGCCGAAGAAAATGTAGAAGGGCGTGCCGACGCCTAGAGCGATGGCGACGATCAGGTTGGCCTCTAACCCATCGACCTTCAGCGTTTGTTGCAGGAAGAACAGCCCGTAGAACGTGCCCGAATACCAGACGACCGCCTGCCCAGCGACGCAGCCAAAGAGGGCGATAAACACCCATTTGAGATTGCTCCATTGTCCGAACG
The DNA here is from genome assembly GCA_034439955.1 of Alphaproteobacteria bacterium. Lineage (GTDB taxonomy): Bacteria > Pseudomonadota > Alphaproteobacteria > Caulobacterales > Hyphomonadaceae > UBA7672. The sequence continues at coordinate 2,643 of JAWXBJ010000082.1, forward strand.
CTTCGGCCAGCGGCGCCTTGGACGTGGTCGCCTCGTCCTTCATTTTCTGGAAGATCGGGCTTTCGTTGAGTTGAAGGCGAATCCAGATCGAAATGCCAAGCAGGAAAATCGAAACCAGAAACGGAATGCGCCAGCCCCAGTCGTCGAACTGTTCGGGCGTGGTGAGGTGACGGACGAGCATGATCAGCAGCAGCGAGGCGAATAGCCCGAGCGTCGCGGTGATCTGAATCCAGCTGGTGTAGAAGCCGCGCTTGTTGTGCGGGGCATGCTCGGCGACATAGATCGCCGCCCCGCCATATTCCCCGCCAATGGCCAGACCCTGCAGAACCCGCAGGGCGACCAGAATGATCGGCGCGAGAATTCCGATCTGATTGTAGCTCGGCAGAAGCCCGACCACGAAGGTGGAGGCGCCCATGATGATCATGGTCACCAGGAAGGTGTTCTTGCGCCCGACAATGTCGCCGATGCGGCCGAAGAAAAGCGCGCCAAACGGGCGGACAATGAAACCGGCCGCAAAAGCTGCGAGCGCCAGGATGAAACCGGTGGTCTCGTTCACGCCCGAGAAAAAATGTCGGGTAATGTTGGCAGCGAGCGAGCCGTAGAGGAAGAAATCATACCACTCAAACATCGTGCCGACGCTCGACGCGCCGATGACCAGGACCTCGTTCTGCTTTTTCGGCGGCGCAGCGGCGCCGGTCGCCGCTGGTGCGGTTTCCATTCTCGTCTCTCTCCCCTTCGCCGCCCGGGCGGTCTGTCTGTCTGTCTAAATGTTGAAGGGCAAGCTGCAACGGCCCGACGCGGAGGGCAAGGTGAAACCCGGCGCGCCGCCGCAAGGTCACAGGATGCCTGAAGAGGCCGCCGCTGACGGCTGCTGACTGCAACCCAAATAAAGCAGAACCGCCTGCGTCCGGGGACACAGGCGGTTCGCCGAAATGGACGCCGCACGTCGGAGGCGCGGCGCCCGGGGGGAGGAAACAGAAGCCTACATTGGCGGCATGAGGACCGTATCAATGGCGTGGATGACGCCATTCGAGGCGTCCACATCAGCCATGATGACCTTGGCGTTATTGACCATCACGCCGTCCGCATTGCCAACGACTTTCAGCATCTTGCCTTCGACCGTCGCGGGCTCGACCGTCTGCATGGCGACCGCGCTTGCGGGCACTTCGGCCGGTAGGACGTGGTAGGTCAGGATCGCGGCCAGTTTTGCCTTGTTCTCAGGCTTCAACAGGTCATCAACCGTGCCGGGGGGAAGTTTCGCGAAGGCAGCGTCCGTCGGAGCAAAGACGGTGAAAGGGCCGGGACCACGCAGGGTGGATTCAAGACCCGCGGCCTGCAGCGCAGCAACCAGCGTGTTGAACTGGCCGGCGCCGACGGCGGTATCGACGATATCTTTGACCATAACCGGCGCGGGCTCGACCGGCGCCATCGTTTCAGCGACGGGGGCAGGCATCGGTGCAGGCGCGGGATCCGGGCTGTCGCAGGCGGCGGCGCCGAAAAAGGCTGAGAGAGCAATGAGTGGGAGCGCGATTCGCATTGGATTGTTCCTGTTGTCTGTCTTCGGCTTGTGATGAGTCTGTCGGCAGATCGTCTGGGGGACTTGTCGCGACCGCACGGCGCAGATGGCCCGTCCGGTGCGCGACCCGTTACAGAGTTAGGCCTGCCTACGCGGTAGGCGATGCCGCGGATGACTTGGTGTCCAAAGTGTAATCCGAAATCGTGGACGCACGGGTTGGCGAGGCGCGCACGAGGCCGCCATGGCGTCCACGTTGCCCATCGAGCAAGCTATCCCGGCGACCAATACAGCCGAGCCAGTTCCCACCGGCGGCGTTCGGCGAGGCGGAGAGCATGCGGACAGGGGCCGGGATGCTTCCACTTCGGATCGTGCAGCGGCTGATTGCGGCCCTGAATGTAAGGCCTCCTCACACGTTCGGAGCGCGGTTCGAACGCCGGCGGCTCGGCGAGGCGCGCGAGACGCAAGGCCAGGCGGCGCGCGAAAGGCTCGGGATCATTGAGAACCCGCAACAGAGCCTCGCACCGACGGGCGATCGCCATTGCGTCATGGAAACGCGGCGCGGGCTCGGTCTTGCGGACGATGCGGGGACGCCTGGAGCGGGGAGCGATCTGCAGGACGGGGAATGAAACCCGCCATGTGCGCGGATCATCGGTCTCCGATGAAACTGTTTCCGCCCCGGACCCGGAAGGTCCCGACGGGGCGTCGCCGCACGATTTTTCAGCTGGCGAGGCGACTTCCTTCTTCGTATCGGCGCGCCGCCTGGGCGGCGGCGCGATGGCGAAGGCCATGATGCAGAGCATCGAGCGCATCAGGCGCTCGACCGGAGCCCAGCCACCAGACCAGCTCGGCCCGGTAGCGCTCGCCTAGAGCGACCCGTGAGGCGATGTCTTCCGGGTAACCGAACGTCCCCACGATAAAGCCCCACAGGTAACGGCCCACGGCCAGAAAGCCCGCTGGCGTATCGTCCTCGTCAGGGTCGCCGACATAGGGCGGCGCCCAGTCCTCGGCCCAAGCTTCGCGGGAGGCGGCGCGGTGTGGTTCGGGATCGCTCATGCACCGCAATGTGTCGCGGATTTCGAGGTGTCGGATCGGGGTGCGGATATCCGGAGGACAGGGGGTCAGCCTGTTGTCAGGATGGACGCAAGCGAGACTTCCGAGCCGGGTGCGAAAAGCGGCGCGGCGCCCTCTTCGCCAACACACGAAAGATCCATCCACGTTTCGTCGGCGGGATCGCGATGGACCCAGAGTTTACGGGCGTTGAGGTCGAGCACCCAGTATTCGCGGAAACCTTCGGACGCGTAGCGCGCCGCTTTCACGTTGCGGTCGGCAGCGAGCGTGGTGTCGCTGACTTCAACGAGGAGATGGACGCTGGCGGGCGAACGGTCGGCTGCCTTCGTTCCGGCGACTTCCACCAGGATATCCGGATAGACCTCGCTGTCATCGCCAATGTCGAGACGTGTGCGGACGCGAACCTTCAACCCAACCGGGCAAACCAAGGTCAGCGCGTCGGCCAAAAAATCCACCGCATCGGCGTGCGGAAAGCCTTCTCCCATCATGGACGCGACAACCCCCTCGATCAGCTCGACCTTCTCGCCCTCGCGGAAAAGGCCGCTGCCGACCATGGTGTCGAACTCCGCGCGACTGAACCGGCGGGGAATAAGCGTGCTGGCGGGGCGGGCGTCGTCGGCCATGAGACTCTATTTTGACCTGCGCCGCTCGAGCCAACGGCTGACAGGGTCGGCAAAAAACCAGACCGCTGCCACAGCGGTAAAAATCATTGCCAAGAGTATCAGCGCTTCGCTTCCGACCAGCATGGTCATTCCTTAGGAAACAGCCTTCTCAGGATCAGCCTAGCAAACACATGTAGCACGACCGCAGCGACAATGAACAGGAATGCCCACGGAGTAACCCCGGATCCTACTGCGGGCTGCAACACACCGATCGCGAACGTTCCTACCGCGACGTTGTTTACCCATGTGGCTGTCAGTTTCGCCTCTTCTTCACGAAGCTTCCGAAGCTGACCCGGATCATCTGCCGGTAGGAGCGGCTCGCTTGTCATTTGGAGCTCGTGACGCTGCGGGTCTTTTTTGCTACGGCATCCAGTCAGCCGCTACACCTTTACCGGGGGAATCCACAATGAGCGCGCAAGTCATTGGATACAGTGCAAGCCTATGCTCGCTGGTCGTCCTCGTCATGTGGAGTTTTCTGCCCCCCCAACAGCGAATAGATCGCATAATGCAGGACCATGCCGATTCCGAATCCACCAAAGGCCGGCCCAAAATCTTTCATTCCAAGTATAAGCGGTATCTCCGGTTTCTGTCGAACGCCGGCCTCGCGATCAAGTGGGGCACGCAGGAAAGTATGTACCGCCTGGCCATGGCCATTGTCGCCGGTTCGGTCATTTTCTTGACGACGGTTTCGGCGCTCGCCTGGCTCAATCGGCTCAAAGCAGTCACGGGCTTGGAGGATCTGGACTTTCTGTCAATCTCAAAAGCCTTGGCGCTCAATCTGCTGGACGCGGCCACTCTCAACGCGTTGTCAATCGCACGAATTGCAGTGCCGGAGGTGGGAGGCGGCGCGCGCGTTAAGCTGATGATGACGACGATGAATATGGCTCTTGCCTATGTCGTGCTTCGAACCTGCATCCATTTCGTTCAGACATTTTGGACGGCCTGTCTGTGCGTGCTCTTCCCGGAGCCAATGAACAAGGTCGCCAAGGGTCGATCAGACACGTGGTTGTTGTGGTTCTTGAAAAACACGTCCTATTTTCGGGTGACGGCCCGCTAAAGCGGAATGTTATCGTGCTTCTTCGCCGGGTTTCTGACGTCTTTGCCCTTGAGCGTCCTCAGCGAGCGAACGATCCGCTTGCGGGTGTTGTGAGGCATGATGACGTCGTCGATGTAGCCGCGTGAGGCGGCAATATAGGGGTTGGCGAAGCGGTCCTCGTATTCCCTGGTGCGCTGGGCCAGCTTGGCGGGATCTCCCGCCTCGGCACGAAAAATGATCTCGACGGCGCCCTTGGCGCCCATCACGGCGATCTCCGCAGTGGGCCAGGCGAAGTTGAGGTCGCCGCGCAGATGCTTGGAACTCATGACGTCATAGGCGCCGCCATACGCCTTGCGGGTGATGACGGTGACTTTCGGCACAGTCGCCTCGGCATAGGCGAAGAGGAGCTTCGCGCCATGCTTGATGAGGCCGCCATACTCCTGGCGCGTGCCCGGCATGAATCCAGGCACATCGACGAAGGTGATGATCGGGATGTTAAAACAGTCGCAGAAGCGCACGAAGCGCGCCGCCTTGCGGGACGCATCAATGTCGAGGACGCCGGCAAGCGACATGGGCTGGTTGGCGACGAAACCGACCGTCGAGCCTTCCATGCGGCCAAAGCCTGTGAGGATGTTCTTGCCGAAATCCTTGCCGATCTCAAAGAAGTCGCCCTCGTCGGCAACTTTCTGGATCAGCTCCTTCATGTCGTAGGGCGTGTTCGGGTTCGAGGGAACCAGGGTGTCGAGCGAGGGTTCGGCCCGCTCCGGATCGTCGAAGGACGGAAGGACGGGCGGCTTCTCCCTGTTCGATGCGGGCAGGAAGGAGATCAGTCGGCGCATCTGGGTGAGCGTCTCGATGTCGTTCTCATAGGCGCCATCGACGACGCCAGACTTCGAGGCGTGGACTTTCGCCCCGCCGAGATCCTCGTGCGTGACGATCTCGTTGGTGACGGTCTTCACGACGTCCGGGCCGGTCACATACATGTAGGACGTGTCCTTCACCATGAAGATGAAGTCGGTCATCGCCGGCGAATAGACATCGCCGCCGGCGCACGGGCCCATGATGACGGAGATCTGCGGGACGACGCCCGAGGACAACACGTTTTCCATGAAAATGTCCGCATAGCCCGCGAGCGAATCCACGCCTTCCTGGATGCGCGCGCCGCCGGCGTCGAAGAGCCCGACAATGGGCGCTCCATTGCGGGCAGCCGCCTGCTGAACCTTGACGATCTTCTCGGCGTGGGCGCGCGAGAGCGAGCCGCCGAACACCGTGAAGTCCTTGGAGAAGACGTAGACCACCCGGCCATAGATCGTGCCCCAGCCGGTCACGACGCCATCACCGGGGATGCGCTGCTCCGCCATCCCGAACTCGCTGGAGCGATGTTCGACGAACATGTCCCATTCCTCGAACGAGCCTTCGTCGAGCAACAGGCTCACCCGTTCGCGCGCAGTGAGCTTGCCCTTGGCGTGCTGCGCGTCGATGCGCTTCTGGCCGCCGCCCAGACGAGCGGTGTCACGCTTCTTTTCGAGCGCCGCGACGATATCCTTCATGCCCCGCCTTCCCTCTCGTTCAGTTGCCTTGAGACCTCTAGTTCAGCCTGCCTTCAAATGAATTCACCTGAATGCAGATAAAGTGATCCATGGCCGTGAGAATTCGGATCAGGGAAGCAGGGCTGGCTCGGCCGAACGCCCGGCGTAAATCTCGAGGAACTCCGCGCGGACGGCGTCCACGCCCTTCTTGTGCAGGTTCTTGCCGGGCCTCGCCCCTTCAGCGGCGAACTCAAGATAGGACTCATCCCCGACCCTGAATTCTGGCCAGACAGGAGCGCCCGGGCCATTGGGATCCCCCGATCGAAGGAAGTTCAACAGGGCGGAACTCATCTCGAGACTGACCCTGGAATCGATGTCTGTGTAATCGTCGGGCTTCAGCACACTGATGCGACCGCCGAGATAGGCGATGTTCGGCAGATTGCGAAACCAGTAAGGCACATCGGCCGCGTGAAAAGCGCCGATGCCATAGCGCTCGCCGGCCCCGCTGACGCGGGTGAATTCGTACTGGTAGACATTGTCGTTCCTGGCGGCGGTGGAGCGCGCGAGTTCGCGGGCGCCGAGGACGTAATTGGCGTCGGTCCAAACCTCTCTGGCCGCCGCGACCAGACCTGTATCGTCGGCGCCCGCCGGACCCAGGAGCTTTTCGGCGCCAGAACGAATTCCCCGGGCCAGCTGCGCCGTGATCGCCGCGCGACCGGCGTCAGGACGCACGTAGATGCTCCCCTCGTCGCCATTCGTGCCGATGATCAATGCCACATCGTGGGTGCGCCCCGCCAGGATCAGGGTGGTCAGGTCGTCAGGCAGCACAACGCCATCGACGATGTAATGCCCCTGCACACCCTTGTCCCGCTGCGCCAGCTGCATCTCCGCAGAGGATCTGGCGCGAAGCGACGCCAGATCGCCCAAAGCGGCGCCGGCGCTTTCAGCCGACGGCCGTCCGTAGACGTGGCGCCTCAGATGGCGCGTGGGCTGCAGGAAACCCCAGGGGCTGCTCGCAACGACCTTCTGGAACAGGCCTTCGGAAGCCGGCGTGAGCATGAGAAGGCCCACGGCCGTGCCGCCCGCGCTTTCACCCATGATGGTGACGTTGGTCGGGTCTCCGCCGAACGCCGCGATGTTCCGGTTCACCCATCCGAGCGCCGCGATCATGTCGAGCAGTCCCTGATTGCCGGAGACCTGTTTCACCGATTCAGCGCTGAGCTCGGGATGCGCGAAAAATCCAAAGACGCCGAGCCGGTAGTTGATGGACACCACGACGACGCCCTCAAGCGCCAAAGCGTCTCCGCTGGAACTGGTGGAGGAACTGACGCCGTTTTCGAAACCGCCGCCGTGAATCCAGACGAGCACGGGACGCTTCTCGCCGGCCGCGCGCGCCGGCGTCCAGACATTCAAGCTCAGGCAGTTCTCGCTGAAACTCGGACCCGTCGCTGTCCCCGGGATACAACCGGGACCGAAGACCGTGGCGACCTTCACCCCGTCCCACGGGTTCACCGGTTGCGGCGGCTTCCAGCGCAGTTCGCCCACGGGAGGCGCGGCATAGGGAATTCCCTTGTAGGTTCGGACCGCGCCGTTGAGGCCCATGACATGGCCGCCCTCGGTCTCGACCAGCGTGCCAAGGCCCGAATCGGCGACACGCGTCTCGCGCGCGCTGGCCGGAACACCTGACATCTCGCAACCGACTAGTGTCGCAATTACCAGCAGCAACGCCGGGGTCGCCCTCCACAACACCTTCATCTGCCTTACCCTCCCCCGCCTTACCCGTAGTATGGACCCTGGCGGCCCTTTTTCCAAAAGCGCCGTCGGCTGATCGTGTGTCGGCGCAGCTGCGAAGGCAAGCATTCGAAAGCGACGCGCGCCGAGAAGCCTCGTGGAAGCCGGAGCGCCTCATGTGGAACTTCAACCGAGGCCCCTCAATCCCACTCTCCCGTGAAGTGAGCGCACCGGCAGGGCCGCCCAATTGCCTGTTCGCGACTCGGCATTTGCCCCTTACAGTCGCGGTCATGAAAACCGACAGCCACTTCGACGTGCTGATTGTGGGGGCTGGGCTCTCGGGCGTCGGCGCCGCCTATCACCTGCAGAAGCGCCTGCCCGGCAAGAGCTATGCGATCCTCGAAGGACGAGAAGCTCTGGGAGGAACGTGGGACCTTTTCCGGTATCCGGGCGTGCGATCCGATTCGGACATGTACACCCTCGGCTATTCCTTCAAGCCGTGGAAGGACGCCAAGGCCATCGCGGACGGGCCTGCCATCCTCGAGTATGTCCGCGAGACCGCCGCCGAGAACGGCATTGACCGCCACATACGTTTCCAGCACCGGGTGACGTCCGCAAACTGGTCGACGCCGGACGCGTGGTGGACGGTGACGGTTGAGCGAGGGGACACCGGAGAGACGGTCTACCTGACGTGCGGCTTCCTGTTCGTGTGCAGCGGATATTATCGCTACGAGGCCGGATACACGCCGGACTTCCCGGGCGCCTCAACCTTCAAGGGCCGCATCGTGCATCCGCAGAAATGGACCCCTGACATCGACCATGTCGACAAAACCGTCATCGTGATCGGCAGCGGCGCGACGGCGGTGACGATCGTTCCGGAGGTCGCGAGGACGGCGAGGCATGTGACGATGCTGCAGCGCTCGCCTACCTATGTCGTGTCCCGGCCGGCGCAGGATCCCGTCGCCAACTGGCTTAGGCGCAATTTGCCGTCGAAGATGGCCTACACGCTGACGCGAGCGAAGAATGTGCTGCTGCAGATGTACTTCTATCGCCGCGCCCGCGCAAAACCCGAGGATACAAAAGCCGCTCTGATTCACATGGCGCAGAAGGAGCTGGGGCCGGACTACGACGTCGGAACGCATTTCACGCCGCGCTACAATCCGTGGGACCAGCGCCTGTGTCTCGTTCCTGACAGCGACCTGTTCAAGTCGATCCGCGAGGGGCGCGCGGCGGTCGTGACGGATCACATCGAGACCTTCACAGCGACCGGCATCCGCACGCGATCAGGCAGGGAGCTGCCGGCCGACATCGTGGTGACGGCGACGGGGCTCGATCTGCTGTTCCTGGGCGGCATGGAGATTTCGGTCGATGGCGCAAAGACCGACATGGGCAAGGTGCTGACCTACAAGGGCATGATGTACGAAGGCGTGCCCAATCTCGTTTCGGTCTTTGGCTATACCAACGCATCATGGACGCTGAAGTGCGACCTGACCTGCGAGTATGTCTGCCGGCTGCTGAAGCACATGGACCGCACAGGCGCAAAGCAGGCTACGCCCCGCAACAGCGATCCGACGATCGGCGAAGAACCGTGGCTGGATTTCTCGTCCGGCTATGTGCAGCGGACGGTCGGCCGATTCCCCAGGCAGGGCTCCAGGAAGCCATGGAAGCTGCACCAGAATTATGCGCTGGATATAATGAGCCTGCGCTATGGTGCAGTGGATGATCCCGCGATGGAGTTTAAGGGTAAGGCGTAGGCGGTTTCCTCCATCCCCCAAAAGGAGAGATGGTTCTGGCGCCCTACCCCTCCAGCGGGATCCACACTTCCATGTCGCCAAAGCCGGTGTGCGGGTTGAACGTCTTTCCATAGACCTCGATCATCTGCATCTGACCCCTGGGTTGTTCCAGCCCCTCGGGCCAAGCGTCGGGGATCGCCGCGCAGGTGCTCCCAAGGGCTGAGACGTGGCCCTCGTGCCGGAAGCAGGCGTAGCGGCGGGGCGGCAGGCGCAGCCCCGTCAGCCCTTCAGGCAGATCGTCGAGCGATGTGACGGCGACGCCGGCGGCGTAGTCAAAGCCGCCTTCATCACCATTGGCAGGCGCCATGCAGAGGCCGTAGGCGGCGCCCTCAATCTCGTTCGGGGTGTTGCCGAGATGGGCGCCCAGCTGGCGCCAGATGGCGGGGATTGTGCCGCGATCCTCATAGCGCAGGAACTGGCGGATGCCGGCAATGAGCATCGCGCCAGAACTGCGGATTTCGGGCGGGGCGAGTTTTGGAAGGGTTGTGGTGGTCATGCGGATAGGCTCCACGAGGTCGAGGGTTTCAAGACTGCGCCGGGCGCGGACCTCTTCAGGCGTGAGCCCGAAATGGTCGCGGAAGGCGCGCGAGAACGCTTCATGGGAGCCATAGCCAGCCTCCAGCGCGACGGCGAGAATATCCGGCGCGCCGCTGGCCAGGGCCTTGGCGGCCTCCGTCAGCCGGCGTCCGCGCACCCAGGCCGTCATCGAACGACCGGTGATCTGGGCGAACGTGCGCGACAAGTGAAAACGCGACAGGCCGCTGACCTGGGCGACATCGTCGAGCGTGACCGGCCCCGCAAAGTGGGCCTCAATGTACCAGAGAGCCTTGCCGATCGCGTTCATTGGCATGTTCCTCGAAGCGAGGATTACGTTTTACGGCAGCCGTGGCCAGTGCGCTTGATCGGGTTTGCGGGGCGGCGCCCTTCCTCCGCCGGCGGTTGAAACAGCCCAAAGGGGGATGGGGCCGGCCACGAGGAAGCCCCGCTACACCTTCTTCTTCGCCTTGATGACCGCCGTATCCAGAGCGCTGAGGAATTTTGAGCGATCCTTCGCGTGGAACGGTTCTGGACCCGAGGTGATCTCGCCGAACGAGCGCAGGTGTTCCATCAGGCTGCGCGTGGCGAGGGCCGAGCCGATCATATCAGTGGTGAAGACCTTGGCTGTGGGCGACAGCACCTCGGCGCCATTCTCGATGGCGCGGGCGGCCAGCGGGATATCATTGGTGACGACGACGTCTCCGCGGCCCGCCCGCTCCGCGATCCAGTCGTCGGCGGCATCCGGGCCAGCATCGACAAGAACGAATTTGATGCCCGGTTCCGAGGGCGTGCGGATAAAACTGTTGGCGACAACGAGCACATCCATCTGAACCCGGCGGGCAACGCGATAGATCTCCTCCTTTACCGGGCAGGCGTCTGCATCGACATAGATGGCGGCCATGTCATCCGCCGCTGAGCGGGGGCAGGAGCGCTATTTCGTCTCTTGGCGAGACAGCCTGCGCCGCCTCATCGGCCACCAGTTTCTGGTTCACGGCGATGCGGACATTGCGAGACTGGAGAAGACTGGCAAGATCGGGATTGGCGGCGGCGAGTTTGGCGCGCAGGTCGGCGGCGGAGGTTGCGCCTTCAGGCAACGGAATGCTGGAGGCGCCGAAAGCATCCTTGAGGCGACCAAAGAGCAGGATGGAGCCGGTATTCATCTTGTATCTTCCGCTTGCCCGCCCTTCGCTTGGCGAAGGGCATCTGATCCCCCCGATCAAATCATTCGTTCCTCATCCACCCGTGTGCGACATGGTGCGCGGCGAGGCCGGCGAGGCGAGACGGGCCGCGTCGAAATCATGGCCCTTCGGTTTGCGTTCGATGCCGCCGAGGATGGCGGCGCGGAGCGCCTCTCCCGAGATGTCGGCCCGCAAGGCTTCGCGCAGGTCGGCGCCGTCCTCCCGGCCGAGGCAGGTGTAGAGCCGGCCCGTGCAGGTGACCCTGACGCGATTGCAGCTTTCACAGAAATTATGGCTGAGAGGCGTAATGAAACCCAGCCGCCCCCCTGTCTCCTCGACCCGGACATAGCGGGACGGACCCCCGGTCGTGTAGGCGAGGTCCGTCAGGGTGAACCGGCGCGACAGATCGGCCTTCACCTTGTCCAGCGGCAGATAATCTTCTGCCCGGTTTGTCTCGGCCTCGCCCATGGGCATGGTCTCGATCAGCGTGATGTCCGCGCCGCGGCCATGCGCCCATTCGATCAGCTCCGGAATTTCGGTCTCGTTGATTCCCGCGAGGGCAACCGTATTGAGCTTGACCTTGAGGCCGGCCGCCAGAGCGGCGTCGATGCCGGCCAGCACGTCGTCAAGCCTGTCGCGCCGGGCCAGGCGTTCAAACACGTCGCGCTTCAGCGTATCGAGCGACACGTTGATGCGGCGCACACCAATGGCCGAAAGGTCGCCAGCGTATTGCGACAACAGCGTTCCGTTGGTCGTCAGCGTGAGTTCGTTAAGGCCGGCGCCAAGATGACGCGAGAAGCGGGCCATCAGCTCGATGAAGTCTTTCCGCACCAGAGGCTCGCCGCCGGTGACGCGTAGCTTGTCAACGCCGAAGGAGGCGAAGGTTCCAACCAGTTGGTCCAGTTCCTCGAACGACAGTACGTCCTTCTTGGGCAGGAAGGTCATGCGCTCCGGCATGCAGTAGGTGCAACGTAGGTCGCAGCGGTCCGTGATGGAGAGCCGCAGGTAGGTAACCCGTCGCGCGTAGGAATCCACAAGCCCGCCCGCAGGACGAAGCGGTCCCGTCTGCCCCGCCACGACAGGGGCCGGAGCGGGGCGAGCATTGATCAGCGTGTAGGCCATCGCGGCAAACCATACCGTTATAGTCGCAGAAGTCGAGCGGCCGCATGTTTCAGCAACAGCGCTGCTGGAACGCGATCCGGGTCGGTGCATCTGGACGGGGACCGGCGGATAGCAGCCGGACGCCTAATGCATCGGGTACATGATCTCTTTCGAGACCGCGTTGATCTTTTTCATTACCGCCTCATCCAGAATAAGGTCGGCGGCAGCGAAAATGTCCGCGAGGTGGTCGGTATGGGTGGCGCCGACAATGGTGGAGGCGACGAAATCGTGCTGCTTGCTCCACGCGGTGGCCAAGGTTACGGGGGACATGCCTGCCTCCATTGCGATGGCCATGAAACGCCCGGTCGCGGCCAGTGATCTCTCGTTGACGAAGCGCCTGGCCATCGAAGCTTGGCGGCCGTCCATCCTGAGATACTTGGTGAAACGCGCGCCGTCCGGCATCGCGCCGTCCTGATATTTGCCGCTGAGGACGCCGCCGGCCAGCGGCGAATAGGGGATCAGGCTCACGCCTTCCATGCGGCAGACCTGCGCCAGCTCGTCCTCGAAGCGTCGGTTGTTCAGGCTGAAATTGTTCTGGATGGTTTCATAGCGGGCGAGCCCTTCGCGCTCGGACACCTCCAGGCTTTTCATCAGACCCCAGCTGGTTTCGTTGCTGCAGCCGAGGACGCGGACCTTGCCGGCTTCAACGAGATCGTCGAGGGCGCGCATCGCATCCTCATAGCGGGCCTCATGATCCGGCCAGTGGGTCTGGTAGAGGTCGATATAGTCGGTCTGCAGCCGCTTCAGGCTGGCTTCAACAGCCGTCACGATGTTGTGGCGGTCGAGCGCCGTCATGCCTGACCGGCAAGGCGACTTGAACCAGACATGGCTAGGCCCGGAGACCTTGGTGGCGAGGATAATCGCGTCGCGCGGCTTGCCCTTCATCCAGCGGCCGACGATCTCTTCGGTTGCGCCGACATATTTGACGTCCGGCGGCACGGGATAGCCTTCTGCCGTGTCGTAGAAGTTGATCCCCGCCTCCAGCGACATGTCGAGAATGCGATGGGACATCTTCTCGTCGGCCTGATTGCCGAAAGTCATCGTGCCCATGCAGATGTCGGAGACATGGATCGGGCTGCGGCCGAGGCGGCGGGTTTTCATGCAAACATCCCTTTGTTGCGGATTACAGATAGCGGGGTGAGTAGATGCTCACAAGCGAGATCGAGTCGGGCGTCGGCGGGACTGTCGCATCACTATTGAAGCTCGCTCCCTTCGTCTCGACGCTGCGCGTCGATCCACTTCCCCCGCTTGGCGGTAAAAGACCCGTCAGGTCTCCATCAGCCTCGGCATCAGCTCCACCATGTTGCAAGGCATGTGGCGGCTGTCGAGTTGCCAGCGGATGATCTTGTCCCAGCCGTCCTTCACCGCGCCGTTCGAGCCGGGCAGACAGAAGATGAAGGTGGCGTTGGCGACGCCGGCGCAGGCGCGCGACTGAAGAGTGGAGAGGCCCACGCCCTGATAACTCACCAGGTGCCAGACGACGTTGAAGCCGTCGATTTCCTTGTCAAACAACGGGCGCATGGCTTCGGGCGTCACATCCCTGCCGGTGAGCCCGGTGCCGCCCGTCGAGACGACGGCGTCTATCGTGGGATCGGCGATCCATTTGCGGACGACCGCGCGGATTGCGTTGACCTCGTCCGCGACGATGGCCTTGTCGGCGAGGTCGTGGCCCGCCTCCCGGACCCGTTCGGCCAGGAGATGGCCTGAGGTATCGGTTTCGTCGGTGCGCGTGTCGGAAATTGTCAGCACGGCGATGCGGATCGGTGTGAACGGGGCGGTTTCGACCATTTTGCCGCCGGGAGCGGGAAGCGGCGGGGTGTTCGGTGCGGTCATGTCTGCTTCTCGTCCCATTTTGCGCGCGCGTCGCGATCGTCAGCGCGAGGTTCGATCCACTCTGCAGCGCCAGAGCCGCGCACTTCCTTCTTCCAGAAGGGCGCTTCGGTCTTCAGGCGGTCCATCAGGTAGTCCACGGCCTGCAACGCCTCGCGGCGGTGTGTCGAGAGCGCGGCGACCAGCACGATGGCCTCCCCCGGCGCCATGCGTCCGTAGCGGTGGATGACCAGTGTGTCGATGACGTCGAAGCGGGCGCGCGCGTCGACGTCGATCCGCGCGATCTGGTCTTCGGTAAAGCCGGGATAATGTTCGAGTTCCAGCGCCACGACCTCGCCGCCCAAACCTTCAAGGACATGGGCGTTGTTCCTGACAGACCCGATGAAGCTGGCAAGCGCGCCGGCGTGAGCGCGGCCGGCGGTGAAAGCGGCCGTCTCGGCATTAGGATCAAAGGGGGCTGACTGGACGCGGATCATGTCGGGGAGAGTTTAGGAGGTGTGGGAGCGGATAGGAAGCTGGCAACGCGTGTGGGGTGGCCCTACAGCGCCACCCAAGCCGCCCCATAGGGAGCAAGCTCGATACGCCCGTCCGCAAGCGTGGCCTCCGACGACCATAGCATCTTGCCCGAAGCCGTGACCGAGTTTGGTCCGGAAGACAGGTTGCAGGCGCACAGGATCCGCTCGCCGTCCGCGCTTCGCTCGAAAGCAAGGACATCGCCTTCCGCGTGCACGACCGTGAATGAGCCGACGGCAAGTGCGGGGCTGGCGTTCCGCAAAGCGATGAGCATTCGCGCGGACGTGAGCGTTGGTGGCGACAACGCGACAGACAAATCACGGTGGGCGACGTCGATGGGGAGCCATGGTTCAGCGATGCTGAAGCCGGCGGCTGGGCTTGAGTCCCACGGCATCGGCGTGCGGCAGCCGTCGCGACCCTTCGTTGCGGGCCAGCCCGCAATCCCCCACGGATCCTGCAGCATCTCGAAGGGCACGTCGGCTTCGGGCAGGCCCAGTTCCTCTCCCTGATAGATGAAGATCGTGCCGCGCAGCGACAGGAGCAGCGCCATGAAAAGTTCGGCCGCCTGTTCCGGCGTCGCGCCGATCGCATCGCCCCAGCGGGTGGCGACGCGGGTGACGTCATGGTTGGAGAATGCCCAGCTCGGCCAGCCATCGTCCGACCCCTCGCCCCAGCGGGAGAGGATGTCGGCCAGGCGCTCCACGCCGGGCCAGGGTCCCAGGAAATCGAAGGCGTAGGCGGTGTGGAGGCGGTCGGACCCGCGCGTATAGTCGGCCATGACATCATGGCCGCCTGGCGCGAGTTCACCGACAGTCATGCGTGCGCCAAAGCCGTCCATGACGGCGCGGAGTTCGGTCAGAAAATCCAGTGTCTCCGGCTGGTTGGAATTGAAGCGGTGCTCCTGCATATCGCGCGGCAGGGCCGGGTTGATCTTGCCCGAGGGCGGGTTGTCACGCAGCTGCGCGTCGTGGACGTAGTAATTGGCGACATCGAGCCGGAAGCCATCGACGCCACGATCCAGCCAGAAGCGCGCGATGTCGAGCATGGCGGCGCGAACGGCTGGATTGCGGAAGTTGAGGTCGGGCTGCGTCGGCAAAAAGTTGTGGAGGTAGTATTGCCGACGGCGCGGCTCCCAGGTCCAGGCCGGGCCGCCGAACCAGGCCTGCCAGTTGTTGGGCGGCCCGCCCGCCGGCGTGGGATCAGCCCAGACATACCAGCCCGACTTGTCGTTGACGGCGTCGAGACGGCTGGCCTGAAACCAGGGGTGATCGGAAGAGGAATGCGACCAGACCTGGTCGATGATGACCTTCAGATTGCGCGCGTGGGCGGCAGCCAGCAACTCATCAAAGTCCACGAGCGTTCCGAACAAGGGATCGACGCCGCGATAATCCGCGACGTCGTAGCCAAAATCGCGCATCGGGGAGGTGAAGAAAGGCGACAGCCAGATCCCGTCAACGCCGAGCGATTTCACGTAGTCGAGTTTGGACGCGATCCCCCTCAGATCGCCGACGCCGTCGCCGTTCGAATCCATGAATGAGCGTGGATAAATCTGGTAGATCACGGCGCCGCGCCACCAGTCGTCCGTCATGGCGTCTCCTTTGGCCTGCGTCCATTTCCCGGCCACTGGCCCCCGCCACCAACGGCACGGGGTTTGCTTTTCCCCAATGACGCGAAAGGGAACGGGCGTATTTCGCCCTCTCCTGTCCCATTTGGGCATACTGCAAGGCCAGACGCGATGCGAGCGACACAGCCTCTTTTTTCCCGGGAAGCCGGACCAGCCGCAGGCCGGATTGCCTGGGTCGACTACGCCAAGGGTGTTTGCATCCTGCTGGTGGTGATGTTCCACACCGTCAACCACTACGAGGAGGCGGTCGGCGCGACCGGCTGGATGCGCTGGATCGTGGACTTCTCGAAGCCGTTTCGGATGCCGGACTTCTTCCTGATCTCGGGTCTGTTCCTGTCGCGGACGATCAACGCGCCGCTGCGCGACTACATCGACAGAAAAGTGCTGCATTTCGCCTATTTCTACTTTTTGTGGCTCGCCATTACTCTGGCGGTCACCGACCTTGATGTGCTGCGCGCCGATCCGGCCGAATGGGCGAAGTTGTTCGGCTGGCATATGATCCAGCCGGTCGGCACGCTTTGGTTTGTCCACATGCTGGCGATCTTCTATGTGCTGACGCGGCTTGTGAGGAAGGCGCCCAAACTCGTCGTGTTGGCGGCCGCCGCCGGACTGCAGATCGCGCATCAGGCGCAGTGGATCGACACGCCGTCCTTCGCGGTCAACCGGCTGATGGACTACTATGTCTATTTCTTCCTGGGCTATGCATTGTCGGAAGCGATCTTTGCGATGGCGGACAGGGTGCGCGAGACGCCGAGGCTGACGATTGCGATGCTGGCGGTTTGGGCCATGGTCAATTTCCAGCTGACATCGAACGAAGTGCACGGCCTGCCGGTGCTCGGCCTGGTGATGGGGCTTGTGGGCGCCTTCGCAGTGGTTCAGCTTTCGGTGCTGCTCTCCCGCGCGCGAGCCGCAGGCTTTCTTGGCTACTGCGGACGAAACTCGATCGTCATTTACCTCGCCTTCTTCTTCCCGATGATGGCGCTGGAGCGCTTGCTGGCCGGGTCGAACGCGATCCCGGATGTCGGCTGGGCATGCGCGACGATCCTCGTCGTATCACTGCTGGCGCCGCTTGCCATGCATCAGGCGATCCGAGGTACGCCGCTCAGGGCGCTGTTCGAACGGCCTCGGATGGTCAGGCTGGGTGGGCGGAAAGCTGGAGCGGTCGAAGCGGCCGCGTAACCTCCGCACCGCTCGTCCCAACGACAGGCGGGATTGATAACAACAGGAGCTTTGCGGAGCGCGGAATCGGGTCCCGACTTGCGTCGGCACGCTCGTAGACGGCTGCGCGCCAAGCAAAAAGACCCGCTGTCACCAGCGGGCCTTTTCGCTCGATCTGTCCCTGCCTTAGTGGGGGCGGGGAGCCTCGCCCGATCCGCCTGCGCTGGAGCCGCCGCGACCAAGTTCGGCGCGGTAGGCGGCCTCGTCGGTCTCGGTCCAGGATACCGGTGTCAGCGGACGAACGAGTGCGCGCGCCAGAACCTGGTCGATGGTCGAGACGGGCACGATGTTGAGCCCGGTTCGGACGCTTTCCGGGAGGTCGGCGAGATCCTTCTCGTTCTCTTCCGGAATCAAAACCGTCTTGATTCCGCCTCGGAGGGCTGCGAGGAGTTTCTCCTTCAATCCGCCAATCGGCAACACGCGACCGCGCAGCGTGATCTCGCCCGTCATCGCGACATCCCTGGCCACCGGATTGCCCGTGAGGACGGACGCGATGGCGACGGTCATCCCGATGCCCGCAGACGGACCGTCCTTCGGCGTCGCGCCTTCTGGCACATGAACGTGGATATCGGTGTTGTCGAAGACCGGCGGCCGGATGCCGAGCTGCACGGAGCGCGACTTGACCAGACTGGAGGCAGCGGAGATCGATTCCTTCATCACGTCCTTTAGATTGCCGGTGACGGTCATGCGGCCGCGGCCGGGCATCTGCACCGCTTCAATAGTTAGCAACTCGCCGCCGACTTCCGTCCAGGCAAGCCCGGTGACGACGCCGATCTGGTCCTCACGATCCGCCATGCCATAGCGGAATTTGCGGACCCCAGCATATTTGCCCAGATTATCGGCATCGACAGTGACCGCTATGGCTTTCTTCAGCTCGATCTCGCGGACCGCTTTGCGGGCGAGCTTGGCCAGTTCACGCTCGAGCGACCGCACCCCGCTCTCGCGGGTGTAGTAGCGCACGAGGTCGCGGATGGCGCTGTCCTCCACGGTCCATTCGCCTTCCTTGAGCGAATGGTTCTCGACCACCTTCGGCACGAGGTGCCGCTTGGCGATCTCGACCTTCTCGTCCTCGGTGTAGCCCTCGATGCGGATGATCTCCATCCGGTCGAGCAGCGGTTGAGGCATGTTGAGGCTGTTGGCCGTGGTGATGAACATCACGTCCGACAAGTCATAATCGACTTCAAGATAATGGTCGTTGAAGCTGATATTCTGCTCGGGATCGAGGACCTCCAGCAGGGCCGAGGATGGATCGCCACGATAGTCCATTCCCAGCTTGTCGATCTCGTCCAGCAAGAAGAGCGGATTGCCGGACTTGGCCTTCTTCATCGACTGGACGATGCGGCCGGGCATCGATCCGATATAGGTCCGCCGGTGGCCGCGGAGTTCGGCCTCATCTCGCACACCGCCAAGTGAGACGCGCACGAAATCCCGTCCGGTCGCCCTCGCGATCGACTTGCCCAGAGAGGTCTTGCCAACGCCCGGGGGGCCGACGAGGCACAGGATGGGGCCGCGCAGTTTGTCGGTGCGGGTTTGCACTGCGAGATATTCGAGGATGCGTTCCTTGACCTTCTCGAGGCCATAATGGTCGGCGTCGAGCACGTCCTCCGCAACCTGCAGATCCTTGGTCACCGGCTTCTTGTTGGCCCATGGCAAGGAGACCAGCCAGTCAATGTAGTTCCGGACCACAGTCGATTCCGCCGACATGGGGGACATCTGCCGCAGTTTCTTGACTTCCTGCTCGGCCTTGGCGCGAGCTTCCTCGGACATCGGCGTATTGGCGATCTTCTCCTCGAGT
Organism: Alphaproteobacteria bacterium; assembly: GCA_034439955.1. Taxonomy (GTDB): domain Bacteria; phylum Pseudomonadota; class Alphaproteobacteria; order Caulobacterales; family Hyphomonadaceae; genus UBA7672. Next base: position 21,834 of record JAWXBJ010000082.1, read on the forward strand.
TCGCCGATCTCGTCGCGTTCACCCTGTTCCTGGTCGCCCAGCTCGCGCTGGATCGCCTTCATCTGCTCATTGAGATAGTATTCGCGCTGCGTCTTCTCCATCTGCCGCTTCACGCGGTTGCGGATCTTCCGCTCCATCTGCAGCATGCCGATTTCGCCCTCCATCAACTGGAAGACGCGTTCGAGACGCTCGGTCACGTCGATGAGTTCGAGCAGCTGCTGCTTTTCATCCAGCTTGATCGAAAGCTGGGCGGCGACGGCGTCCGAAAGGCGACCGGGTTCGGCGATGGCGCTGACCGTGCCGACCGTTTCGGCCGGAATCTTGCGGTTGAGCTTTACGTAACCGTCAAACTGCTCGACCACCGCCCGCATGAGGGCCGACGACTCATCGGCATCGGCCTCCGGCTCGTCCAGCGGGGACAGTTCCGCAGCATAGTATTCGCCGCGGTCGATCAGCTTTTCCAGCCGCGCACGGCTCTTGCCCTCGACCAGCACTTTCACGGTGCCGTCTGGGAGTTTCAACAACTGCAGGATCGTCGCGACAACGCCGACGGAATACAGGTCGTCCTCAGCTGGATCGTCGATGCCGGCTTCCCTCTGGGCGACGAGCAGGATTTCTCCGCCGCCTTTCTCGACTTCTTCAAGCGCCCTCACGGACTTGTCGCGGCCCACGAAGAGCGGCGCCACCATACGAGGGAAAACTACTATGTCTCGCAGGGGAAGGACGGGGAGGATGGTAGCCATTTAGTGCTCCTTTCTTCGCCGCCTGCCGCCTTCATTGAAGCACGGGAAGCAGCAAGAAGGCCGGCCAGGGACTCAGCCGGTCATCTACTGAATAGGAAGGTGGCCTGTCGTGCGTCTGGCTTCAACCCGATATCGACCAAATCAACAGTTTGCGCGAAGCGACGCAGCGTCTGAAGGCTCGCGCCGGAAAAGCGGCGGAGGAGAGCGCCGCCCGGCGCAAGCTTACGAAGCGTCAGCGGCCTCGCGGGCCTCGGAGGAGTGGACGTAGAGAGGTTGCGCCCGCCCGTCCACGACTTCGGCGTTGATCGCCACCTCCTCGACGCCGCGCAGGTTGGGCAACTCGAACATGGTGTCGAGCAGTATGCCCTCCATGATCGAACGCAAGCCACGCGCCCCCGTCTTGCGGGCGATAGCCCGGCGCGCGACGGCCGCAAGCGCATCGTCGCTGAAGGTAAGCGTCACATTCTCCATCTCGAAAAGCCGCTGATACTGCTTGAGAAGGGCGTTCTTCGGTTCTGTAAGAATTTCGATAAGGGCTTTCTCGTCGAGGTCTTCGAGGGTCGCAATGACTGGAAGACGTCCGATGAATTCCGGGATCAGGCCGAATTTCACCAGATCCTCCGGTTCGCACTCCTCCAGAACCTTGCCGGTGCGGCGGTCTTCGGGGTCGATGACGTTGGCGCCAAAGCCAATGGACGTGCCGCGGCCGCGATCAGAGATAACTTTCTCCAGGCCGGAAAACGCGCCGCCGCAGATGAACAGCATATTGGTCGTGTCGACCTGGAGGAATTCCTGCTGCGGGTGCTTGCGACCGCCCTGGGGTGGGACCGAGGCGACGGTGCCCTCCATGATTTTTAGCAGCGCCTGCTGGACGCCCTCGCCCGAGACATCGCGGGTGATGGACGGATTGTCCGACTTGCGCGAAATCTTGTCGATTTCATCAATGTATACAATGCCCCGCTGCGCCCGTTCAACATTGTAGTCGGACGCCTGCAGCAGTTTTAGGATGATGTTCTCGACATCCTCGCCGACATAGCCGGCCTCGGTCAGCGTCGTTGCGTCCGCCATGGTGAACGGAACGTCAATGATGCGCGCCAAAGTCTGCGCCAGCAGGGTCTTGCCGCAACCAGTCGGCCCAATCAGCAGGATGTTCGACTTCGAGAGTTCGACGTCGGAGTTCTTGGCCGCGTGATTGAGGCGCTTGTAATGATTGTGGACGGCGACGGACAGGACCCGCTTGGCCTTGTTCTGGCCGATCACATAATCGTCCAGCACGTCGCAGATCTCGCGCGGGGTCGGCACGCCGTCGCGCGACTTGACGAGCGCGGTCTTGCTCTCTTCACGGATGATGTCCATGCAGAGTTCGACGCATTCGTCACAGATGAACACTGTTGGGCCGGCGATCAGCTTTTTGACTTCGTGCTGGCTCTTGCCGCAAAACGAGCAATAGAGCGTATTCTTGCTGTCGCCGCTGGTTGTGGCCTTGCTCATCTATACCTCGGAAACGCTCGAGCTCGACGCGCCGCAGAAGTGAGGTCCGCAACCCGCAAGCCGTAAACCCTATATTCCAATCGTTTCCGATAGGTTCAAGGGCATGACAATTCGACCATAGCAGCAACAGCGCCGCAAGCCGCGACGCTGCGGAAATCTGCCCGTCACTCCGGGGGGGAGGCCCGCTTTTCGAAGACCTTGTCGACAATCCCGAAGGCCAGCGCTTCGTCGGCGGTCATGAACGAATCACGGTCCAGCGTCTTCTCGATCGTGGCGTAGGGTTGTCCGGTGTGCTTCACGTAGATTTCGTTCAGCCGGCGTTTCATCGCCAGAATATCGACGGCGTGCCGCTCAATGTCGCTGGCCACGCCGCGGAAACCGCCTGAGGGCTGATGAACCAGAATACGGGAATTAGGGGTCGAGAACCGCATTCCCTTTTCTCCAGCCGCGAGCAAGAGCGTCGCCATCGAGGCCGCCATACCGATGCAGGCCGTGGAAACCGGGCTCCGGATGTACTGCATCGTGTCGTAGATCGCGAGGCCGGAGGAGACGACCCCGCCCGGCGAATTGATGTACATCGCGATCTCTTTCTTGGGGTTCTCGGACTCCAGGAAGAGCAGCTGGGCGGTTATCAGGCTGGCGAGTCCGTCCTCGATCGGGCCGGTCACAAAGATGATACGGTCTTTCAGAAGACGGGAAAAGATGTCGTAGGCACGCTCCCCCCGGCTCGTCTGTTCGACGACCATCGGCACGAGGTTCATCGCCTTCGTTATGGGATCTTCCATCTTGTCTTTTCTTCTGCTGATAGCCGCCAGAGGTCTCGCGCGAGACTCAGGGCTCGGTCACGATATATCCGAACGCGGAGCCCCTCACGCAAGCCCCCCGTTCTGGACGTGTCAAGTTACGCACAACCCGAACGCGAGCGGTACGCGACTTACTCGTCTCCGACTTCCTTCATCAGCTCTTCACGGGTCACCGGCTTTTCGGTGACCTGCGCGTGCGCGAGGATGTAATCGACCACCTTTTCCTCGTAGATCGGGGCGCGGAGCTGCGCGAGGGCGCCGGGATTCTTGCGGTAAAAGTCGATGACTTCCTTCTCCTGTCCCGGATAGCGCGCGGCTTCCTGACGCAAGGCCCCGACAACTTCCTCATTGGTGATGTCGATTTTTGCGCGCCGGCCGATTTCGGCCAGCACAAGACCCAAACGAACCCGACGCTCGGCAATGGCGCGATACTCGGCCTTCAGTTCGTCGTCGGTCTTACCCTTGTCTTCCTCTGACAGGCGATCGGCTTTGCGCTCCTCTTCGAGCTGCGACCAGATCTGTTCGAATTCGGCTTTCACCATCATTGGCGGCAGATCGAAGGCGTGCTTGCCGTCCAGGGCGTCGAGCAGGCTGCGCTTGACCTGTTGACGGGAAGCCTGGCCCAACTCGCCATCGAGCTGACCCTTCATGGCCGCCGTGAGGCCCTCCAGGTCGTCGAAGCCCAGACCCTTAGCGAACTCTTCGTCGATCCCGGGCGTTCTGGGGGCTTTCACCTCCTTCACCTTTACGGCAAACACCGCCGCCTTGCCCTTCAGCGCATCGACCGGATAGGCATCTGGAAAGGTCACATTGACCTCGACATCGTCGCCGGCCCTGGCGCCAATCAGCTGGTCCTCAAACCCGGCGATGAAGCGCCCATCGCCAAGCACGATGGTCTGGCCCTCGGCCGAGCCGCCATCGAATGGCTCATCGTCGATCTTTCCCGCGAAATCGACGACCACGGCGTCACCCGTCTCGGCGGGGGCGCCGTCTTCGCGAACGTCATAGGTCTTGTTGCTGGCGGCAATGCGGCCCAGCGCTTCCTGGACTTCCTCGTCGGTGGCCGTCACCACCATGCGCTCGACCGCCAGTTCAGCCACGTCGGCGGGCTCGAAGTCAGGCATGACCTCGACCTGCATATGGAACTCAAGATCGGCCTCGCCAGACACTACCTTGTCGGCCGGGGCGTCGAGATGGATGGTCGGCTGGGCGGCCGGACGCAGGGATTGTTCCGAAAGCGCCTGCTGGCTGGTTTCCTGGAGCGTGGATTCGAGGATTTCGCCCATCAAGGATTTGCCGTAGAGCTTGCGTATGTGCGAAGTCGGCACCTTGCCGGGGCGGAAGCCCTTGAGCTGCACCTTCGGACGGATCTCGTCGATCTTGGCGCTCAGCTTGGCGGCAAGGTCGGCGGCCGGCACGGAGACTTTGTACTCCCGCGACAGACCTTCCGATTTCGTCTCGACGACGTTCATCACGGGGACCCGATAGCTTGAATGGCTGGACCCTCGCCGACCCGGGGGCGGCGAGGCGAGCGGCGCTTATTGCATGGGCGAACCGCGCCTGTCTATGCGCCTGCAAGGGGCGATCCCTGGTGCGGATGACAGGACTTGAACCTGCACGAGTCGCCCCACGGGAACCTAAATCCCGCGCGTCTACCAGTTTCGCCACATCCGCACGCAGCCTGCCGATAAAGCCCCAAGACAGCGCTGGTTCAAGCGGGTTTCAGAGTTCGATCCCGCCCCGGGGCGTCGAAAAGCGAGCGGATCGTCAACCGGAGGGCGCCTAAAGCAAGACAGCCGCCCCTTCCTCTCCCCGCTGCGCCACCACGAGACGGCCGGCCCGGCGCTCCAGCCTCGTGATCGAACAATGCGCCGGCCTAAAGATCAGCACGCGGTCGTCTCCCGCGAGCAGACCCACGATCGCGTTGATGGCGACGAAGTGGGAGAATATCGCCGTGTCTGGCGCGCAGCGTTCGACCGCCATCAGCGTTTCGGTGCGCCACGTTTCGAGCCCTTCGCCAGCCTCGCCCCAATTTCCCGCCATAATCGTGCGGAGCCAGGCCGGACGGTCGGCAATCCCCGCCGGCGTGCGTATTTCTCCGATGGCCGGGTCTATCCGGGCATGGGTTTCGATCTGTTTCTCGAAGGTGCGAGCGGTCTCGCGGCAGCGGGCGAGCGGCGAGGTCACGGCCCGCTTTGCGCCCGCTTCGGTGAGCGCCAGGGACGCGGCGCTGGCCTGGCGCGCGCCCAATTCGCTCAAACCTGGATCAAGATGGTCGCCCCATCCGGCAGACGGTTCTGCGTGGCGGATCAGATAGATCATTCCGTCTCCCGTGTCCGGCGCATCGCGAGACCGACTGCCGTATTCTTGAGCACGGTCGCCCAAAAAACAGGCGTCCATTCCCCCGCTGGGCGTCTTTCGCTCAGCCTCCCTACTCGCTACCGGAGGGATCGCGCATAGAGGCGTGCGCACCTTCGGGTCGGGATTGGGCGCGTTCAGGAACCGTGCACATGAAAAAAATCGAGGCGATTATAAAGCCGTTCAAGCTCGACGAAGTAAAGGAGGCGCTTCACACCGTCGGGCTGCAGGGCATGACGGTAATCGAGGCTAAGGGATTTGGCCGCCAGCGCGGCCACACCGAGCTTTATCGAGGCGCGGAATACATCGTGGACTTCCTGCCCAAGCTGAAGATCGAGGTCGTCTGCAGCGATTCGCAGCTCGAGGCGGCGCTTGCGGCGATCACCAAGGCGGCCCAGACGGGCAAGATCGGCGACGGCAAGATTTTTGTGTCGGAGGTGTCGGAGGTGATCCGCATCCGCACCGGCGAAACGGGCGACACGGCAATTTAGATACATTCATTTCAGGGCAGACCCAGTCCCCCAAGGACCTGGTCGAACGGAGGGATAGCGAAAGTGTCAGACGATATCTTCAAGATGATCAAGGAGAAGGACGTCCAGTTCGTGGACCTTCGCTTCACCGACATGCGCGGGAAGCTTCAGCATGTGACGTTCGACCTCTCGATGGTGGACAAGGATTTGTTCATCGATGGCACCATGTTCGACGGATCCTCGATCGCAGGCTGGAAGGCCATCAACGAGTCCGACATGCTGCTGATGCCAGACCCCTCCTCGGCGCGCATCGATCCCTTCTTCCAGCAGACAACGCTGGCGCTCATGTGCGACATCCTCAATCCCAACGACAACACGCCCTACAATCGCGATCCGCGCATGACCGCCAAGAAGGCCGAACTCTATTTGAAGTCGGCCGGCCATGGCGACACCGCCTATTTCGGCCCGGAAGCCGAGTTCTTCGTGTTCAACGACGTCAAGTGGAGCACCGACCCGACCAAGACCGGCTATGAGTTCGACGATCCCGAACTCCCCGCCAACACCGGCCGCCACTATGAAGGCGGAAACATGGGTCACCGGCCCGGACCCAAGGGCGGGTATTTCCCAGTGCCGCCAATCGACAGCCTTCAGGACATGCGGTCGGAAATGCTGACCGTCATGCAGGAGATGGGTCTGCAGCCGGAAAAACATCACCACGAAGTCGCGCCGGCCCAGCACGAGCTGGGGATGCGGTTCAACACGCTGGTGCAGATGGCCGACAACATGCAGCTCTACAAATACATCGTGCACAATGTCGCGCAGTCCTACGGCAAGACCGCGACCTTCATGCCGAAGCCGTACTACAAGGACAATGGGTCCGGCATGCACGTCCACCAGTCGATCTGGAAGGACGGCAATCCGCTGTTCGCGGGCGACCGCTACGCCGACCTGTCGCAGATGTGCCTCTGGTACATTGGCGGCATCATCAAGCACGCCAAGGCGGTCAACGCGTTTTCGAATGCGACCACCAATTCCTACAAGCGACTGGTGCCCGGCTACGAGGCGCCCGTGCTCCTGGCCTATTCGGCGCGCAACCGGTCGGCTTCTGTACGCATTCCGTGGGCGCCTGGCCCCAAGGGCAAGCGAATCGAGGTGCGGTTCCCCGACCCCGCGTCCAATCCCTATCTGACGTTCACGGCGCTGATGATGGCGGGCCTCGATGGCATCGAGAACAAGATCGATCCCGGCCCATCGATGGACAAGGATCTCTACGCCCTGCCGCCGGAAGAGCTGAAGGATATCCCCACCGTCTGCGGCTCGCTCCGCCAGGCGCTGGAAAACCTCGATGGCGACCGCGACTTCCTCAAGAAGGGCGGCGTGATGGACGACGATTTCATCGATGCCTACATCGACCTGAAGATGGAGGACGTGATGCGCGTGGACATGCATCCGCATCCGGCCGAGTTCGACATGTATTACAAGGCCTAGACACGCGCAGACCCGCCCGCCTTCAAACAGCTTAGTTTCAAGGCGAGCAAATTCGCCACGGCAACTGCCAACGGCTAAAGCACGATTAACCAAGTTCGGCTAAAAGGCGGCGATGCTTCGACGTGTCGCCGCCTCCGCCGTATTCGTGGCCTATGCAACGGCGGCGGGTTGCGCTTCCCCGCCTAAACTCGAGTCTCACGAGATTGCTGACGCCTGCGTCATGCTCAAGGACAACAGGAGCTGGTACAAGGCGTTGCGAGCTTCCGCCAAGGACTGGGGCGCGCCCATCGGGCTACAGCTTGCCATCATCAAGCAGGAATCCAGTTTCGACGCCAAGGCGCGGCCGGATCGCGGCGAGCGCAAGCTGTTCGGCCTGCTCCAAGGAGATCGCCCATCCTCCGCCTATGGCTATTCGCAGGCGCTGGAGACCACGTGGGAAGAGTACAAGCGCGAAACCGGCAATGGCGGCGCCGACCGCCACAGCTTCCGGGATTCGGTCGATTTCATCGGCTGGTACGTCAACGCCACCGGCAAGAGGACCGGCGTCCATCAGTACAACTACAAAGCGCACTACCTCGCTTATCACGAAGGCCAGGGCGGCTATCTGAACGGCAGCTACCGCAACAAGGCCTGGCTGGTCGAGACGGCCAACCGTGTCCAGACGCAGGCGACGCGCTACGAAAGCCAGGTTGCCGGCTGCAAGGCGTTGAAGCCGAAGTTCCTTGGGATTTTCTAGGCGCCAACCCGGAACACCGAACCGCCTCAAGCGCGCCTGTAGGCAGGCCCAAACAGATTTTAACTCGTCTGTAACCGCGCCCGGCTGTCTCTGCTAGAGTCGCCGGGTTACCACCTCACGACGGTTCAGTTTCCGATTCGACCAGCAGGACATCCATGGCCAAGACTAATCCGGTGCGCCTGTTCGAGGACAAGCCGAGTTCCGTTGGCTATACCGCCAAGGACATCGAGGTCCTTGAAGGTCTCGAACCGGTCCGCAAGCGTCCGGGCATGTATATCGGCGGCACGGACGAGCGGGCCTATCACCATCTCTTCGCGGAAACCCTGGATAACGCGGTTGACGAGGCGGTGGCCGGGCACGCCTCGCGCATCGACGTGCGGCTCGATGCGGATGGTTTTCTGTCGGTACGCGACGACGGGCGGGGAATTCCGGTCGATCCGCACCCGAAATATCCGGGAAAGTCGGCGCTCGAAGTCATCATGACGATGCTGCATTCGGGCGGCAAATTCTCGAACAAGTCCTACCAGACAGCCGGCGGCCTCCACGGCGTCGGCATATCGGTGGTGAACGCCCTGTCCGAAACGGTCGAGGTCGAGGTGGCGCGCGACCGCAAGCTCTATGGACAGACGTTTTCGCGCGGCAAGCCCACGAGCAAGCTTGCGATCAAGGGCGCCGCGCCCAACCGGCGGGGCACGACGATCCGCTTCCGGCCGGATCCGCAGATCTTTGGCGACAAGCTGCATTTCAGACCGGCGCGCCTTTATGCGATGGCGCGATCGAAAGCCTATCTCAGCCGGGCGGCGGAAATCCGCTGGTCGTGCGATCCGAGCCTTCTCGAACATGATGACAAGACGCCCGCCGAGGCGGTGCTGAGCTATCCCAACGGCCTTGCCGACATGCTGGTCGAGATGGCCGCGGATGTCGAACTGGTGCTGACGGCGCCCTTCACCGGCCGGGTCGAGATGGACGCGGGCGCCGCCGTCGAATGGGCGATCACCTGGAGCGGCAACGGCTTTGGCGAGGCCGACGGCTTCACGCGCTCCTACTGCAACACGATCCCGACTCCGGAAGGCGGTACGCACGAGGCCGGAATGCGCTCAGCACTCACCAAGGCGCTCAGGGCGTATGGCGAGATGACCAACGTCAAGAAGGCGACCCTCATCACTGCCGAGGATGTGCTGGGAACCGCTGGCGCGCTGCTGTCCATCTTCATCCGCAATCCGGAGTTCGTGGGGCAGACAAAGGAGAAACTTTCCACCAACGACGCGTTCCGGATCACCGAGAACGCCATGCGCGACCGCTTCGACCACTGGCTAACGGCTTCGCCGAGGGAAGCCACGCGGCTGCTCGACTGGGCGATCGGTCAGGCCGACGACCGCATGAAGCGGCGCAAGGACAGGGAAGTCTCACGGCAGTCGGCGACGCGCAAGCTGCGCCTGCCGGGCAAGCTCGCGGACTGTTCGGACGCCTCGGCGCAGGGCACGGAAATCTTTCTTGTGGAGGGCGATTCGGCCGGCGGTTCGGCCAAGCAGGCGCGCGACCGGCAGACGCAGGCGATCCTGCCCCTGCGCGGCAAGATCCTCAACGTCGCCAGCGCTGGCGACGAGAAGCTGTCCGGCAACAAGGAGCTTGCCGATCTCGCCCTCGCGCTCGGCGTGTCGATGGGCCAGCGTTTCCGGCTAGA
>JAWXBJ010000083.1:0-13583 GCA_034439955.1 Alphaproteobacteria bacterium
AGGTCATGCTGGGCTGTCTGGAGAGCTTATGTACAGATTGAGAAGCACGATCATGGTATAAATCGCGATAATTGATCAGATATTGTCATTTGATTTTGAGAAATACATACGCCTCCAGGGCGGAACCATGGTTATGGCCGCCCGACGCGAATTTATGTTATCGCAATTCGGGATTATGACTTCTGTGCTGCGGCGCACCATAGAGACGCGTCATTTCATCGTCACCGAGAAATGAAAACATGGTTTCCTGTACGGAACTTGAGCAGTTTCGCCCAAAGGAGCGTCATGCCAACCAGGTTTTGTGTTGCCTCAAAGTCGCTCTGCGCGATTTCTGTTCGTGATCGCCCACGAACTGGCCACGCTTTTTCCGCCGACTCCCAAAGTGCGCGGCCCAAAGCGCGCGGAAGGTGTACGCGGGACGGTACGCGGCGGTAGATAGACAAATGACCGGCGAGGAGATGTTCCCATGACCAACACACGGCCCCTGATATCTTTCTTTGTCGCCCTCGGCCTCGCTGCGGGACCGCTATGCGGCGCCTTGGCCCAGCCCGCCCCGGGCTGGACGACGCCCCGCACACCGGATGGCCGCCCCGATCTGCAGGGCGTCTGGACGAATTCCAGCATCACCCTCCTCGAACGGGGCGACGCCTCGCTGCCGCTGTCGCTCTCGCCGGACCAGGCGACACGCATGGAGCGTTCGCGGGCGGCCCAGGAGGCTGCGGCCAACGGACCGACCAATCCCGAAGAGGGTGCGCCGCAATCGGGCGGCGCCATCGGCGGCTACAACGCCTTCTGGCTGGATCGCGGCGACCGCGTCGGTCGCGTCAAGGGCGAAGCGCGCTCGTCGTGGATCGTCGAGCCGGCGAACGGACGCATCCCGGTATCGGAGGAAGGCCGGAAACGCATCGCCGCCATCACCGCGAAGCGCAACGAGGACGGCCCCGAAGGGATGAACCCGGCCGACCGGTGTCTCGTCGGCAGCCGGGGATCGGGCGGCCCGCCCATGCTGAACAACATCTACAACAATACCTATCAGATCGTGCAGACGCCCGGGAACATCATGATCAATGTCGAGATGATGCACGACGCACGCATTGTCCGCGTCGGAGAAGGGCACAAGCCCGGCCCGCTTCAGCAATGGCTGGGCGATTCGGTCGGACGCTGGGACGGCGACACCCTGGTGGTGGAAACACGCAACTGGAAGACCGATCACGCCTCCTATGAGCCTGTCTTCCTGTCCGGCGCGGGCAGTGTCACCGAGCGCTTCACGCGCACCGGTCCCTCGGAAATCCTCTATGAGTTCACGGTTGAGGACCCGACCTTCTACACCCAGCCCTGGCGCGGCGAGATGACCTTCTTTCCCTCCTCTGGGCCGGTCTATGAATTCGCCTGCCATGAGGGAAACTATGCGCTCAAGGGCATTCTCTCCGGCGCCCGCGTGACCGGCAGGAAAGCGGGAAGATAGCGCTCAACCCGCCTTGAACCGGATTCGGTTTTAGGCCTGCGCCGTGATGCGGCATTCGCGGCCAACATCGCGATTGCCCCCGCCAACTCGTTCAACTAGCCTCGATGCACCTGGAGGCTCTGCAATGCTTAAACTGCACCATGCGCCGCAATCGCGCTCGACGCGTATCCTCTGGCTGCTGGAAGAACTCGGGGCCGACTGCGAGATCAGCTATACCAGCATCGCGCGGATGGACGGCTCCGGCGGCGAAGACGAGAACAATCCCCATCCCGACAAGAAAGTGCCGGCCCTGGTCGACCGTGACCAGGTGATCACCGAGTCCGCCGCCATTGTACTTTACCTGACGGACCTCTACCCCGAGGCGGGCCTTGGCCCCCTGCCCGGAGATCCGCGGCGTGGGGAATATCTCACCTGGCTGTTCTACTATTCCGGCGTCGTCGAACCCGTCGTGTCCTTCGAGTTCGCGGGCCTGGGCGATCACCCGGCGCTCATTCGCACCTTCCGCGGGCGCGCCGAACTCGACCGGCGCCTTCTCGACGCCCTGAAGACAGGTCCCTACCTGCTGGGCCAGAAGTTTTCCGGCGTCGACATTCTTGTGGCCAGCATGGGCGCCTGGGCGCGCCAGATGTTGCCGACCGGCAAGGTGATGGATGAGTATCTGGCGCGCTGCAATGCGCGCCCGGCCCTGAAGGCTTCTTACGCCAAGGATGCGCCCCGCGCTGCATGACTGCGGAGGCGCCAGGAGACCTTGATGGGCGACATCGTCAATCTCAACGACCGCCGCAAACAGCGCGACCGCGCATCGAAGGCTGCGGCCGCCGCCTCCAACCGAGTGATTTTCGGCCTCGGCAAGAGCGAGAAGACCCTGCAGGAAAAACAGCGCTCGGCCGAGGACCGCAAGCTGGACGGCGCTAGACGCGAGCCGGAAACAGGTCCCCTGACGAGAGACTGAACGATGGGCGGCGCCGTCCGCGATCGCTACGCAACTCCGGTTCGTCCGATCCGTTGAGCTGGAGACCGCGCAGCGGTCGTCACCAGCGAGGACAGCGTGGCCAGAACCCCTTTCGACCCTGCCGGCGCAAGCCCGACGCCGGCGAACCCCGTCCGGAAAAGCCCGGCCATGAGCGATCCGTCGGACACCGATATTCACCGTCCGGGAGGCCGCGACTCCTATCCTGCACCGGCCATCGGCGTCACCGAAGTCCAGACCTCCCACAATGATCTTGAGGATCCTGGCGAGGACGGTATGGCCCAGCCGCACGATCGCGCCTTCGTGCGGGACGGCGAGAACGTCACCGGCGTCGAGCACATGGCCGAACAGACGAAGGATCAGCATCGCGCATGGCGCGAGGGCCACACCCAGAACGGCGGTTCGACGACCGTGGAGTCCACGAAGGACGAGCCGCCGCTCGCCTGAGGCGAGGAAGCGCGCCGCTCTGATACTTGTTTGTTAACTTGATGCAATGATAAGTGAGCGGAGCTCTGCCTGCCCTTGGTTCCGCCATGATGGCCGCCCCAAATGGCATTGAAGTTGCTGGTGGGGCAGTCGGCCGGGCGCAGCGTTCCGGCCGAAGCCGAGGCCGAGCTCATGCGAATGCCCTCGCTATCGACCCGTGCGACCCTGCTGATGTTCGCGGCGATCCTCGCCGCGCCACTGCTGGCTTTCCTGCTTCTGCCGGATGGCGGCGCGACAGAGGCGGCGGCCATCGAACAAGAGCAGCCTGCACCGCTGACGCCGCATTAGAGCCTGATGCGATCGGCCTCTATCAGGTCGATCGTTGAATCAGTCTCTACACCGATGAATCCAGAGCAACTTTCTACGGCTGCTCTGGTTTGGCGTTTCGAGCGCCGCTTGACGCCAAACGCCTTGCCCGCCATGTGAGCCTGAGCCACGTGCGTCCGCATGGATGCAGACAAGTTGCTCTGCACTTTGGAGTTCGGGCATCTTTCTTCGATCAAACGGATCAGTTTGATTGAAGGATGCTCTAACGTTCACACTCGCCCCGGAATCCGCCATGACCGACACTGCTCCGCTGTTCAGGCCGTTCAAGGTGCGCGGGCTGGAGCTGAAAAACCGGATCGTCATGGCGCCGATGACGCGCTCGCGCTCGCCGGGGGCCTTTCCGAATGACGAGAACGTCGCCTACTACCGGCGCCGCGCCGAGGGCGATGTCGGCCTCATTCTGTCCGAAGGCACGCTGACCCGCCGCAAGGGCGCCTCCAACGACGCCGCCATCCCGCTCTTCTGGGGCGATGAGTCGCTCGCCGGCTGGAAACGCGTCATCGACGCCGTTCACGCGGCGGGCGGCAAGATGGGTCCGCAGATCTGGCACCAGGGCATGAGCCGCAAGCCCGGCACCGGCCACTTCCCCGATGCGCCATCCGACGGACCTTCCGGCGTCACCCTTACCGGCAAGAAGATCGCCGAGGAACCCTCGGAAGCCGAGGTTCTCGATATGGCTCAGGCCTATGCCGACGCCGCCGCCGACGCGAGGCGCCTGGGCTTCGACTGCATCGAACTCCACGGGGCGCACGCCTATCTGATCGACGAGTTCTTCTGGTCGGTCACCAACCAGCGCACCGACCGCTTTGGCGGCTCCATCGAGAAGCGCGCCGAATTCGCCGCCGAGGCGATTCGCCGATGTCGCGCCGCCGTCGGGGACCTGCCGATCATCATCCGCATCTCGCAGTGGAAATCGGTCGATTACAACGCCAGGGTGGCGACGACCCCGCAGGAGATGGAACGCTGGCTCGACGTACTGGTCGAGGCCGGCGTCGACATGATCCACTGCTCGCAGCGCCGCATCTGGGAGGCGGAGTTTCCAGAGATCGACGGCGAGAAGGGCCTCAATTTCGCCGGCTGGGCCAAGAAGCTCACCGGCCTGCCAACCATCAGCGTCGGCTCGGTCGGCCTGACGTCGGAGTTCACCGGCGCCTTCCGCGGCGAGGGCTCCAAGGCGGGCAATTTCGACGACGCCATCGCCCGCCTCGACAAGGGCGAGTATGATCTCGTCGCTGTCGGCCGAGCCATCCTCCAGGACCCGGAATGGGTCCACAAGGTCAAGTCGGGCCGGCTCCAAGAACTCAAGGACTACGACGCGGCGGCCCTTCAGACCTACTATTGAAGCCCGCTCAATCCTCGCGCTTGGCCAACCTCCACTGAATTGTCAGAAACACCGCCTCGGCCGCCATGAAGGCCAGCGGCAGCAGGATCAGCGACACGATATTGGTGGGTGAGCCGGACAGTCGCTGAAAAACGTCGAAGATCGCCGCGATGATGATGCCGACAAACCCTGACCCGATGACCTCGGCGACGCGAGGCCGCCCCGCCAGCCCGGCCAGCCCGAATTTGCGCGTGCCCCATATCGCCGCCACGGCGATAATCCCGGCTATCACCGAGGCGGTGATCGCGACGTCGGGATGGATGCGCATCAGCGGTTCCATCAGCGTCTGGAACCCCTCCATCTGCGGCAGGAAGATCACCACCAGCGCATAGACCGGTATGACGATGAAAAGTCTTTGCACAATTCCGCCTGTGTTGAAGCTTCGGATAGGTCTCTGCTACCACGGAGTTGCTTGACGATACGATAGGCGTCACTCCACCAGCATGATCCCGGTGAGGAGGCCCTGCCCCGTCGCCAGCATCCGCGCGCCGGACCCGTCCAGCGCCGCATCGCCGACCTCCCCTCCAAGCGAGGTGTAGGCCATCCGGCCACGCTTCAGGTCCAGCGCGACCCCGATCGCCTCATTCAGCCCCCGCACGAGGACTTGCTGGTCCAGCCTCTTGGCCGGATCGAAACCGCGCGGCGGATCCATTGGCGCTCGCGATACGGTATTGTCGCCCCGGTCGGTCCAGTAGATTGTCCGCGACGAAAGATCGAGGTCCAGATCAATGGGTTCCGGCAGGCGCGAGAACAGCGTCTCGATGTCCCGGCGGTTCGAAGCCGTGGCCCCCGCCGGCATCGTCATCGAAGCGCGCCGGATCATGCCCTCGCCGGCGTTTTCGCCACCCTTCTGTGTCCAGTAGACTTGGCGGCGTTCGACATCGAGGGCGATGCCCACGCACCAGCGCGCCTCCTCGCCTTCGTGAACTGCCGGATCGCCGGTCGAGACCAGGGTCTCGATGTTGGCGCCGTCGAGATCGGCCCGCATGATCGCCATGCCCTCGCGATCCGACCAGTAGAGCTTGCCGGCCCGCTCGTCGATCTTCAGCTGCTTGGGCGTGAAGGCGCCGCCCGGCGGCACGATGGTGACAACATTCGTCCCGTCGCGATCGGCGCGCATGATCGTGCCGTCATCCCCGGCGGCGCTGCCCATGTTTGTCCAGTAGATGTGCCCTCGCGCCCGGTCGAGGGCGATGCCGTCATTGACGAAGCCGCGCCCCAGCGCCTGCGAGACCAGCGTCGTCGGGGTCCCGCCCCCCGCTGGGATCGAGAACACGCTGGACGCTCCAAGATAGAGATAGTGAGGCGCCGCAGCGTCTTCGCCGACACGCGGCAAGGCGCACGCTGAAGAGAACGTCAGCGCGATCGCCACGACTATCTTCAAGGCAGCGCGCATCATTTTGCCTTCCGGGGCTGAGGCGACTTGCGTCATATCGGGCGCAGATGAGTTGCCTTGGAATCCTGAAATAGATCAACCCGTCGCTCTCAACCGTTTCAGGTTTGGGCTGGTTGATCCGGGCCGCGCCAGCTGCGCGGCTAGAGCAAGCTGCGTGCGCTTGGACGCAGGGTGCTCTACACGTCTGATTTGGAGCGTCGCCCCTGTCCACCCGCTGCGGTCATCCCGCCCGGTCCCGCCTTACCAAAAATTAGCGCTGGCCCGGCATCGCGGCGCTTGACCCACGCGCATCGAACGCCAGAACCTCCGCCCATGTCAGGCGCCTTGGTGCGAGTTTCCGGAGAGGCGGTTAGCCGTCCGCGTCCGAACGATTACCGTATCTGGGCGCTCGCCGTTCTGGTCGGGGCGTCGGTCGGCCTTCTCGTCGTCATCCTGCGAACGCTGGTCGCCTATGGCGAGTTCGTGTTCTGGGGCGCGGCGGGCGGGCGTTTGCCAGCCAGCCTGTCCTGGCAGGCGAGGATGATCCCGCCAGTTGTCGGAGGCGCCCTTGTCTCCCTCCTTTTGCGCGTCGGCGTCTCGCAGGGCTGGGGCCCGGCGCCGCACCCATTCGGGCTGGGCGACGTCTTTGCCGCCCGTCTGCTGCGCGGGCCGCTCCGCGCGACGACCCTCGCCCTTCGCGACAGTTTCCTGTCGATCCTGGCCGTCATCGTCTCGCTTGGCGCGGGCGGCGCCGCCGGACGCGAGGAACCTGCGGCGCATCTTGGCGCGAGCGTCGCCATGCTTCCCGGACGCCTGCTGGGGCTCGATCTCGCCGACCGCCGCTTGCTGCTCGGAATGGGCGTCGCAGCCGCTCTCGCCGGCGCGCTTCACGCGCCCATCGCGGCGATGTTCCTCGCCCGCGAACTCCTGCTGCCGCGCGTCCGTCTCGTCTCGCTCGGGCCGCTCATGCTGACGTCCTTGGTCGGCTGGCTGATCGCGCTTTGGGCGTTCGAAGGACGTCCCGCGATCGCGCTGCCGGCAATCGGCGAGACCCCGATCTTCTTCCAGTTCGCCGCGCCCCTTGTCGCCGCCATCGTCGCGCCGACGGCATGGGCTGCGCTCATGCTTTGGCGGATGGCGCCGCCGAAGATCGCGGCTCTGGCCGGCCGCCTGCGCATGCCCGTCTGGATCCTGCCCGCAATCGGCGGCGTCGCCCTCGGCCTCCTCGCCCTGGCCGTACCCCGCGCCCTGGGTGTCGGATATGCAACGCTCTCGGCCGGACTTGGCGCCGGCGGTCCGGGCGCCGGTCTTGGTCTGGGCCTGATGCTCGGCCTGGCGCTCGCCAAGGCTGCGGCTGCAGCGCTCACCTTTTCGTTTCGCTGGGGCGGAGGCGCCATCGCCCCGACGCTTTTTCTGGGCGGCATGGTCGGCGGCGCATGCGGTCTTGGCGTCGGTTTTCTCACCGACCAGGCATTCGCCGGACAAGCCTTCTTCGGCGTCCTCGGGATGGGCGTTGCGCTGGCGGTGCTGCTCGATGCGCCCATACCCGCAGCGCTGCTGGTGTTCGAGCTGTCCGCCTCGCCTGCACTCGCCGCAGCGACCCTGACCTGGGCCTTCGCCGCCGTGCTGGTCGTGCGCCGCCTCGCGCGACCGCCCCCCGAACCTCGCCGCCCGGCCCCGTAAGAGCGAAATCGACCCCGGGCTCCGCTTGCCGCGCCGACGCTCCGTGGTCATTCTCCCGGCGGGGAACCGGGAGCACGCGATGTTGGGCAGGGAAAGCTGGTGGGCGGCGGGGAGGCCGCTCGCGGTTTTTTCCGCGCTGTTCCTGGCGTTCTTGCTTCGCGCCGCGCCGCTCGGTCTTGATCCGGTCCGCGCAACGCCCCGACACGGCGAATTCGACACGGCCCGGGCGATCGAGCGCCTCTCGCGGATATTGGGCGACGGCGCGCCACATCCCGTCGACAGCGACGCGCTGGACCTCATGCGGGAGCGGCTGCTGCGGGAAATCCAGGCGCTCGGCTACGAGGCGAGACTTGACGACGCGACCGCCTGCCGGGCCTTGAATTCCGGCGCCGCGATGCGCTGCGCCCGCGTCCGCAACATCGCGTTCGACGCCGGTCCGGGACCCAGCATGGTCGCCGGCCGACCGAAACCGCCCACCCTTGTCCTTACCGCTCACTATGACAGCGTCGATGCAAGCCCCGGGGCCGCCGACGACGGCATCGGGATCGCCGTCTGGCTTGAAGTCGCCCACCTGCTGAAGCAGACGCCGCCCTCGCGGCCCGTGCTGTTCCTCTTCACCGACGGAGAGGAGACGGCGCTGCTGGGCGCCCAGCTTTTCAGCGACCAGCCGCGTCATGGCGAATTGATCGGGACCTTCATCAACCTCGAAGCGCGAGGCGTGCGCGGTCCGGCGATGATGTTCGAAACCAGCCACCCGAATTCCGGCGTCGTCACCGACTGGTCGAAGGGCGCTGTCCGCCCGCTGGCAAACTCGCTGATGTCGGCGGTCTACGGTCTGATGCCAAACGCGACCGACCTGACCGTCTATCTTCGGCAGGGGTGGCGAGGCGTCAACATCGCCATTTCAGACGGCCTCGCCTTCTACCACACCGAGCGCGACAGCCTCGCCATGCTGGATCCGCGCAGCGTCCAGCACATGGGTGACCAGGCGCTGGGCGCCGCACGGGCCTTCATCGCCAGCGACCGCGCCGCCTCGGATGGCGACGAAGGCGAGATCGTCTATGCCGACATCGGCTCGCGGCTGTTCGTGACCCTGCCTGCGACCATCGCCCTCCTTCTGCTTGGCCTCGCCTTCGGCGTTTCGGCGCTCCTGGTGATGCGCCCGGCGCGCGCTTCGGACTGGCGGCGCCCAGACTGGCGCGCCTTCGCCCTGCCGCCGGCCCTGATTGCCGGTTCCGCCGCGCTCGCTTTCGCCGCCCAGAGCCTGATCGCGCTTCTGAGGCCGGAGCCTGCCTTCTGGACCGCGCACTCGCTGGCGCTCAACAGCCTGATCTTTTTGCTGACGCTGCTCGCTTCCGCCCTCTGCCTCGCCTTCCTGGCTCCCGCCAGCAGGAGGGAGGCGCTGTTTGCATCCGGCTGGTTCTGGTTCCTCGTTATCGGCATGGGCCTGTCGCTGGCGGTTCCCGGCATGGCGATCATCTTCCTGATGCCTGGCGTCGTCTTCGTCCTTGCTGCCGCGATCGCCCGCCTCGACCCCCGCGCCGCCACCGCCGCCCACGCTGTCGCCGGCGCTTTCCTGCTGCTGATCTTCCTGCCGCTGATCCATCTCGTCGATGTGATGATGGGGCTCGTCCTCGCCGCACTTTTCGGCGTCCTCGAAGCGATTGCGCTCGCCCCCCTTCTCGCCGTCATCGGTCCGCTTCAGGCCTCACGCCGCACTGTTCTCGCTGCAATCGGCGCGGCCTGTCTCGCCGCCTTCGCGACCGCCATTCTGGTCCCCGCCTACAGCCGCGACCAGCCGTTGGCGCTCAACCTCCTTGCGCATTTCGACATGGACGCGCGCGCCGCAACGCTGACCGCCTCCGCCCCGCCCGGCGCTCTCCCCAAAAGCCTTCGCGACCAGTTTGACGTCAGCTCCACCGTGCTGCCCGGCGTCACGGCCCGCCTCGCCAGCCGCGAACTGATCTTTGCCGAGCGCCCGTCCGCCAGCTTCGTCGTCGAGACTGATACCGTCACCAACAAGAACCGCACCTTGACCCTGCGCCTCGACGCCCCCGGCGCCCGGCAGGTCCGCCTGCGCATCCCTGCCGGCGCCCGTCCCCTCAGCGTCCAGCATCAGGACGCGCTCTCCCCCACCGACATTGATGCGCCGCCCGACGGCGACTATGTGTTCGATTGCGTCGGCCGCGCCTGCAGCGGCGCCCGGATCGCCGTGACCCTCGCGCCGCCTTCAGTCGCGCCTGGCCCCTGGACCGTGCAGGGTTACTATGCCGGCCTGCCGCAAGAGGCTGCGGCCGTCGCAGCGCTCCGCCCTGAGACTAGCTTGCGGATCGGCATGGGCGACGTGACTGTCACGACGCGCCGCCTCATCCCTTAGGCCAGGCCCATGAAAACCGGACGGGTCCTTATTGTCGACGATCAATTCCTCATCGTGGAATTCCTGCGCCTCTGGGTCGAGACTCTCGGTTTCGAGGTTTGCGCCACGGCGAACACGGCCGCCGGCGCGCTTGACCTCGCTCTCCGGCTCCGGCCGGATGTTGTATTGATGGATCTTCATCTGGCGGGCGGCGGGGATGGCGTCGCGGCTGCTTGCGCCATTTTGGCGAGCCTGCCCACCCGGATCGTTTACTGCACCGGCTCCGGCGACCCCGCCACGATCCAGCGGCTCAACGCCAACCACGCTTCGGCCATCCTCGCCAAGCCCATTGATCCGGCCGAACTCGCCCGCATCCTTGCGGCGCTATAGCCTCACCCCATCCGCTCCAGAATCCGGTCTGCCTCCCGTGACCACAGCCTCTGCCCCGACCGCCGTCCGGCCCTCGCCTGAATGTCAGCCAGCCGCCGCGCCGCCGCGTAGGCCTCCGCATGCCGGCCGGACCGCATCGACGCCGCCAGCCTCAGCCGCACCCGGACCTGCTCGGCGCCGCTGACACCTGAGCCATTCACGACGGCGAGCGAATGCGAAGCCGCTAGGGAGTTCGCATCCTCTATGCCGACGGTCGCCGTTTTCCGATCCAGCTTTGTCGCAAGGTCATCCTTCGTCTTCTTGCTACCTAACAGGAATGAGAAAAAACCCATCGCCCGACCTGCCTCCTTCGCCCACACCCTCTCGAACACATGACTCGAACGGTGCGCCAATCGCAGCCCTGCATACATCCGCTGCGCCCAGCGCCCTAACATCGCCAGTCTTGCAGTCACCCTCGACCCGTCGGCGCCGCAACCGTAGGCGCCCGCTGACACGCCCGGCTTCACGCCAGAGGACTCCCAACGCACTCTAATGACTGCTATCAGATCTATGTGGGACAAGTGGGGTGGGTCGTGGCGGATGGATCAGCAGTGCTGGCTGAGGCTCGCGCCGGCGGCGGTTCGACTCCGCCGCCCCCGTTTATGACGACCCTTCGCTGGCTCACCCGAACGCAACGCGGCCTCTGCATAACAGCCGCCGTCGCTGCTTTTGCGCTGCTTGCAGTCGCTGCTGCCTGGCTGATTCAGTCAACGCCCGCGATTGGCATCGAAACGTCGGCCGTGTTCGCTGCTGCCAGCGCCGGCTTGTGGTTGCCTCTCCTTCTTCTGCTCCTTGACCCCTCCGACAACATGGCCAAAGGCCCCGGCCTCGCATTGCCCTCGGCGACGCTTGTTCTTCTTGCCACTCTCGCCGGCGTGACGGTTGCAGCGCACGCGGGCGCGATTTCCGTAAAGCTCGCCGGCGCCCCGCTGCTGGCCTTCTTCGTGATGCTCGCCACCACGTTCACGGCGCCGGTCTGGAACGCAAGGGCCTTCGCCGCGCACAAGAAGCGCGACATCGTCGAGCGCGAACTGGCCGCAGCCCGCCGCCGCGCCAAGGACAATACCGCCGAACGCAAACGCGCCGACGAACTTGACCAGCGCCAGAGCGAACACGACGCAGCCGAATCGCTCGGCGCCCTGATCGGCACGGTGGGTGTACTTCTAGTCTGCGCGCTAGCCTGGATGGCCGGCGCATGGGGAAAGGACTCGCCCCTGCAAAGCAATCTTGGCGTCGCTATCTGCTTCGGAGTTTTCACCATATTCACCGTCGTCGTACTGATGAAATGGATCGCTGATGCGCCGCCCGTGCGCGCTCTCGCCCGTCTGATGCGCGGACTCGCGCGCAGGCTGAGACGGCTCGCCGAATTCTATAACGCTATCGACGCGATCCTCGTTCGCATCGGCGCGCATGTTGCCGGCATGGAGCACCGCACGATGCCGGCGCGTTACATCGTCCTCGGCGCGACGCTCATCAGCCTTTCCGTCATGGCCTGGCATCTGCCCCCGCCATGGGGTCTAGTCCCTGCAACACTAGGCTTTCTTATCGCCCTCTCGGTCTCCCGCCTGTGGAGCTGGGTGGAGGACGACCGCAATCTCGCCGCCATAACCCGCTTCAATCCGGACGCCCCCGTGCGCATCGGCTTCCGCGAAGACTATCGCGACGAGACTATATTTGGCTTCATTTTTGTACTCATCCTCATTCCGATTGCTATGGCGCAAGCTGACGCTTCAAAGGTTTTCGGCGGATCGCTATTCGAGCCCAAAGGACAGATGAATGAACTTCGCGAATGGCTCGGCTATCTAGGCTTCGAACTTGCCAAAGCTCTTCCCGTCATCGACTGGGCCGACATTTACGAACTTAAACCAGGCGACACCTTGCCTCAACCCACCAAGCCGCTCGGCCAGCATGCCGTCTTCGCCGCTCGCGTCACCGTCGACCTCATCCTGATCGCGTCGCTGCTGCAGGCCATCGGCATCGCCACTCGAAACCGCCAGCAAAAAGCGCTCTACGCCGCTGGCCATGTCGATCGCCTCGACGCGCTCGTCGAGCGTCACGAACTTCGCAAAGCGATCAACAGCGGCCGGCCCAACTGGTTCTGCGGCGCCGTCGATTTCCGCCGCTACAATCTCGAACGCCTGAAGGAACTCTATCAACAGTCCGAAAGCGCCCGGGCA
Organism: Alphaproteobacteria bacterium; assembly: GCA_034439955.1. Classification (GTDB taxonomy): domain Bacteria; phylum Pseudomonadota; class Alphaproteobacteria; order Caulobacterales; family Hyphomonadaceae; genus UBA7672. The sequence goes on from JAWXBJ010000083.1 coordinate 12,650, forward strand.
AAGGCCTTCATTTCCGAGATTTTCCGGCAAGGCGGCCTCACTCTCGACCCAGCCATCATCGTCCTCGAACGCCTCTCCCGCACCACGCGCAACGAAGGTGAGATGCACCGCACCCTGGACGCCGCCGAGCGCGAACACCTCTCCGGCGCCTATTCTGCCCCGATCGGGGACCTGATGCAGATCATGGAGAACCTCCGAGCCACGAGCGGCCTGAAGGACATCAAGTTCGACCTTCTGCGCTTCGCCGCAAAGATCGGTTCACCTGTCGATGTTACGGAGCTTCTAATGGGCGTGATGATGGACCCAGGCATCCGCGACAACTTCCAGTACACGCGCCTCGAAGCCGCGCGACTCATGCGCAGTATTGTTCCCCAACTGGCCGATCCGTCTGTTGTTGCCGAAGCGCTGGAGATGTTCGAACGCAATCGCGCCGTCTTTGGTGCCGCCGTCGCGCTTCCCGGCCTCGTCATCGAAGCCCTTCGCAAACGTCTCGATGAGCTTCGTCCCCCCCATCCGGGCGAGCAAGACGAACCCCCTCCCAATCCCGAGAACAAACCGTAAATCAACGCCCTGCGCCCTTGGGCTTGCCAGAGCGGCAATCCCCGGCCAGATCAGGGCGCAATGACCGCTTCCGGCGATTTCGACGACATCCCCTTCCCCGACGACGACGCCCCCCTGCCGGACGAGCGAGGCGCCGTCTTGCCCGACGACAGCCATCGCGGCGAGCTGGAACCCGAAATCGACACCCGCCCGATTTCCCAGCGCGCCGCCGCCCGCGCGCCACACCCACTGACCCCGTCCCCCCCAAGGGGGGGAGCACAGGGGGGCCTCTCGACCGGCGAGGCTCCCGCCTATTTCGACGGCCTCAACGCCGAACAGCGCGAGGCGGTCGAATCCACCGAGGGACCGCTGCTGGTGCTTGCCGGCGCCGGCA
>JAWXBJ010000084.1:0-26094 GCA_034439955.1 Alphaproteobacteria bacterium
GGCCCCCACCTCACCTGCACCCGATGGCCAGACGCCCCCGGCGCCGATCCCCGCACCTTAAAACAGTGGGTAACCGGGCCGTGCGCATTCGACCCCTCCCGCCGTCCATCGCGAATCGCTAGACTGTCTTCCCGGGATGAAGCGATTCATTTTCATAACGGGCGGTGTTGTGTCCTCGCTGGGAAAGGGCATCGCCTCCGCGTCTCTCGGCGCCCTGCTGCAGGCTCGCGGATATCGCGTCCGACTTCGCAAGCTTGACCCCTATCTCAACATTGACCCCGGGACGATGTCGCCGACCCAGCATGGCGAGGTCTTCGTTACCGACGACGGCGCCGAGACCGACCTCGATCTTGGCCACTATGAGCGCTTCACGGGCGTCTCGGCAAAGCGGTCGGACAACACGACGACAGGCCGGATCTATCAGTCGATCATCGAGAAGGAGCGCCGGGGTGATTTTCTCGGCGCCACGCTGCAGGTCATTCCGCACGTAACAGACGCCATCAAGGATTTCATCCGCGCCGACTCCGACGACGTCGATTTCATGCTTTGTGAAATCGGCGGCACCGTTGGCGACATCGAGGGATTGCCCTTCTTCGAAGCCATCCGCCAATTCGGGCAGGAGTATGGCCGCGACCAGTGTGTCTATGTTCACCTGACGCTTCTGCCCTACATAGCGGCGGCGGGCGAGATGAAGACCAAGCCGACTCAGCACTCCGTCAAGGAGTTGCGCTCGATCGGCATTCAGCCCGACATCCTGCTCTGCCGGGCGCCCTACGCCATTCCTGCGGAGGAACGCCGCAAGATTGCGCTGTTCTGCAATGTCCGCCCCGAAAGCGTCATCGAGGCGCTTGACGCCAAGAACATCTACGATGTTCCGCTGGATTATCACGCCCGGGGCTTCGACAGCGAAGTGCTGCGACACTTCGGCATGGTGGAAGCGCCGGCGCCGGACCTCGACCATTGGAACAAGGTGTCGGCGACACTTCGCAATCCGGACGGCGCCGTCACCATTGCGATTGTCGGCAAATACGTCGCCCTGCACGACGCCTATAAATCCGTCGTCGAGGCCCTCGGCCACGGCGGGCTTGCCAACAAGGTAGGCGTCGAGCTCAAATGGATTCCCTCCGACAAGTTCGATCAACCAGACAGCGACCTCAGCGAACTCGACGAGGTCGATGGCGTGTTGCTGCCCGGAGGATTCGGCGAGCGGGGGGCCATGGGCAAGATGCGCGCGGCCGGCTATGCCCGCCGCCATCGGTTGCCTTGTTTCGGCATCTGTTATGGCATGCAGCTCGCGGTGATCGAACTCGCGCGCAATCTCGCGGGCATCCAGGGCGCAGGCACGACCGAGTTCGGCAATCCCGAAGTTCCGGTCGTGGGGCTGATGGGCGAATGGGTCCGCGCCAACCAGCGCGAGGTCCGCGAGCAGGGCGGGGACCTTGGCGGCACGATGCGGCTCGGCGCCTACCCCGCCCTGTTGCGTCCCGGCAGCCGGGTTGCTGACATCTACGGAGCGCAGGCGATCTCGGAGCGACACCGCCATCGCTACGAGGTCAACACCGCCATCATCGAGCAGCTTGAGCCCCATGGTGTCGTGTTTTCGGGCATGTCCCCGGATGGACGGCTACCTGAAATCGTCGAATTGACCGACCATCCCTGGTTCATCGGAGTCCAGTTTCACCCGGAACTCAAGTCGCGGCCGTTCGATCCCCACCCGCTGTTTACCTCGTTCATCGCCGCCGCAATGGAGCAAAGCCGGCTGGTCTAGCTCCACAGCCTGGAAATCAGGAAAGGAAAGCTCGTGCGAAGAGTGCCGCCACGCCTGCCAGAATAAATCCGATCATCCACTCGAGCAGAAGCAGATCAGCGTCGATTCTGGACAACGGGCTTTCGTAGGTTGCCAATGCTTCCGCAGCTTTGCGCGTTTTTTCCTGCGACGCGCCAGCATTGATGAGCGCGTCATAGACTTCCGTTATCATGGCGGCCATAAACGGTCCTGCTCAGCTTTCTAAATCGGGTCAGCATCCGCGACGTCAACGCTTGTCCGTTTCCGGCGCTGTCGTCGGGGAGACCGGGCCTGCCTGAGAGCGCCGCTTTCAACTTGCCCACCCCTCCCCATCCTTGTATGAAGCCCCCTCGAAAGGACCGGCCAACGCCGTCCGCAACCAATTTCCGAGGCGATAATGGCCGTTCCGAAGCGTAAGACCTCTCCGTCACGACGGGGCATGCGCCGCTCGCATGACGCTCTCGTGGGCGCTACCTACATTGAAGACCCGGAATCCGGCGAACTTCGCCGCCCCCACCATGTCGATCCCAAGACGGGCCTTTATCGCGGCAAACAGATCCTGACGCCCAAGGAAGACTAGCCTCGGGTAAGACGTGACGTGGGGCAGGGCCGCCCGGCTCGGGCACGCCGGTGACAGTCCAAGCGCTAAGGGGGCGACCTTGACCGAGATCGTGGATATCTACGCGCGCGAGATTCTCGACAGCCGCGGCAATCCCACCGTCGAGGCCGAGGTCACCCTCGAAGACGGCTCGACCGGCCGTGCGGCGGTCCCGTCCGGGGCCTCGACGGGCGCCCATGAAGCCGTCGAGCTCCGCGATGGCGATCAGTCCCGCTACAATGGCAAGGGTGTCCTCAAGGCTGTCGAAGCGGTCAACGAGGAAATCTATGCCGCCCTGCTTGGCATGGAGGCCGAGGATCAGCGCCGGATCGACGCCACGATGATCGACCTCGACCGGACGCCCAACAAATCGCGATTGGGCGCGAACGCGATCCTTGGCGTGTCGCTGGCCGTCGCCAAGGCGGCCGCCAACGCCGCCGGCCTGCCGCTTTACCGCTATGTCGGAGGGGCCAACGCCCACATCCTGCCGACCCCCATGATGAACATCATCAATGGCGGGGCGCATGCCGACAATCCTATCGACATCCAGGAATTCATGATCCTGCCGGTCGGCGCCGCCAGCTTCACGGACGCGCTGCGCTGCGGTTCCGAAGTGTTCCACGCCCTCAGGAAAATCCTGTCGGCGGCCGGCCACAACACCAATGTCGGGGACGAGGGTGGATTTGCACCCAATATCGGCTCCGCCGGCCAGGCCATCGAGTTCATCCTGAGGTCGATCGAATCGGCTGGATACCTGCCGGGTGAGGACGTCGTCCTGGCGCTGGACGCAGCGGCAACCGAATTTTTCAGGAAGGGAAAGTACGAGATGACGGGCGAGGGGAAATCCCTTGGCTCGTCGGAGATGGCCGCCTGGCTTGCCGATCTGGTCCAGCGCTATCCCATCGTTTCAATCGAGGACGGCATGGCCGAGGACGATTGGGAGGGCTGGGTCGCCCTCACCGAGATGATCGGAGATCGTTGCCAGCTCGTCGGCGACGACCTCTTCGTCACCAACAGCGAGCGCCTCGCGCAGGGGATCGAGCGCGGCGCCGCCAATGCCATCTTGGTCAAAGTCAACCAGATCGGCACGCTGACCGAGACGCTGGACGCCGTGAGCCTCGCCCAGATCAACCGCTACGGCGCCGTCATGTCACACCGGTCTGGCGAAACTGAGGACACAACCATCGCGGACCTCGCGGTCGCGACCAATTGCGGTCAGATAAAGACTGGTTCGCTGGCGCGGTCCGACCGGCTGGCGAAATATAACCAGCTTCTGCGCATCGAGGAAGAACTCGATGACCAGGGCCGCTATCTTGGAAGGGGCGCCCTCCGGGGCTGAGTCTTCCTCCGTGCCGGACCTCAATCTCGCGAAGCAATAATTCATTGCTCGTTAACCGCGCCGGCGTCTCTATCAAATCCGTGCCGGCAGAGTGTTCGAGGCCCGATGAGAGCGTTGCAAGCCATAGTGTTGCCGACCGTTCTGGGCGCGCTGATCCTCTATTTTTCCTATCACGCGCTGGCGGGAGATCAGGGGCTTGCGGCGTGGACCCGTCTTCAGGCTCGCGAGGAGGCGATTATCGCCGAATTGGCGCAAATGGCGACCGAGCGCGAAGCGCTTGACACCTCGCTGGCCCGGCTGCGCGAAGCGACTCTGGATCTCGACTATGTCGAGGAAATCGCCCGCGTGAAGCTCAGCTACACCCGGCCGGACGAACTTCTCGTCGCGGTTCGTTGAGATCTCGTCCCATTGCGCGGCGAGCCGCCACTTGAAGCAGGGAGCGCGATTCTCACTTTGGCTGGTTACATCCAAAGTGATCGTGCTCTAAATCGTGGTCTGTTTCATGTCGAGCTGGACAGGATCCTCCAAATGGCCGCTGCAGCGCGAAAATCCTCGAAGTCGTCGCGCAGGACGCGGGCAGAGCCTGTAAAGGCGGAGCTGTTGGGCTATTATCGAGACATGCTGCTGATCCGCCGCTTCGAGGAGAAGGCGGGGCAGCTTTACGGAATGGGGCTGATTGCAGGCTTCTGCCATCTTTATATCGGCCAGGAAGCGGTCGTCGTCGGCGTTCAGGCCGCGCTCGACCCGGATGACCAGGTCATTACTGGCTACCGCGATCATGGTCACATGCTGGCCGCCGGGATGACCCCGCGCGGCGTCATGGCCGAACTGACGGGCCGCAAGGACGGATACAGCCGCGGCAAGGGTGGCTCCATGCACATGTTCAGCCGAGAGAAGAATTTCTACGGCGGCCACGGCATTGTCGGCGCCCAGGTGCCAATCGGCGCCGGCCTCGCCTTCTCCAATCGCTACAAGGGGTCGGACGCTGTCTGCATCTCGTACTTTGGCGACGGCGCGTCCAACCAGGGCCAGGTCTACGAAGCCTTCAACATGGCCAGTCTGTGGAAGCTGCCCGTCGTCTTCGTGATCGAGAACAACCAGTACGCCATGGGCACCTCGGTCGCGCGGGCGTCGGCTGAAACCGAACTCTTCAAACGCGGCATCTCCTTCGAAATTCCCGGTGAGGAAGTCGACGGCATGGACGTCGTCGCCGTGCGCAAGGCTGCCGCCAGGGCCGTCGAGCGCGCGCGCGCAGGCGACGGTCCCTTTATCCTTGAGATGAAGACCTACCGCTATCGCGGCCACTCCATGTCCGACCCGGCCAAATACCGCACGCGGGAGGAGGTGCAGGACATGCGCGAGCATCACGACCCGATCGAAATGCTCAAGAAGAAGTTGGTCGAAGCGGGACACGCGACTGAGGACGAGCTCAAGAAATTCGACAAGGAGACCCGCGACATCGTCAACGACAGCGCCGAATTCGCGCAGTCCAGCCCGGAGCCGGATCCGGCGGAGTTGTGGACCGAAGTGCTGGTGGACACACGCCAGGCATGACCGACATCCTCATGCCCGCCCTATCGCCCACCATGGAGGAGGGCACCCTCTCCAGATGGCTGGTGAAGGAAGGCGACACAGTCAAGTCCGGCGACGTTATCGCCGAGATCGAGACCGACAAGGCGACGATGGAGGTCGAAGCCGTCGATGAGGGCGTGATTTCCAAACTCCTGGTCGAGGCCGGAACCGAGGGCGTCAAGGTCAACGCGGTGATCGCGGTTCTGGCAGGTGAAGAAACCGGCGCCAGTCCTCCACCGCCAAAGGAGACTCCCTCGCCCGCGACTTCCGCCAAAAATGACGGACACCGGCTCCGCGCGCCCGAACAGAAATCGGCAGCTGCCGAGGGCCTGCACGACCCCGATCTCCCCGCCGACGTCACCTACACAAAGACGACCGTGCGCGACGCCCTGCGCGACGCCATCGCCGAGGAGATGCGGCGCGACGAAACCGTCTTCCTCATGGGCGAGGAGGTCGGCCAGTACCAGGGCGCCTACAAGGTCTCGCGCGGGCTGCTCGAGGAGTTCGGCGACCGCCGCATCATCGATACGCCCATCACAGAATACGGCTTCGCCGGCCTCGGTGTCGGTGCAGCGTTTGGCGGGCTGAAACCCATCGTCGAGTTCATGACCTTCAACTTCGCGATGCAGGCGATCGACCACATCGTCAACTCGGCGGCCAAGACGCTCTATATGTCTGGCGGGCAGATGGGCTGCCCGATCGTCTTTCGCGGACCCAACGGCGCGGCAAGCCGCGTCGGCGCCCAGCACAGCCAGGACTATTCCGCCTGGTATGGCCACATTCCCGGCCTCAAAGTCATCGCGCCTTATGACGCTGCGGACGCCAAGGGCCTCCTGAAGGCCGCCATCCGCGACCCCAACCCGGTCGTCTTCCTGGAACATGAACTTCTCTACGGTACGGAGTTCGACGTGCCGGACGTGGCAGACTTCGTCCTGCCCATTGGCAAAGCCCGTATTCGCCGTGTGGGGACAGACGTCACCCTTGTCGCCCATTCCCGCATGGTGAAGTTCGCCTTGGACGCCGCCGAAATCTTGTCGGGCGAGGGCATAGAAGCCGAGGTCATCGACCTGCGCACCATCCGCCCGCTCGATACGGCAACCGTCATCGAAAGCGTGAAGAAAACCAACCGCCTCGTTTGCTGCGAAGAGGGCTGGCGCTTTTTCGGCGTCGGCGCCGAGATCGCCACCACGGTGACGGAAGAGGCCTTCGACTGGCTCGACGCACCGCCGCTGCGCGTCCATCAGAAGGACGTGCCGCTGCCCTACGCCGCCAACCTCGAAAAGTTATCTCTGCCCCAGACCGCCGACATCGTCGGGGCGGCAAGAAAGGTGTGTTATGTGGGGTGATCCGGCCGCCTCCCGCCGCCAGCGCGCCTGCCGCCGTCGGGGTTGATCATGACGCTGTCGCTGCATTCCCTCGACATTGTTTTGGCCGCCGGCGCGATCGTGTTCGCCACTCTAGGCTGGCTTTACGCGGCCCGCGAACAGCGCCGGCTCGCGCGGCGCAGCCATACCTTCGATGTGCTCCTCAGCAGCGACATCACTGGCGAACTCGCCGAACTTCTTGATGAGGTGGACAACCGCGCGCGCAGCGCCGACCCGCTCCGCGCGACGGATGTGGACACCATCGACTCCGCTTTCCGCCGGGCGTTGAACTTTCATGAGTTCATATGCGCCGCCATTCGCGACAACACGCTCGACGAGCGCCTCATCCGCAACACCCTGCGCACCCGCATGTTGCGGCTCTACGACTTTTCCCGGGATTTCATCGCGGAGTTGCGCCTTCGCCGACGCAACCCGGAGGCGATGGAGCATTTCGAATGGTTCGCGATCCATCGTCTTCACTATGAGCGCTGGAAACAGCAGGTCGGCGCGACCTCGCGGGGGGATGCAAAATGACCGAGGCTGAAATCATCGCGCATCTGATCGAATTCCAGAACGTGCTGCTGCTCGGCGTTTCGATCTTTATCACGATCGTTTCGGCCTACATTGTCGCGCTCTACGCCTTTCTCGACGAGGCCGGCTTGGCTCTGAAATTCTTCGCCTACATCTTCCTCATAATCACGCTCGGCTTTCTCGGCATTTTCTTCTACGGCTCGTCCAGCTTTCAGGTCGGTCTTGTCGCCTCGCTTCGGGAGCTGGCGCAGACGCCCGGCTACCGGCTCACGCCCGCCGGCGTCGCCGCTCTCGCCAACAGCACGCGCGGCATCGACGACTGGGTGCGCTATGCCGTAGCCGGCGTATCGGGCGGTCTCTATCTGGCGCTGACCATCCTGACTTTCTGGAATGGCTGGCGGAAGACCTCGCACATCCGCGTTTCGGACGGCAACTGATGCCCACCCCCATCACAATGCCGGCTTTGTCGCCCACCATGGAGGAGGGCACGCTCGCCAAATGGCTCGTGAAGGTCGGGGACACTGTGAAGTCCGGCGACATCATCGCCGAGATCGAGACCGACAAGGCGACGATGGAGGTCGAAGCCGTCGATGAAGGCGTGATCTCGAAACTGCTGGTCGAAGCCGGAACCGAGGGCGTCAAGGTCAACGCCGTGATCGCCGAGCTGACAGTCGAAGGGGAGGCCGGTCCTCCATCGCCGAAGGCTGCGGAGGTAGATCGCGCGCCTCCGCGCGAGACAGAGGGGGCAGGCCTTGAGGCAACTCACACACCCCCTTCCCCCCCGAAGGCGGACGCCGAGACCGCCACCAAGCCTTCCGTCGCCCCTCGCCCTGTGCAGGCGTCAAGCGCCGTGTCGAAGAACGCCGCCCGCCTCCGCTCCAGCCCCCTCGCTCGCCGCCTCGCCAGCGCGCAGGGGATCGATCTTGCCGCTCTCAAGGGCTCGGGTCCCCATGGCCGCATCATCAAGGCGGATGTCAAGAAGGCGCCGAAAGGCGTGGCGAAACCCGCGATCGCCTCCGGCCCGGCGGGCGGCATAAGCTCCCTCATCGAGCCCGCAATTCTTGATGAGCGCGTCTATCACCCGGATACCTTTGAGCTGATCCCGCTCGACGCCGTGCGCCGAGTGACCGCCCGGCGCCTGACGCAAAGCTTCATGCAGGCGCCGCACTTCCCGCTCGAAATCGATCTCTCGATCGACCACTTGCTGTCCGCCCGTAAGGCAATCAACGAGGCGCTCGGGGACAAGGGAAAGATCTCGGTCAACGACATGCTGATCAAGGCGGCGGCCCTCGCCCTGATGGCGCAACCTGACGCCAACGCCAGCTTCACCGACAAGGGTATCGCCCGGCACAAATCGGCGCACGTCTCAATGGCGGTGGCGATTGAGGGCGGGCTCATCACTCCGGTCATCCGCAACGCGCAGACCAAAGGTCTTTTGCAGATCGCGCTCGAGACAAAAGACCTCGCCGCCCGCGCGCGCGACCGCAGGCTCAAGCCACAGGAATACATGGGCGGCACGTTCTCCATCTCGAATCTCGGCATGTTTGGAATCAAATCCTTCGCCTCGATCCTCAACCCGCCCGAAGGGATGATCCTGTCGGTGGGCGAGGGCGCGCCACGGGCTGTCGTGCGCGATGGCAAGGTCGAGATCGCGACAATTCTCTCCGTCACGCTCACCTGCGATCATCGTGTTGTCGATGGCGCAACCGGCGCGCGCTGGCTGCAGCACTTCAGGCAGTTCGTCGAAACGCCGGAGAGCATGCTGCTGTGAACGGCGCAGCTGTCTGGAGAATTTTTGCGGGGTGTTGGATTTGGACCGTTCTGCAGGGGCCCGGGGCGGGTCTCCCTGGCTTTCACCGCCTTTAGCTTCGGAGCGCCTCCTCCCCCTGGTGGGGAGGGGGGCGGCGCCGCGACGCCGGTATCTCGATATGGGCTGCTCGTGATGGAAAGGGCTGGTACCGCCAAACTTGATTGGACTTGCCGACAAGCCCTTCACCCCTAACCCTGCGCACAAGGGGGAGGGGACGAACGTTTCAACATCCCGGATTGATTCATGCCCGACCCCAAACCCTACGACCTCATCGTTATCGGCTCGGGCCCCGGCGGCTATGTCGCCGCTATTCGCGCCTCGCAGCTCGGCATGAAGGTCGCGATCGTGGAGAGAAGCGAGCTTGGCGGCGTATGCCTGAACTGGGGCTGCATCCCCACCAAGGCCCTCCTGCGATCCTCCGAGGTATTCCACCTCATCAGCCACGCGGCGGATTATGGCTTCAGCGTCGAGAACCCGAAAATCCTGCTCGACAAGATCGTCCAGCGCTCCCGCGCCATCGCCAATCAACTCTCCGGCGGCGTCGCCTTCCTGATGAAGAAGCACAAGATCGACGTCATCAAGGGACATGCCCGGCTAGAAAAGGGCGCTCCCGCTCCGAAGGTGATGGTCCGTCAGGACAAAGGTGAGGGCGAAGACAGCTATCAGGCCAAACACGTGCTTCTGGCGACCGGCGCCCGCGCCCGCGAAATTCCGGAAGCCGGGTTGGTCGCCGATGGCGAAACGGTCTGGACCTACCGCGAGGCGATGGTCCCGAAGGAGATGCCCCGGAAACTCCTCGTCATCGGTTCGGGCGCCATTGGCATCGAATTCGCCAGCTTCTACAGAACTCTCGGCGCCGAGGTCGTCGTGGTCGAGGCGCTCGATCGAGTCCTCCCCGTCGAGGACACCGAGATTTCCGCCTTCATGGCCAAGGCCCTCGGCAAGCAGGGCGTCCAGTTGCTGACGTCGATCGCGGTCAAGTCCATCGAGATAAAAGCGGGAAAGGCCATCGCCAAGCTCGGCGCGAAGGGCGCGGATCAGATCGTTGAGGCTGACAGGGTCATCCTCGCGGTCGGTATCGTCGGCAATGTCGAGAATCTCGGCCTCGAAGCCCTCGGTGTGAAGGTCGAAAAGACCCATGTCGTCGTCGACGGCCACGGCCGCACGGGCGTCGCGGGACTTTACGCCATCGGCGATCTCACGGGCGGACCCTGGCTCGCCCACAAGGCGATGCACGAGGGCGTCATGGTGGTGGAGGGCGTCGCCGGCCTCCAGCCCACCCACAAGTTTGATCCGTGGAATGTTCCGGGCTGCACCTATTCCCATCCGCAGGTCGCCTCCCTGGGCCTGACCGAAGACCAGGCGAAGGCCTCCGGCCGAAAGCTGAAGGTCGGCAGATTCCCATACATCGGTAACGGCAAGGCTATCGCGCTCGGTGAAACCGAGGGTTTCGTGAAAACCATATTCGACGCAGAGACGGGCGAACTCCTCGGCGCTCACATGGTCGGAGAGGGCGTTACCGAACTGATCCAGGGCTTTGTTATCGCCCGGCAGGCCGAACTCACCGAGGCGGAATTGATGGAGACGATCTTCCCCCATCCGACGCTCAGCGAAATGATGCACGAAAGCGTGCTGGCAGCTTACGGCCGACCGCTGCATATTTAGGCCGGCGGCCGCTACTCCGCCGCCTGTATCCCGCCCGAAGCCTCTCCGGCGGCGGCCATGTCGGCCGCCAGCTTCTGCACCGCGCCGATGTCCATTTTCCCGGTTCCAAGAACAGGAATGGCAGCCACGACATACAGCTTGCGGGGGAGGCTCAGCTCGTTGACCCCATGGTCCTGCGCCCAGCGCTGGAGGTCGGTACGGTCGGCCTTGGGGCATGTGGTCAGCAACACGATCTGCTCGCCCTTGCGCTTGTCGGGCAACACGGCGGCGGCGTGCTCATGGTCGCGCCACAGCGTCGAGGCGCAGTTCTCGACGACCGCCAGCGAAACCATCTCGCCGCCGATCTTGGCGAAGCGTTTCAGCCGGCCGCGAATGGTAAGATAGCCGTCGCTGTCCTGGCTCACCACGTCGCCCGTGTCGTGCCAGCCCTCGGGCAGCCTCTGCAGCTCGCCCGGCCTGTCGGCCGAAAGATAGCCGACCATAACATTGGGTCCGCGCACCAGCATGCGTCCGCCAGTGGTGATGCCTTCCACCTCCTCGAACTTCACCTCCATCCCGGGCAGGGGTCGGCCTACGGTCCCGGGCCGATTGGCGCCAGGCTGGTTGACGGCGATCACCGGCGCGGCCTCCGTTGCGCCATACCCTTCCAACAGCTCGACATTGAACCGCTTGCGCACCAGTTGGCGCGTCTCGTCGCGGACCCGCTCGGCGCCGCACACCGCGAAGCGCAGCTTGCCGAGTTCGTTCCCCGTGCAGGCGCGAATGTACTGGCTGAGGAAGGTGTCCGTCGCGAACAAAATGGTCGAGCCGGTCTCTTCGACGCGCTTGGGGATGATCTTGACGTGCAGCGGCGTCGGATACAGCACGGATTTCATGCCGGACAGCAGCGGAAGCAGCGCCCCCGCCGTCAGGCCGAAACAGTGGAAGGTCGGCAGCGCGTTGAAAATGATGTCGTCGGGCGTCAGCGCTTGCGGCACGTGCGCCAGGATCTGGTGGACATTGGCCACGATGTTGCGATGCGACAGGACCACGCCCTTGGGATCGCCCTCGGTCCCAGAGGTGAACAGAATCACGGCCGGATCATCCGGCTTGGCTGGGCTCACGAAGGCCCACGGCGCCACGGGTCCGATTGCGCCGGCGGCCTTGTCGCCGACTCCGAGGCCGGCGCGTACATCCTCCAGATAGACAAACGCGGCGTCGTCCTTGAGTTCGTCCACCAGGGGCTGCAGTTCGCCCTTCTGGATAAAGGCGTGCGCCGTCACGATCCGCTTGACCTGGCCCGCCTTCAGAGCCGCCTTGAGGTTGCGCGCCCCCGCCGTGAAATTCAGCATGGCCGGGGTGCGGCCATAGGCGTTGAGCGCGAAGAACGTGATCACCGCCCCGGCGCCGGTCGGCAGCATCACTCCGATCGCTTCGCCGCGCTGCGTGCCCTTTTTCAGCGCCGAACCTAGAGCGAAAGCCGCTCGGACAATGTCGTCATAGGCGAGTTTGCGGTCGTCGGCGTCGTGAATCGCGACCTTCTTGCCCCCATATTCCCGGCGCGCGCCTAACAGGGCCTCGAAGACGGACAAGCTGGTGTTTCGCAGGTCATAGGCGGATCGCATCGAACCCATACGTGTCTCCTGCCCCTGTGACCCTCATTGAAGTCACATTATGTAATTGTTGCAAATATAGCTCACGAACAGGCCCAAGCACAAACGATTGGGGCGAGGCGTATGGAAAGGCGTCAAATGGCGCGATTTCCAAGATATTCAACCAAAGTTAGAAGTGACCATGGCTACGCTGATCGACATCAAGGGCGACGCCGGTCCGGCACTGGAAATGCCGAAAGACAAGCGCGCGCGCCACCCGGAAAAACAGCATCGGCCGGACACGCCGGTCCAGCGCAAGCCCGCCTGGATTCGGGTGAAGGCGCCGGTCAGCGCCGGCTATCTCGAAACCCGCCAGATCGTGCGCGACGCGCGCCTCAACACCGTCTGCGAGGAGGCCGGCTGCCCCAATATCGGCGAGTGCTGGACGAAGAAGCACGCCACCATGATGATCATGGGAGACACCTGCACGCGCGCCTGCTCCTTCTGCAATGTGCGGACGGGCGCGCCTGGACCCCTCGATCCGGACGAGCCCCGGCGCGTTGGCGACGCCGTCGCCGCCATGGCCCTTGAGCATATCGTGATCACGTCGGTCGATCGCGACGACCTTGCCGACGGCGGCGCGGCGCATTTCGCGGCGACCGTGCGGGCCATCCGCGAGGCTGCACCCTCGTCCACGATCGAAATCCTGACGCCGGACTTCCTGCGCAAGGGGGCCGCGGCAGATCTCGTCATCGACGCCGGGCCCGACGTGTTCAACCACAATCTTGAAACCGTGCCGCGCCTTTATCTCTCCATCCGGCCCGGCTCGCGCTACTACCACTCCCTCCGCCTGCTCGAACGCGTGAAGGAGCGCGATCCCTCCCAGTTCACCAAGTCCGGCCTCATGGTCGGGCTGGGCGAAACCAAGGAGGAGGTGATGCAGGTCATGGACGACATGCGATCCGCGGGCATAGATTTTCTCACCATCGGCCAATATCTCCAGCCGACACGCAAGCACGTCGCCGTCGAGCGCTTCGTGACGCCCGAGGAGTTTCAGGCGCTTGAGACGATCGCTCGCGCCAAGGGCTTCCTGATGGTGGCTTCCAGCCCGATGACGCGTTCGTCCTACCATGCCGGCGAGGATTTCGCGAAGCTACGCGTCGCCCGCGCCGCCTACCTCGCGACCGGCGTCTGATCCTCCCGATGACGTCCTATCGCCGCTCGCTCGACCTGCCTTACCGTCCGGAAGATCTCTTCGATCTTGTCGTCGATGTCCGCCGCTATCCGGAGTTCGTCACATGGGTCCGGGAGCTGAGCGTGCTCCGCGAGGAAAAAACGGAAGACCGCTGGCGAGGCGCCGCGAAGGCTGTAATTGGGTTCGGCGGCTTCTCCGAAACCTTCACGACCGACATCGATGCGCGCGCCGATGACAGAGCCATTGACGTCAATCTTGTCCGCGGCCCATTCCGGAAACTGCGAAACACATGGCGCTTCACATCGACCGCCACTGGTACGCGGATCGACGTTTTGATCGAGTTCGAGTTTCGCAACTTCCTGCTGCAGGCTCTCGCGGACGCCAACCGCGACTTCGCCGTCAACCGTCTGATCCACAGCTTCGTCAGCGAGGCCGCGCGGCGCTACGGGAAGGTTCCAGCACCCGTCTGAAGCTAGATCGGCCCGCCTTCAAGTGCCTTCATTTGAAGGCGGATAAGCGGATCGATTAGAAATTTCCAAAGCGACTTGCGTGCGTACCATCGGACGCACATTGCTTTAGCCCAGATCCGCAACCTGGCCAGACGCCGCATAGGTCGGCTGGTTGAGAGTGGCGGGATCGAGGCTGAACTGGCTCATTGTCTCAGCGACGGCGGAGGCGACCCCTCCGAGCAGCCCCGGATCGCAATCTTTCTTGTCATTGTCGGCGAAGGCGGTCGCCGCGACCAGTGCGCAAGCAAGCAACGCCGAGGCGATCACGCGGACGATCATAGACTCCCCTCTTTGCAGCTCCGCGCATTTTTGCGCGAACCATGTCAACAAGAGGGCAGGGCGCCACGTTTCCGATGCAACCTGACGAATACTTTTTGATTGCTACTCCATCATCCGCCGCAGCATCTCCAGCGCCGTGATGATCGTCTGGCGCCGGATCTCGGTTCGCCCGACCTCTCCGAACCGCATGACCTGGTGGTGGATAGGTCGGTTCTCGCGGGCAACCGCGAAATGCACCAGCCCGACCGGCTTCAGCGGCGTGCCGCCAGCCGGTCCCGCGACGCCCGTTACCGCCACCGCCAGATTGGCGCGCGAGTCCGCCAGCGCGCCTTCCGCCATCGCTCGCACGACCGGCTCGGACACCGCGCCGGCATCGGCGATGAGGTCGCCCGGCACGTTCAGCATTTCTTCTTTCGCCTTGTTGGAATAGACGATGAAGCCGCGCTCCACCGTCGCCGACGATCCCGGTATCTCGGTCAGCAGCCCCGCGATCAGCCCGCCGGTGCAGCTCTCTGCCGTGACGATCTTCAACCGTTTCTGCTGCGCCTCGTCGAGAGTCAGCCGCGCCAGCATCAGGAGACGATCGTCGAACATGGGCAGGCCTCCGCTTTGAACTGGACGCTAACTTCCCCTCGCGCCTTTGTCTCGTTCCGTGAGCGCCGCCCTCATGGTGAACAGCCTTGCAAAGCAAGGCTTCCGTCGAACCACGAGGGCGCTACACAATTGCCTTTCCCATCCTCACACCCGGCACCTCTACCCCGCCGGCAGCCGCCGCGATGGTGCGCTGGATGGGGAGATAGCCGCACGCCAGATAGAGCGGTTCGCCTGACAGCGTCGCCATCAGCTCCACGCGCCTGTATCCCGCATCGCGGGCCGCTTCCTCGCAGAGAGCGAGGATCATTCGTCCGACGCCGCGGCGCTTGAAATCGGGATGGGTGTACATCGCCCGAACCCGCGCAGCCTCCTTGGCCATGTCCAGCAGCGCCGCGTCACGCTGCGAGGTCGAATGGTCCCCGCCATAAAGCGTCGCGCGCCGGCTCCAGCCGCCGCAACCGGCGATCTGCCCCGACGCCGCGTCCTCGACGATGAACTAAGTGCGGTCCGCCACCAGCTGCGTGTCGAGGCCCATGATCGAATGACTGAGTGCAACTTGGGCGGGATCAAGGAAAGCCTTCAGGTGTTCCGTGATCGCTGCATTCATCAGCGCTTGCAGGGCGCGAAGATCGCCCTCGTTGGCAAGCCGATGTCTATAAGCGGTGTCGATCATTGCGTCGGCCAATCCTCGATCGCAACCAATCGCAGTAACGCGCATTTCATTGCGACAGGAGCACCGCCGCTTGCGCCGCAATGCCTTCCTCGCGGCCCACAAACCCCAGCCTCTCCGTCGTCGTCGCTTTCACGCTGACCGCATCCACCGCGATCCCCAGCGCTTCGGCTGTCGCTGCGCGCATCGCCTCGCGGTGAGGCGCGATTTTTGGCTTCTCGCAGAGCAGCGTGATGTCCGCATTGACCACGCGATACCCACGCTCCGCCGCCAGCATCACAGCGTACTTTAGAAACGTCAACGACGCTGCACCTCTCCATTGCGGATCGGAGGGTGGGAAATGATCGCCAATATCGCCCAGCGCGGCGGCCCCCAGGATCGCGTCGGTCAGGGCGTGCCAACCCACGTCGGCATCCGAATGCCCTTGCAGCGCGTGCGAATGCGAAACCTTCACTCCGCACAGCACAACGCCGTTCCCCGCTTCGAAGCGGTGGACGTCGAAGCCGGTCCCGACGCGCAGCGCCGGAGACGGAGCAGGGGAGCCGATCAGCTTTTCCACGACAGCGAAATCCTCCTCATGCGTGATCTTCATAAGCTCTGGCCTGCCCGGCGTCAGCACCACTCGCGCGCCGGACTGCTCGACCAGAGCCAGGTCGTCCACCGCAGCCTCGCCCGCGCGGTCGATCGCCGCCTTGATAAGGTCGAACCGAAAGGCCTGCGGCGTCTGAACCCGGTAGAGACTCTCGCGCGTGAGCGTCGTCAGTGACCCGTCAGGCCCAAGCTGCTTGAGGGCGTCCGTTGTCGTCATGGCCGGCGCTGCGGCGTCGGCGTTCTCCAGCGCGGCGATCAACTCATCGACAACTCCAACACTCAACCCCGGGCGCGCAGCGTCATGGACAAGCACCTTCAGCGGCGGCGGATCGGCCAACGCGGCCAACCCGTTGCGAACCGATTCTGTGCGCGTTGTCCCGCCCGCGACGATCGTCAATCCGCACCCAGCAAGCAGCCCCTCGGCGAGCTGCATTTCGCTCGCTGCGACCACCACCACGATGTCCCGGCTATCAAACCTTTCGAGCAGGACGTCCACGCTCCAGCGCAACACCGGTTTTGTCCGCAGCAGCCGGAACTGCTTCGGCATACTCCCGCCCATCCGTGTGCCTGAACCCGCCGCGACGACAATCGCTGCGCAGCGAAAAGGAAAATACGCCTCTGAATTAAGCACCCGTAACGCCTTTCCGCCGATATCAACTGTGTGCTAGGTTGTTCATGCCTAAGAATTAGGCAATCAAAGCGTTTGTTTGCGGAGTGTGTCGGTGTTTCTCGTTGGCGATATCCAGATTTCAGCGCCCGTATTTCTCGCGCCCATGTCGGGGGTGACCGACGCGCCCTTCCGCACCCAGGCGTCGCGTTTTGGCGCTCCGGCCGTCGTGACGGAAATGGTCGCCGGCGCCGAACTCGCGAAGGACACGGAGGAGTTTGTGCGCCGCGCCGCCCCCCATGGAGGCGCCGGCCCCTTCATTGTCCAGCTTGCCGGCCGCGAGCCGTTGTCGATGCGCATCGGAGCAGAACGCGCCGAGGCTTCCGGCGCCGACATCATCGACATCAACATGGGCTGCCCCTCCAAAAAGGTCACCGGCGGCCAGTCCGGCTGCGCACTGATGCGTGAGCCGCGTCTCGCCCGCGAACTGATCGCCGCCACTGTGAAGGCGGTTCGGGCCCCCGTCACCGTGAAAATGCGTCTGGGATGGGATGACGCGTCGCTGAACGCGCCGGAACTCGCGCGCGTCGCAGAGGGCGAGGGCGCGCGGATGATCGCTGTTCATGGCCGCACCCGCAACCAGTTCTACGAGGGCAGGGCCGACTGGGCCCGCATCGCGCCGGTCGTCGCCGCCACCACCTTGCCGGTGATCGCCAATGGCAACATCACGGACAATGCTTCCGCCCGCGCGGCGCTTGAGCAATCCGGGGCCGCCGGCATCATGATCGGTCGTGGCGCCGTTGGCCGCCCCTGGCTTCCGGCGGCAATTGCAGGCTCGCTCTTCGGCACGCCGTACGCGGAGCCGACATCTCAGGAAAAGCTCCAGTCGATGATTGACCAGATCGCGGAGGCCGCGCGTCTCTACGGCGACGGGCTGGGCGTGCGGGTCGTCCGCAAGCATATCGCCGCCTTCGTGGATGCCTGGTGCGAGGATCACGGCCTCCGCCCGATGCCAGAAGCCCGTACCGCCCTTTGTCGCCTCGACAACCCTTCGGCGCTCGCCGACCGCCTGTTCTCTGCGCTTTACGAGCGGAGGCTGGCGGCATGATTTCCGCCCTGGACGCGACGGCGCACTCCAGCCGCATTCTCGACGCTCTGCCGTTCGCGGTCATCGGTCTGTCCCGGCGCGACTTCATCACCTTCGTCAATCCTGCGGCCGAAGCTCTGTTCGCGCGCAGCGCCCCATTGATGAGGGGCCGTGCGCTGACCGATCTGCTGGCTGAGGATGCTCCGCTGTTCGACTTTATCGCCCGGGCCAGGCGTGAAGGCGGCGTCGTCTCGGCGCGCGGGATTCGCCTCGCCAGCCCGCATATCACACCGACCGACATCGACCCCTCGGCGGCGTCCGACGGCGAAGACGGTCTCGTCCTTACAATGAGCCTGTCGCGCTCCGCCCAGGACGAGAGCGCGGCCGAGGTGACCGCCGTCGCCCAGGTCGCCCGAATGCTGGGCCACGAAGTCAAGAACCCCCTGGCCGGTATCGTCGGTGCCGCCCAGCTCCTGGCCCGCAAGGCGCGCGACGACCAGCAGGCTCTGCTCTCGCTTATTCGCGAGGAAGGGGCGCGGATTGAGCGCATCGTCGATCGCTTCGCGGCCTTTGAGACCTTTTTCGCGCCGCGAGCCCGTGCCGTGAATGTCCACGTCGTCATCGACAGCGTGATCGGTCTCGCTAAGGCCAGCTTCGGGGCCGGCTCGCGTTTCGAGCTGCAATACGATCCTTCCCTCCCGGAAATCGACGTCGATCCGGACCATCTTCACGAGGCCTGTCTCAACATCGTCAAGAACGCTGTCGAAGCCGCCTCGCAGGGACCGAGCAGGCCGCGCGTCTGCGTCACCACCCGCTACCGCGCGGGTTTCCGCTTCGCTGGCCGTGATCTCCCGGGGGCCCGGGGCGCCTTGGAGATTTCTGTCAGCGACAATGGCCCGGGCGTGCCCGAAACCGCCGTCTCGCGGATTTTCGAACCCTTCTACACGACCAAATCATCCGGCGCCGGCGTCGGCCTCGCGGTGGTCTCGGAGATCATGTCGGCTCATGGCGGGTTCGTCGTGCTGGACAATAGTCCGGGCGGCGCCTGCCTGCGCCTGCTTTTCCCATTTGCCCGCAAAAAGGGAGCGAACCCATGAGCGGTCCGACCATCCTCGTCGCCGACGACGACGCCAGCGTGAGGCTGGTGATCAGCCAGACGCTGGCCCAGGAGGGCTATCATGTGCGTTCCACCAACACGATGTCGGCGCTTTGGAGATGGATCCAGGCGGGCGAGGGCGATCTCCTTATCACCGACGTCTATATGCCGGACGAATCCATATTCGACATGCTTCCGCAGATCCGGCGGGCCCGTCCCGACCTGCCCGTCATCGTGATCAGCGCGCAATCGACCGTGCTTACCGCAGCCCAGGCGTCCGAGCACGGCGCGTACGACTATCTTCCCAAGCCGTTCGACATCGACAAGCTGGCCGAGACGGTCCGCCGCGCGCTACAGAAAAAACCCATGAAGGGTCTGGAGCCTGCCGGACGACGAGCCGAAAAGGACGAATCGCTTCCGCTCATCGGACGCTCAAAGCCGATGCAATCGGTCTATCGCATCATCGCAAGGGTGATGAACAACGACCTCACTGTTCTGATCGAGGGCGAGTCCGGATCCGGCAAGGACCTGGCCGCCCGCGCCATCCACGATCTCGGAAAGCGCAAGTCCGGTCCATTCGTCGCCGTGAGCCTCGCCGCGCTGCAGCGCGAACAGGTGGAGGACGAATTATTCGGCGCCGGCAAGGACGAGAACGGACGCCGTCGGGGACGCGTCAGCGAGGCGGATGGAGGCTCCCTGTTCCTCGATGAAGTCGGTGATATGCCGCTGGAAGCCCAGACTCGCCTCGTGCGTTTTCTGCAGGACGGTCGTTTCTCCTCTTCGGGCGACGGCGTCGATGTCCGGATCATCGCCTCGACGAAGCACGACCTTCGAGGCCTGGTCGATCAGGGCCTTTTCCGCGAGGATCTCTATTACCGGCTCAATGTGGTCTCCCTGCCTTTACCCCCGCTCCGCGAGCGCAAGGAGGACATTCCCGACCTCGCCTCCGCCTTCCTGGTCAGGGCGAAGAAGGAAGGGTTGCCGGAAAAGCAGCTCGATAAGAGCGCGTTCGACTTGCTCGTCGCCTATGACTGGCCGGGAAATGTCCGCGAACTCGAAAACGTCATCCGTCGCCTTTCCGCTCTCAGCCCGGAGCCGGTGATCTCGGCCAAGGAAGTCGAACGCGAACTGAGAACGAATACCAGCCGATCATCCGGCGAGAAGGAGTTCGAGGCCGAAATCGAGGCGCTGTTGTCGCGACATTTCATTTCGGCCCTCAGCGCGGATCCCGATACCGACGCGGAGGCCGGCCAGATTTATCAGACGGTCATCGAGCAGGTTGAGCGTCCTTTGATCAAGCTGGCGCTCGCCGCGACCAGCGGCAACAAGGTGCGTGCTGCTGCCTTGCTCGGCTTGAACCGCAACACGCTGCGCAGCAAGATAAACGGACTTGGCGTCCCGGCTGGTGATTAGTCGGCTCACCTGCCGCCTCCAGCTCTGTTTGCGTCTCCACCCATTCTACGGATTCGCCTTGCAGAATTATCGATAATTTCATGCAACCCACAGCTTAACGGTGTTGCTGAAGTGCACCACACTGTGCTCTGTTTGTCACAACACTGGTCTGAAGCCTTGGGGCAGGGCGTTAGGACGTAGCGTCAAGTGAAGCAATCGATCGGCGCCCAGCGCGAAATCCTCGCTGGACTGCCGGGCTCGGATTTCAGGTAGAGTCAATGGCTGAAACAGCCAGCCAGCCCCGTATCAAGCTCGGACGAGCCACGTCCAACACGTTCAAGGCTTTGTTCGCCATTGCGGCGATCGTCGCTGCGGCGACGACATGGCTCGCCGTGACCGACGCCAGCCCGCAGTCAGCCGGCCAGCCTCATCTGCTGTGGCTGCTGGTTCCGAACCTGGTGATCATCTCTGTAATCGCCGGCGTGCTTGGCTTGAGGGTCCTCCAGCTTATCCGGGAGAATCATGAAACCGGCGGCGGGGCGCGCCTGCGGCTGCGGATCATTTTCCTCTTCTCCCTCGCGGCGGCGATTCCAACTGTCCTCGTCGCGGGTTTTCTGGCGGTCACGATCAATCGCAGTGTCGATAGCTGGTTCAGCCAGCCCGTCACCCAGATCGTCGAGGGCGGCGCAGCGGCGGCCCGCGCGACGCTCGACGATCTTTCCC
Organism: Alphaproteobacteria bacterium; assembly: GCA_034439955.1. Lineage (GTDB taxonomy): Bacteria > Pseudomonadota > Alphaproteobacteria > Caulobacterales > Hyphomonadaceae > UBA7672. Next base: position 20,980 of record JAWXBJ010000084.1, read on the forward strand.
GCGAGGCGATGGCCGAGGTCGATGCGATCATCTCCGATCTGTCGGTGGAGAACGCGGCGGCCTGCAGCCGGGACATCGCCGCGCTAGAAGAATGCACCCGGCTCCGCGCCGAATATCGCGGCCTGTTCCGGCGGATCGAGGTTTACAACCGCTCGGGCGCCCAGCTGTTTGACCCCCTGGTGGCGGAAGGCGCCGCCAGCCTTGAGCCGCCGACCGAAAAGGATTGGGCGGCCGCAACCGCCGGCGAGACCAACCTCAAGGAAGACGCCGACGCGATCCGCATCTTCTTCAGGATACCGAATTTCACGGATGCCTACATGAAGGTTGCGACCACCATTCCGCCGGAGGTCAGCGCGCGGCTCATGCAGGCCAGCACATCCCTCCAGACATTCCGCGAAGCGCAGATGCGCCGCGACCGTCTGAGCACCGTGCTGACGCTGAGCTATGTCGAGGCAGCGCTGCTGATGCTGCTCGGCACGGCCTGGCTGGGGATGACCGCGGCGGCGCGGATCGCAATGCCCATCGGCCAGCTTGCCGGCGCCGCTCGCGCGGTCCGCGACGGCGATCTCTCGGTCCGCATGGAGCGGCCGCGGGTTAAGGATGAGATCGACGATCTCGCCGACGCCTTCAACCAGATGACCGAACGGATCGCGCGCCAGACCACCGCGCTTGACCGCGGACGCATCGACGCCGAGACCCGCTCGGCCTTCATCGAGGCGGTTCTCGCTGGCGTCGAGGCCGGCGTGATCCGGGTTGATCCCGAACTCCGGGTGACGGTCGCCAACGCTTCAGCTCAAGCCATGCTCGGATTTGTCCATTATTCCGGCGAGGGCGCGGCACTTGGCGACATCGCCCCCGAATTTCTGACCGCCACGACCCGAGCCATCGAGAGCGGGCAATCGGTCGAAGCCAGCTTCAAGCGCGGGACGGAGGCAGGCACGCATCATTTTCAGGTTCGCGTCGCGCCCGAACTGGAAGGCGCCGGCGCCGTCATCACCTTCCACGACACGACGCGCCTGGTGATGGGTCAGCGCCAGGCCGCCTGGCGGGATGTCGCGCGCCGCATCGCCCACGAAATCCGCAACCCGCTCACCCCGATCCAGCTTTCCGCCGAACGCCTCCGCCGCCGCTTCGCCAGCCAGATCGTGACCGACCGGGAGACCTTCGAGCGCTGCACGGATACCATCACCCGTCAGGTCGCCGACATCGGCCGCATGGTCGAGGAGTTCTCGGGCTTCGCCCGCATGCCCAAGCCGACCTTTGGCGAGTTCAGCCTGATCGACATGGTCCAGTCGGTCGCTTTCGCCCAGCGCATGGCGACACCGGCTATCTCGGTCGTGGTCAACGCGCCGGCCGGGCGTGTCGATATGCGCGGCGACGAGCGCATGCTGGCTCAGGCGCTTACCAACGTGGTCAAGAACGCCGCCGAAGCCGTCGAGCGCACCCTTGAAGCCGTCGAGATCAAGAATGGCGGCGTGCAGATCGACATATCCGAGGAGAACGACGAGGTGCAGCTCACGATCCGCGACAATGGGCCGGGCTTTCCCCTGGAGGATCGCGACCGGCTGCTCGAGCCTTATGTGACCACCCGCAAGAACGGTGTGGGTCTTGGTCTCGCCATCGTCACTCGCATTGTCGAGGATCATGGCGGGCGGATCTGGCTCAGCGACAATGATTTCGCCGCGCACGGCGCTCGTGTTGATATTCGCATGCCGGTCCAGCCCAGCATGTCGGAAGAACTAGTGGCGTACGCCGGTGAAGGAGCAGCGTGATGGCGGCTGAAATTCTGGTTGTGGACGACGAGGCCGATATCCGCGAACTCGTGGGCGGCATCCTCGAGGACGAGGGCTATACGGTGAAGACGGCGGGCAATTCTGCAGACACTCTGGCTGCCGTGCGGACCCGCGCCCCGAAACTGGTCGTACTCGACGTATGGCTCAAGGGCAGCGAGCTCGACGGGCTGGAAATCCTCTCGATCCTGAAGCAGATGGACCCGCTTTTGCCCGTCGTGGTTATCAGCGGCCATGGCACGGTCGAGACGGCTGTCACGGCGATCCGGCGCGGCGCCTATGACTACCTCGAAAAACCCTTCCAGGCGGAAAAGCTGATCCTGACCGTTCAGCGGGCATTGGAGAACGCGGCCCTGAAGCGCGAGAATTCTCATCTGCGCGCCAAGTCGGCGACCTCGACCGAAATCGTCGGTGGGTCAAGCATCATGACCCAGCTCTCAGGCTCCATCGACAAGGTTGCGCCGACCAACAGCCGCATCCTGATTTCAGGGCCGCCCGGAGCCGGCAAGGAACTAGTGGCGCGCCTCATTCACGAGCGCTCGAACCGCGCGGCGGGACCCTTCGTCATCGTCAGCGCAGCCAACATGGACCCGGATCGCGTCGAGGTCGAACTCTTCGGGGAAGAGGCGCCCGACGGCCGCGCCCTGAAGATCGGCTTGTTCGAGCAGGCTCACAACGGCACGCTTCTGCTCGACGAGATCTCCGACATGCCGCTCGGCGCGCAGAGCAAGATCCTTCGGGTCCTGGTCGATCAGCGCTTCCGCCGCCGCAACGGCCGCGACGACGTCAGCGTCGATGTCCGCGTCGTCACCACGTCGGCCCGCGATCTGCGAGAAGAGATCGCCACTGGCCGCTTCCGCGAGGACCTTTACTACCGCCTCAACGTCGTGCCCGTGGAGGTCCCGGCGCTGGACCGACGCCGCGAGGACATCGCGGAGCTCGTGCATTACTTCGTGCGTCGGGTCGCGGACGCGACGGGTCTCCAGCCCCGGCCCTTCAGCGAGGACGCCATCGCCGTCCTTCAGGCCAGCGAATGGCCGGGCAACGTCCGCCAGCTCCGCAATGTGGTGGAGCGTCTGCTGATTCTCACCAATGGCGAGCCCGCCGGTCCCATCACCGCCGCTCACCTGCCCAGCGACGCCAGTGGCGATGCCGGGGCCGCCGGTTCTATGCAGATGATCTCCATGTCGTTGCGGGATGCGCGCGAGCATTTCGAGCGGGAATACCTCGCCATGCAGATCACCCGCTTCGGCGGCAACGTCTCCCGTACGGCGGCTTTCATCGGGATGGAGCGCTCGGCCCTGCACAGGAAACTGAAGGCGCTCGGCGTCGATACCAGCCTCGGCCAGAAAGAATCGCAGACCTGACGGGCCGATATCGGCCCCTGCCGCCCTTTGAAGCGTTGATCCGGCCAGCCGGCCGGGAGCCGGGCGGGGCATTGATCACGTCATGCGTGAGGCGTTACAGCTTAGCCAAGGCCCCGGCATCAAGAAGAAGGCGTCTCGACCCAATGTCGTCCGATAAAAAACAGAACCTGCAGGATATCTTCCTCAACGCCGTACGGAAGGGAAAAACCCCCCTGACCGTTTTTCTTGTGAACGGCGTCAAGCTCCAGGGCATCGTCACCTGGTTCGACAATTTCTGTGTGCTGCTGAAGGGCGAAGGCCGCCCGCCGCAACTCGTCTACAAGCACGCCATCTCGACGATCGCGCCAAACGCCCCGGTCAACCTCTTCGAGAATGAGGAAGGCGGCGAGGATTAGGCAGCCACGTTACCTGCAGCAGGCGCCGGAGGTCCGCTCATGGCTCGCGAGATGATCGACCGGATGCCGACGGACGACGTCGCCGCAGTCGTGTTGCCTGTGCTCGGAAGCTCGCACCTTGCTCCATCGCGACTGGACGAAAGCCGCGGCCTTGCCGAAGCGCTCGGCGTGCGCCTGGCCTTCAGCGAGCGGTTGCACGTGCGCGATCCGCATCCGGCCCGCCTGTTCGGCTCGGGTCAGCTCGACATCCTTTCCGACCGGATGGCGGCGGAGAGCGTGACGCTGCTGATTGTCGATGGCGCGCTGACTCCGGTGCAACAGCGCAATCTCGAAACCGAACTGAAGCTCAAGGTCATCGACCGGACCGGGCTGATTCTGGAGATTTTCGGCCTCCGGGCCCGCACCGCCGAGGGACGACTGCAGGTCGAGATGGCCCGTTCGCTCTATGAGCGTTCGCGCCTCGTCCGCACCTGGACCCACTTGGAACGCCAGCGCGGCGGATTTGGTTTTCTGGGAGGTCCGGGCGAAACACAGATCGAGGCCGACCGCCGCATGCTGGACAAGCGCATTACCGGTTTCAGACGCGACCTCGATGAAGTCCGCAAGACAAGGCGGCTTCAGCGCGACGGCCGCGCCCGCAGGGGCGCTCCCGTCGCAGCGCTGGTCGGCTACACCAACGCTGGCAAGTCCACCCTGTTTAACCGCCTCACAGGTTCGGACGTTTTGGCCGCCGACATGCCCTTTGCGACACTCGATCCGACGGTGCGAGAGATCGTCGCGGCGTCGGGCCGGAAGCTCGCCCTGATCGACACGGTGGGATTCATCACCGATCTCCCGACCCATCTCATCGCGGCGTTTCGCGGCACGCTGGAAGAGGCGATGGAGGCCGACGTGCTGATCCATGTACGCGACATCGCTCATGTCGATACCGAAGGGCAGGCCGAGGACGTCTACACGATCCTTGAACAGCTCACCGTCGAAACCGGGGTCGAGCGTCCGCCGATCATCGAGGTCTGGAACAAGGCCGACGCGCTCGATGAAACGGCGCGCTCGGTCCTCGACGCCCGCGCCGCCGCACATCAGCCGCCGGCCGCGCTTGTTTCGGCGCTTACCGGCGAGGGAACCGAGCGCCTCCTCTTCGCGATCGAAGCTGCGCTGTTCCGCAACCGCCGACGCCGCCTCATCACACTCAGCGCCACGGACGGTCGGGCGCATGCATGGCTGCACAACAACTGCGAAGTGACGTCCGAGGCGATGTCCGGTGACGCCAGTTTAACGCTTGACGTGTATATGTCGGACACCGACGTCGCGCGTTTGCTTGCGATGTCGCCGGATGCGCGCGCCGTTGAGTAGCTCCGGTCGCCTGGCGCACGCTCCTCTATCTCCAACCGCAGTGGGCTATAAAGGCGGCCCTGATGGTGTGAGCAGCCGCCGAGGGCGGCGTCCGTCGAACCTCATGGTGAGCAGCCGCCAGGCGCGGCGTCCGTCGAACCACGAGGGCAGCGCTCAGCGCGACAATTTTTGGAGTCTAGATGCGGTCGCGCTCGCCCGTCTTGACCTCGA
>JAWXBJ010000085.1:0-21530 GCA_034439955.1 Alphaproteobacteria bacterium
CGACCAGATGCGCCGGGCAACCGTTGCTCAGGGTCATCCGCGCATCGACCACATCCCCAGCGGCTCCGTTCCTGAGCTGTCCAGCCACCATTGAGCGCGCCAGCCCATCGATGCGATCGAGAAACGCCGCGAGCCTCCAGCTCCCGTCGAGATGCGCCAGGACGGGCGCGGGTCCGGCCCGGACGACAAGCACGTCTTCGTCGGCGCGCCAGTTCCAGAGCGCAGCGCCGGCAGCCGTCACGGCAGTATCGGCAGTAAGATCGGGCATGGATTTTCCTTCAGGCGACGAACTTCTCGGCAGCGCCAAGGCCCGCAGCCGGTCCAACCGCTGCGGCGATGGCCGGTCCGGAGACGGCCTGCTCGGCCATCCGCCGGACATCCGGGAGTGTCACCGCATCGACCCGCTCCAGGACCTCCTCGATGTCGATCAGCCGGTCGAACATCAGCAACTCGTAGGCGGCCGTGCCGGCGCGGGCGGCCGGTCCCTCCGAAGCCATGGCGAACTGCGCTTTCATGACGGCCTTGGCCCGATCGAGCTCGGCAGGCGTCGGACCCTTCGCGGCGAGGTCAGTCCAGATGTCAGACGTGATGCGCACAACCTCAGCGGCGTCGCCTGGGGCGCAGCCAGCATAGACGGAGAGCCTTCCGGCGTCGCTGTACTGATCGCAGGATGCATCAATGGTGTAGGCGAGACCTCGCGCTTCGCGGACTTCCTGGAACAGACGGGACGCCATGCCGCCGCCGAGTATCTCGGCGAAAATGCGAGCCGCGAAGCGATCGTCGGACGTTGCTGAGGGCGCCATCCGCGAAAGCACAAGGTGGCATTGCTCGAGATCGCGCTCCGCTGTTCTTACCGAGGCTGCGGGCCGGGCGGGAGCAATCGACACGGGCGCCGGGGTGTGCATCAGAGGCTCCAGCCATTTGCGCGCCACCATCTCGACAGCAGTTCTGTCGAAGGCGCCGGCCACTGAGACGACCGTTCGGGCGGGCGCGTAGTTGGATCGCGCGAACGCGAACAAGTCCTCCCGGGTTATCTTTCTGAGCGTCTTCGGCGCGCCGAGGATCGGGCGGCCGAGGGGGTGACCGGGATAGCTCGCCGCCTGCGCCAGCTCCATGACCAGGTCGTCGGCTTGGCCGGCCGCCTCACCAATCTCCTGCAGCACCACGTTTTTTTCCCGTGCGATCTCCGCCTTTGGATGTTCGGGCGCGAAAACAAGCGACAGCGCGACATCGAGCATCTCGGGTGCGTCTCCGCCGAGACAGCGTACATAGTAGCTGGTGCGTTCATAGTCGGTGGATGCGTTCATCAACGCGCCCTTCGCCTCGACGGCTTCAGCCAGTTCCAGCGCGTTCCGTCCGGCGGCGGCCTTGAACGCCATGTGTTCGAGAAAGTGCGCGAGCCCGTTGCGGTCGGCCGGCTCGTGACGCGCGCCGGCGCCAAGCCAGACGCCGACCGATGCGGTTCGCAGATGCGACATCGGATCAAACACGATCCGCGCGCCATTGGCGACCTTCAAGACCTCTCGGGCAATTGCCTCCGTCATGCGTGAGACCGAACGATGTTCTCGACGCGCTCTCGCACGAAACTCTCGCTCATTGGCCCTATGTCGAAAACCTCCGGCCGGCTTCTGAACGCCTCGGCGCGCTCCGGAAGATCAATGCGCTGACCCAGGGCGCGCTGCACGGTTTCCGGAAATTTGGCGGCGTGAGCCGTCGCCAGAGTGACGATCGCCCCGTCGTCAGACCCTGATCGGCGCGCCGCCGCCAACCCGACGGCCGTGTGGGGACAGACCACAAAACCCGTTTCGGCGTGTGTCCGGCGGATTTCGTCAATGGTCTCCTCGTCACCGACCCGTTCGGCTGTGAAGCCCATCGATCCAAGCGCTGCAACGGCCCGTGCAGGGACGGCCGATGAGCCGTCCCTTGCCAGAGTGGCGTAGGCCGCCGCCACGGCGCCGCCGTCACGACCCGCCGCCTCGAACAGCAGGCGTTCGAAATTGCTGGGCAGCTGGATATCCATTGCCGGGCTGAAAGTTGCGCGGGTTGGTCCCCTGGTCAAAGGTTGTCCAGAAATCAGATTGGCCATGGCGTCATTGGCGTTGACTGCCGTCACGCAATCAAAGCCGGTCAGCAGACCGCAGCGTGACGCGACATAGGCCGCCAGCGCGTCGCCGAAATTGCCGGTCGGGACAATGAAACGGACAGAAGTTTGCGCGCCAAGCTGGGCCTGCGCACGGGAGAAGTAGACAGACTGGGCGGCGATGCGCGCCCAGTTGATCGAGTTGACGGCGGCGAGGCGTGCATTGCGACGAAACACGTCATTGGCCAGCAATGCCTTCAGGATCGCCTGCGTGCCGTCGAAATCGCCTTCAAGCGCCAGGTTGTGAACATTGTCGGCCCCGGTCGCCGTCATGAAGAGGCGCTGCGTGGGCGAGACCCGGTCAAGCGGATGAAGAATGACGACATCAATGTTTGCAGACCCGGCAAAGGCCGAGGCTGCAGCCCCGCCGGTGTCGCCTGATGTGGCGCAGAGAATGGTCATGCGCTCCGCCCGCTGGCCGAGGCTGTAATCGTAAAGCTGCGCGATCAGCCGCATCGCCACGTCCTTGAAGGCGAGCGTCGGGCCGTGGTGCAGCTCCATCATCCACCGGCTAGGGCCGATCTCGGCGAGCGGCGCCACGGACTGATGCGCGAACGGGGCATAGGCCTTCTGTGTCAGGTCGGCGATTACCGCGACCGGGAGACTGTCGCCGGCGAAAGCCGAGAGGATGCGCGTGGCGGTTTGGACATAAGATTCGTTTGCTGCGGGCCGTTCGATTTGCGGATACGCATCTGGCGAGTACAGCCCGCCATCGCTCGCAAGCCCAAGCAGGCTCGCCTCGACGAAATCGACCCTCGGCGCATTTCCACGAGTCGAGACATATTTCATACGGGATCGGGTCTCCGCCAACCAAAGCGCAGGCGACCGGCCCGCGCATGGAAGGCTGCGTATATCAACAGAAAACCGATCGCCATCCCGAACCAGGTGACCGCATAGCCGATATGACCGGCCGGAGGGGTGCGGATGAGATAATCCGGAATGCCGCTCGAACGACCAGCCAGGATGTATCGCGTGTCGAGCGCGGCGACGCCGAGCGCCTCGGCCATGGGCGCTGGATCGAACCAGTGCCACTGATTGAGTGCGGGGTTGTTTTCAGCGGACAACAGCGATTTTGCCGGCCAGACCTCGACCGTGACAGCGGTCGAGGGTGTTTCTGCGGCCGCCGGGGGAGCTCCGATTGTCCCGCCGATTGCAAGGCGCTCGAAACCGGTTTCCACCAATGGCGACCCGTCGGACCCCGGACAGCGAGGCGCCGCCTGAAAGAGCCTCCATCCCGCCGCGCCGGAGGCGTTGTGGCCGAACATGCGGAGCGGGGGGCCTGACGCGCCATCGACTTTGACAACGGCGCCCAGAGTGACTGCGCCGCGGCAGAAGGCTTCCTCGATGCTGACCGGGATGGCCTCCGCAGCTTGTTTATGATCGGCGATCAGGCCCGCCTTCCATTCGGCGCGCTGAAGCTGCCAGACCCCCAGCCAGACAAGCGCCGTCAGAAGCGGGATCGCGAAAACCGTGAGGATGGGAAAGGGTCGAAAGGTCATCTGCACGCCATGTAGTCTTGTGAGCGAGGCGCCGCTAGTCCCTGAACTTTGCTTCACCGGCCTTGTTTCGCCATTGCAGGGCGAACAGCGTCGCCTTGAACGGACGCAGGAGAGCAAGGCAGAATGCGAAAGTGACGGGCGGCCAGAGGACGACATGAACCCAGGTCGGAGGCGAAAACGCCAGTTCCATCAGCATTGCGGCCGGCACGATAAGAACAAGCGCCGCGAACATCACGAAGAAAGCCGGGCCGTCGCCTGCGTCGGCAATGGAGAGATCTGCGCCGCAGGCGTCGCATCGCGCCTTGAACTTCAGAAAACCGCAGAATACCTGCCCCTCCCCGCAATCCGGACAGCGGCAGCGCATTCCAGCCGAAAGGGGGGAGACGCTCGCCATGGGGTTTGTTTGATTCCGTTTCAGCCGGCTCGAATAAGTCCAGGCGCGAGATAGAGTCCCAGGTAAGCGACAACCCAGGTTGCGACGACGATGAGCCAGTTGAGTACGACGAGGTGGAAGCCGCGCGGGCGATCGGCTGCGATCATGTCGCCGATCACCAGAGCGCCATAAACAAGGAGAAAGAAGAAGCCAAAGAACATCTGGATCAGAAATGCCCGGGTCGCCATGTAAAGCCAGGCCGTGTTGACCGACCCAGCAGGAAACATCAGCGCGCCCGTCCAGGGTTTGGCTATGAACCAGCCGGCGCCTGCCGCCGCCAGAAGCGCCACGCCCAGGAACATCAGGGTCCGTGCGGGTTTGTCGGCCCTGAAGTCGTTGCGGGCGACAAACACCGCAGCCAGCGAGCCCAGCAAAAACAGCGTGGCGGTCAGCAGGTCGCCCTGGGGCCTGAACCGCGCCGCGACATCGGCCCCCTCCCCGCTCCGGCTCCAGACCTGGACCTTCTCGGAAATGAAGGCCTGATCGGCGTCCGTCCCGCCCGCCAGCGGAATGATCGACCACAGCCAGACGGCCAGCACCACCGCCTGCAGCGCGAGGAACGCCGTCCAGGGCGATCGGAGTCTCACGGGCGCTAGTGGACGGCGGCTCCGCCTGGCCAGACGAGGTCAGGCGCCACGTAAACGAAAGCGAAGAGGAACAGCCACACGACATCGACGAAGTGCCAGTACCAGGCTGCGAATTCGAAGCCGAGATGCTTGGCTGGCTTCATGCCGCCCGCCATCAGGCGCAACAGGCAAACCAGCAGAAAGATCGTGCCGATGACGACATGAGCGCCATGGAAGCCCGTCGCCATGAAGAAGGCCGACCCGTAGAGCGAACCGTCATAGGAGAACCCCGCCTCGCCATACTCGATCACCTGAAAGGCGGTGAACGCGGCTCCGAGCAGTACGGTGAGGAGAAGGCCGATCTTGGCGCCGTTGCGATCATTCACCTGGAGGGCATGGTGGGCCCAGGTCACGGTTGTTCCCGAAAGCAGCAGGATCAACGTGTTGATCAACGGAAGATGGAAGGGATTGAACGTGTGGATGCGCTCCGGACCTTCCGGTGTGACCTGGGTGACAGGCCACTCCGACCAGCCCCGCAAGGCTTCCAGATCGGGATTGGCAAGGTCGTAATGGGCGCTGGCGCGCAGGTCGTGGAAGATCGTCCCTTCGAAGAAACCCCAGAACCAGGCGACGAAGAACATCACTTCCGAGGCGATGAACAGCACCATGCCGTAACGCAGTGAAATCTGGACGACCTCCTTGTGGTCGCCGGCGCGGCTTTCCTTGATGACGTCGCCCCACCAGCCAACGAGCACCCAGACGATCCAAAGAAAGCCCGGAAGCGGCGCCCACCACGTGCCCTCGGGGATGCCAAACAGGCCCTTCATGTAGGCGGCCCCGCCGAGCACCATCAGCAGGATCCCGATCGCGCCGAGAATCGGCCACGGGCTCGGCTTGACGAGGTGGTAGTCGTGATTCACGGCGCCGTCGGCCATAGGTCCAGCCCTCAGTTTGTCGCGAGGAGGTGCGACCCCCTCGTACTGGTGCAAGTCTGTAGTGCGGGTCTAGAGCATCCTTCGATCAAACTGAATCAGGTTGATCGAAGAAAGATGCTCTATCTCAGACGTGTAGAGCAACTTGTCTGCGTCATAGCGGACGCAGGTTGCTCTAGCGGACCTCGGATGCGTCCTCAAGCCGCGCGGTCTGTTTCATGTCACCCGCCAGATGGTAGGTGTAGGAAAGCGTGACCGTGTTCACGTCGTCCGCCATCCGATCGTCCGCCATGTCGGGCGATACAAAAAAGATCACCGGCAGGCGTTCGGTGCGACCGGGCTGGAATATCTTCTGCTTGAAGCAGAAGCATTCGATCTTCTCGAAATAGCGTCCCGCCTTGTGCGGCGCGACATTGTACGACGCCATCGCCGCGATCGGGCCGGACGAGGTGTTGGTGACTTCATAGAAGCCAAGGACGGTCTCTCCCAGTCTCGCCTCGACGAAGGGATCGACGGGCTTGAATGTGAGACTCGCCCCCGGATCGACATTGGCGTCGAAGCGCACACGAACGGTTCGATCGAGTATCCGCCTTGGCGCCTCGACGGCGACGCGGGTCGTGCCGCCAAAGCCGGTGATTCTGCAGAATGTCGAATACAGGGGTTCCGCCGCAAAGGTCAGGCCCAGCATTCCGGCCGCCGCGCCGCACAGCAGCCAGGTGGTGAGGCGCGCCCCGGGAGTCATGACGCGGCCCCCAGATTTTCCGGTCCCAGCCTGGCTATCGTGATCACGAAAATCAGTATGACGAATGCGAAAAGCGCCAGCGCGGTCCACTGGCTGCGTCGCTTGCGGGCCTTGGCTTGCTCGGCGGAGAGCGCGACGCGTTCGCCCGTATCGCGCGCCTCGCTCATGATGCGCCTCCCACGGCGAAATGGAGAGGCAGGGCGCCTTCGAGGAGAATGGCCGCGAACAGGGCGAACAGGTAAAGTATCGAAACGCCGAACATCATCTTGGCGCGCCCCATGTCGGATGCTCCGCCTTCGTCCCCCGCCCGACTGAGAAACAGCCGGACCGCGCACCAGACGAACGCTGCTCCGCCGACGCCCGCAACGACGAGATAGAGCCAGCCGCCCAGTCCGGTCGCCACCGGCAGCAGCCCGAAAGGCGCGACGATCAGAGTGTACACGAGAATTTGCCGACGCGTCTCAGCAGCGCCGCAGGCAACCGGCAGCATGGGAATACCGGCGCGCGCGTACTCTTTCGACGTCCAGAGCGACAGCGCCCAGAAGTGCGGAGGCGTCCACAGGAAGATAAGGCCAAAGAGGATCCAGGCGTCGAGCGGCGCGGCCCCGGTGGCGGCGGCCCAGCCGATCACGGGCGGAAAAGCTCCCGCCGCGCCGCCGATCACGATGTTCTGGGCGGTCGATCGCTTCAGCCACATTGTGTAGACGACCGCGTAGAAAAAGATCGCAAAAGCCAGCAGGGCCGCGGCCAGAGGCGTAGCCGCCAGCGCCATCAGCGTCACCGAAACGCCTGACATGATGAGCCCGAATGCGAGCGCTTCGGAGGCCGGCACAAGACCGGCTGGCACAGGTCGGGAGGCTGTGCGCGCCATGACCGCGTCAATGTCTGCGTCATACCACATGTTGAGCGCGCCCGCGGCGCCTGACCCCAGCGCCACTGCGAGGATCGAGATCGCGGCGGTGACGGGGTTCATGTCGACCGGCGCGGCGACCAGGCCCGCGAGGGCGGTGAACACAACCAGCGACATGACGCGCGGCTTCATCAGGTTCACATAGTCGAGCGCGCTGGCGGGCTGGGCCGAAGCGGCGGCGACGGCGCTCATGAAATCCCCGCCGGTCCGAGCGCAGCGATCGGGCTTGCCGACGCCGCCAGCGCGCGATTGGAGAAATAGGTCGCCGCCCCCGCAAATGCTCCGCCGAAGCCGATTAAGGTCAGCGTGACCATGTGCCAGCAAAAGTAGTTGGTGTGCTTGGGCACGGGCCGGATCCCGCTGTCCAGCAATGGCCTCGCGATCTCGCGCCCGCCAAGGCAGAGGTGAATGCCGGCGGTCTGGACACGCGTTGCAGCAGTTGCCGCCAGCCACGGGTTCATCTTGCTCTTAACACCCCTGCGCGTCATCTGACCCTTGGAAGGTCGTTGAACTGGTGGAAGGGAGGAGGAGAAGAAAGCGTCCATTCCAGGGTCGTGGCGCCCTCGCCCCACGGATTCGCCTCGGCCTTGCGGCGGCGCACGACCGCATCGATCAGGGAGAGGATGAAAAAGCCCATCCCGACCAGCATCACGAAATAGCCGACCGTCGACCAGTAGTGCCACTGCTCGAAGGCAGGCGTGTAATCGACATAACGACGCGGCATGCCCTGCAGTCCGAGGAAATGCTGCGGGAAGAAGATCATGTTCGAGCCGATGAACATGAACCAGAAATGGAGCCCGCCCAGCACACCGCTGTACTTCACGCCCCACATTTTCTCGAACCAGTAATACCAGCCGCAGAACAGCGTGAAGACCGCGCCAAGCGACAGGACGTAGTGGAAGTGCGCCACGACGTAATAGGTGTCGTGCAACGCGTGATCGACGCCGGCGTTTGCCAGCACGACGCCGGTGACGCCGCCGACCGTGAACAGGAAGATGAACCCGATCGCCCAGAGCATCGGCACCTTGAACTCGATCGAGCCGCCCCACATCGTGGCGATCCACGAGAAGATCTTGATGCCTGTCGGCACGGCGATGATCATGGTCGCGGCGATGAAATAGGCCTTGAGATTCACGTTCATGCCCACCGTGTACATGTGGTGCGCCCACACGAAGAACCCGATGAACCCGATCGCAACCATGGCGTAGGCCATGGCGAGATAGCCAAACACAGGCTTCTTCGAGAAGGTCGAGATCACGTGGCTGACAATGCCGAAGCCGGGCAGGATCATGATGTAGACTTCGGGGTGACCGAAAAACCAGAACAGGTGCTGGAACATGATCGGGTCGCCGCCGCCGGCCGGCACGAAGAACTTCGAGCCGAAGTTGCGGTCGGTCAGCAGCATGGTGAGCGCGCCAGCCAGGACCGGCAGCGCAAGGACCAGCAGGAACGCTGTCACCAGGATCGACCAGGCGAACAGCGGCATCTTGTGGATGGTCATGCCGGGAGCGCGCATATTGAGGATGGTCACGATGAAGTTGATCGCGCCGAGGATCGAGGCGATGCCCGCCACGTGAAGTGAGAAAATCACAAGGTCCATCGCCGGGCCGCTGTGGCCCGCCGTGCTCGACAGCGGCGGATAGAGCACCCAGCCGCCGCCAAAACCGGTGGCGTCGCCGGTCGCCTGCGCCGGCACGAACATCGACAAGCACAGCAGGAAAAATGCGGCCGGCAGAAGCCAGAAAGAGATATTGTTCATCCTCGGCATCGCCATGTCGGGCGCACCGATCATCAGAGGCACGAACCAGTTGCCGAATCCGCCGATCAGAGCGGGCATGACCATGAAGAAGATCATGATCAGGCCGTGCATCGTGGTAATGACGTTGTAGTCGTGCTCGTTGCCGAAAAAGCCGCCGAACGCCGTGCCGTTGAACAGCTGCAGACCCGGCTCCATCAGCTCGACGCGCATGAAGCCAGAGAAGACGGTTCCGACAATCCCCGCGCAGAGCGCAAACATCAGGTAAAGCGTTCCGATGTCCTTGTGGTTGGTCGAAAACAGCCAGCGCGAGGGGCTGTACCATTTGGGATCGTGGTGATCGTCATGGCCCGCCGCGTGATCATGGGCATGGTCGAGACCATGGCCGTGGCTGTGGTCCTCCGCGTGCTTGGTCTCGGTCGACATCGGACAGAGGCTCCCTGAGGTCTAATTCGCGGCGGCTACTTGCGGCCCGCCCAGAGGCTGGACCTCGTCGAGATAGGCGCGGCCGTCGGCGACCGACGCAGTCGCGCGTGCCAGCCAGGTATTGTACTGGTCGAGTGGAAGAACCCGCATCTCGATCGGCATGAAGGCGTGGCGCTGTCCGCACAGTTCCGAACACTGGCCGTAATAGACTCCGGGCTCGTCGATCTTGAACCAGAGCTGGTTGAGGCGGCCGGGCACGGCATCCACCTTCAGGGCCGTCGCGGGCATGGCCCAGGAATGGATCACGTCCGACGCCGTGATTGAAAGGCGGATGTGCCGGCCTTGCGGAACGACCATCGGATTGTCGACCGAGAGCTGATCGATCTGTCCGGGCTTGAGGAGATCGGCAGGGACCATGTTCGAATCAAACTCCAGCGCCTCGTCGCCTTCGCCGTAGATGTAGCTCCAGAACCACTGGCGGCCGTAAATCTTGACGTCGGTAATATCCGCTTCTGTTATCGGCCGCGTCGAGCCGTCGGCCATGACGACTTGCGTCGGAAACACGTCCTGTTCGTAGAGAAGCGGGAAGGACCCGCGAGCGATGTACACGAGCACCAGCACCGGAATCACCGTCCACAGAATCTCGACAACCGTGTTGTGGCTGAACTTCTTCGGCGTGGGGTTGGCGCGGCTGTTGTAGCGTACGATGACCCACAGCAACAGCGCGGTGACGAACACGGTGATGACGGTAATGATGATCAGCACTTCGTTGTGGAAGACCTGAACATTGCGCGCCGTTTCTGTCATCGGGGGCTGGAAATCGATGCCGCCGGGAACTGGCGCCGCGACAGCGGGACCCGCCGCGATCATGCTGGCGCATCCGAGCGACCACAATTTCAACCTCTGAAACAGCATGATCGTCCACATCCTCCCACGAAACGCGTGAGTTTGGCGCTCTAGCGTGGTATGCTAGAGGTATCCACCACTCGCTTCCACCCGTCCGGGAGCATAGTGTCGCAGGCCGGTGGAATAGGTTGGCCAGGCGCGAGGTCGCTAACATTGCGACGGAGGAATGGAAAGATGAACACGCAAATCCTGTTGGGGATCAGCCTGGCGGCCTTCGCCGTCACAGCGCCCCTCGCCCCGGCCAATGGGGCGGTCACGGTCATTGGCGGCGGTATGGCGCAGGAATGCTACCAAGCCGTCGAATTCAGCCGGATCTCGACAACCAAAGCTCTGGAACTCTGCGACCTTTCCCTGATGCAGGAAAACCTGCGGCGCAAGGATCGCGCGGCGACCCTCGTCAACCGCGGAATTCTGCACATGCGTGACGGCCGCTTTCAGCGGGCGTTGGACGATTACGAGCGCAGCCTGGACCTTCAGCCGAACCTGCTTGAAGCCAAGGTGAATGTCGGGGCGGCGCTTTACGGCCTCAAACGCTACGAGGAAGCCATGGTCGCGCTGAATGAAGGCATCGGCACCGAGTCGCTGAATGCCCGGGCGGTCGGCTTCTATAACCGGGCGCTTTGCCATGAGCGGTTGGGTGACGTCACGGCAGCCTATCTGGACTTCAGGTCCGCGCTGGAGGCCAAGCCGGATTTCGAACTCGCCGCAGAGCAGCTGAAGCGATTCACTGTGCTGCCAAAAGAGAGCTGACGCGTCCGCGCGGCCCGCCTGTCTGTCAATGACGGGCGGTGAGCCCTATCTGTATCGTCGAAGGCGGAGGCGCCTGCGCGCCCGCCATGAGGTCGAATGATGAAGTCAGACAGTCTGATCGATGACATGGGTCCCGGCGTCGATGCGGCGGCGCGTATCCTGGGCGAGGCGGTCGCTGGCGCCGACGATGGCGAAATCTATGTCGAATCCGTCCGGTCCGAGAGCTTCATGTTCGATGACGGCCGCCTGAAATCCGCCTCCTATGACAGCGGTCAAGGCTTCGGGCTCAGGGTGGTTTCCGGCGAAACGACGGGTTACGCCCATGCCAGCGAAGTCTCCGAGGCGGCGCTGAAGCGCGCGGCGACGGCCGCGTCCGCCGCCAAGCGCGGTCGGTCGGGGGTGCTCGCCCTGGGTCCGACGCCCGTGAACCGCCGACTTTACGCGGACGTCGATCCAACCGAATCGCTCGACTTCACCAGCAAGACCAACTTGCTGGCCGAGATCGACGCCTGGTGCCGCGCCGCTGATCCTCGCGTCGTGCAGGTGTCGGTGTCGCTCGCGGGGTCGCGCACCGCAGTCGAGATCATCCGCGCAGGCGGTGCGACGGTTTCCGACGCGCGACCGCTTGTCCGCCTCAATGTCGCAGTGACGATGGAGAAAGACGGCAGGCGGGAGACCGGCTCGGCGGGCGCCGGCGGCCGCGCCGCCTATGAGGAGTGGGTCGAGCCCGCGCGCTGGAAGGGACTTGCACAGCGAGCCCTGAGGAAGGCGGAGATCAATCTGGACTCCGTGCCCGCTCCGTCGGGCGAGATGGAAGTGGCGTTGGGGCCGGGATGGACGGGCGTCATGCTCCATGAAGCGGTCGGCCACGGGCTGGAGGGCGATTTCAACCGCAAGGGAACGTCGGTTTACTCCGGAAAGATCGGACAGCAGGTGATGGCCAGGGGCGTCAACATCGTCGATGACGGCACGATCCAGGACCGGCGCGGATCGTTGTCCTTCGACGACGAAGGCACTCAGACCCAACGGACAGTGCTGATCGAAGACGGGGTGCTGGTCGGTTACATGCAGGACCGCATGAATGCGCGCCTGATGGGCGTGCCCGCGACAGGCAATGGACGCCGCGAAAGTTATGCTCACGCGCCGATGCCCCGGATGACCAATACGGTGATGCTGGGCGGCACAGCCGATCCCGAGGAGATCGTGCGTTCGATAAAGAAGGGCATATGGGCCGTCGATTTCGGCGGCGGTCAGGTGGACATCACCAACGGGCAGTTCGTGTTCCAGTGCACGGAGGCCTACCTGGTCGAAAACGGCAAAGTCGGCCCTCCAGTCAAGAATGCAACCTTGATCGGGCATGGCCCCACCGTCTTGAACAAGGTGTCGATGATCGGCAATGACTTCGCCATGGATGATGGCGTCGGTACGTGCGGCAAGGCTGGGCAGTCCGTGCCAGTCGGAGTCGGCCAACCGTCGTTGAAGATCGACGTGATGACAGTCGGCGGCGCGGGCGGATAAATCGAGACCGACCCGTGCTTTCCCCACGATCTCGAACCCTCAAGGATCTGAAGCGATGACCCTCCCGCCGCACCTGAAAGCCCTTTTCGGAGCCCTGGCGGTTCTGCAGGCCATTCCCGGCCTGGCGTCCGCAGAACCGCCGCCGGCGGCCGTTGCGAAACCCTACAGCACCTTGTCCAGCGAGGCCTTCATGTCCCGGCCCGGAACGGCGCTGCTGATCGACGTGCGCGAGCCGGAGGAATGGACCCAGACGGGCGTGCCCCGCGGCGCGGCCCTGGCGCCAATCAGCCGTACTGATTTTGTGGAAAACGTGCTTGCGAGCGTCGGTGGAGATCGTACCCGGCCGGTCGCGCTCATCTGCCGCTCGGGGACCCGCTCGATGAAAGCCGCCGACGTCCTGGCGGCGGCGGGATTCACCAATGTCACCAATGTCGGCGACGGAATGATCGGTCGCGAAGGCGTGGGCGCCGGATGGCTCGCCTCCAGGCTGCCGGTTATCGCCTACACGCCGGCCCAGTAGAGGCGCGAGTTCGAAGCTAGCTCGGCGCCCTGCCCGCATCGAGCGCCGCCTTGTCGGCGGCGATGTCTGCGTCCTGTTTCGAATGCGCAAGCTTGTTGAGGAAAGGGCTGGCCGCGCCCAGCGCCACGCCGATACCGATGGCGACCCAGCCGATCTGGGTGAACACCGTGACATAGGTATCCAGCGCCTTTTGGGGATCGAGGACCTGTCCGCCGATCGTCTCCTGAGCCGTCAGCTTGGCGATCTGGGCCTGAAGGGCCTGCGCCACCGACGAGGCCAGAAACCAGGTCGCCATCATGGTCGACGCCACTCTGACAGGCGCAAGCTTGGTCATCGCGGAGAGACCCACGGGCGACAGGAAAAGCTCGCCCGTCGTGTGCAGCAGAAACAGCAGGACAAGGAAGATCAGCGGCACCTTGGCGCTCTCGTCGGCATAGGCCGCGCCCCACACGAGCACCAGAAATCCCGCCCCGACCTGGATCAGCCCAAGCGCGAACTTCGCCGCGTCGCCCGGGTCCTTGCGGTTCTTCTCCAGCCACGTCCACATCGTCGCAAACAGGGGTGCGAACAGCAGGATGAAAGCGCCGTTGAAGCTCTGCGTCTGACCGGACGTCACGGTAAAGAACCCGTTGCTCGGCAGTTGGGTGGACCGCTCGGCAAACTGGTTGAGCGCGCTCCCGGCAAGCTCGAACAAGGTAAAGAAAACGACCGACGCCGCTATCAGGATCAGCGCAAGGATCATCCGCTGGGATTCGATCCACGTGCAGTTCCTGATCATGTAGACGACAAAATAGATGAGGATCAGTCCCGACGCGATGCTGAGCGTGATGTTGACCACCGGCTCCCGCTGGACGAGGAAATACACGCCGACGATCCCCAGCAAGGCAGAGATGTAGATCAGCCACTCGCGGTTGAGCGGCCCCAGCAGGGGTTTTGCGAGCTTTTCGGGCTCGGGCGGATTGCCGATTTCTTCCGGCAGCTGAGCGGGGCCCGGCACGAAGAACAGAAGCCTTTTCCGCACGAAGACGAGCCAGCCAAACAGCATGCCGATTCCGGCGAGCCCAAAGCCCCAGCCCCACCCATACGTCGCGCCTATGCCCGCACACAGCACCTGAGCCCAGAACGCTCCGAGATTGATGCCGTAATAGTAGAGCGTGAAGCCGGCGTCGCGCCTCGGATCCTCCCGTTGATAAAGCTGACCGACGATCGTGGAAATGTTCGCCTTGAGAAAGCCGACGCCCATGATGATGAGGGCGAGCGCTCCGAAGAAGATGTTCATGAAGAGCGGCTGCCGACCCTCGACGCGCATCGTGTAGCCTTCGGAGGCAGATGTCGCCGGATCGTCCTTCGGCAGAACGCCCGGCAACGATGCGCCCGCTGGCAGATCGTTGATGGCGATGCCGCCACCTTCCGCCGGGCCGTAGGTATAGCGTTCGCCATCCACCACGATCCATGTGCGGCGCTGGTCCTGTCGCCCCTGCGCCTCGACCGCGAAGTCCCTCCCGTCGAACGTGATGACGTTGCGGGCCGGGGCCTGTTCGATCGCCATGGCAAGGTGACCCGCCACAAGCAGAAGGGCGCCGAAGGCGATCGCCTTCTTGGTTCCGAGATAGCGGTCGGCGAGCATCCCGCCGATCAGCGGCAGGAGATAGACCAGTGAAGTATAGGCCCCGTATTGCCCCTGCCCGACCGTGTCCTCGAACAGAAAATGCTGTGTCATGTAGGCCAGCAGAATGGTCCGCATGCCGTAGTACGAGAACCTTTCCCACATCTCGGTAAAGAACAGGATGTGCATCCCCTTCGGATGCCGGCGAAGCTGAAGAATGACCGGAATCCCCGTCATCACGGTGATGACGATCCCGATCGCGACTACGATATCCATTCAGTTCCCCGCGGCGGTCTTTCGTAAGCCCGGACAAGCATGCCCGGCGCGGGGCCTCAAAGGCAAGGCCGCCCTCCGAGCGCTTCGGCAAGCCAGCAAGATGTCGCCGGAACACTAGGCATGCGCAGGCCGGGTTTCCCCAGCGTTCCCGGCGGGTTGAGGATGAACCAGCATCACGGCTGTGTCATTGGGACTCGAAGTTGTTGTCGGGCGAAAGGCTAATCGCTAGCAAATCGAATCGTCGGGAGGACAACCATTTGATCATTCGGAAGCTGGGCGGGGTTCTGGGGGCCGCAACGTTTGCTCTGGGGCCGGCCATGGCGCAGGAGGCGGTTCCTTCCAGCCGCGCCGAGGTCTTCGAACCAAGCTACTTTGCCCGCTTCAATCCCACGAACGCCGAAGACATGGTTCGGCAAGTGCCTGGTTTTTCGATCGACGAAGGAGACAGCGTCCGCGGTTTTGCCGGGGCCGCCGGCAACGTGCTCATCAATGGCGAACAGCCATCGACCAAGACCGACCTGCGCACCGTGCTTGGACGTATTCCGGTCGCCCGCGTGCTCCGTATTGAAATTGTCAGCGCCGCTACCGGCGAACTCGACATGCGGGGGCAAACCAAGATCGCCAACGTCATCCTGCGGGCCTCCAACACGGATCGGGCCACGGCCTGGGAAACGACTCTGCGCTACTTTCAGGGCGAGCGCCTTACCGCCTCGGCGGAGGCGTCCATCACTCAGCCAATGTTCGGCGGAACTCTGACCCTGTCTGCTGAAGGCGGACAGGACATGTCAGGCGGCCCCGGCGGCGGCACGCGCGCGTTCGGGACGCGCGATTACTTCAACGGAGCGGGCGTGCAGTTCGAGCATCATGACGGCCTGATCCTGAATCAGTCGCTGTCCATCGCTCCTTCCTTCGACTTCCGGCGCCCTTTCGACAGGGGGACGCTCCGGCTCAACGGCAACTATTCCAACAGTGAATTCACCGGCGGCCGCCTCTACACGGTGCTGTCGCCGGGGGTTGGCGGAAATCCGATCCGCTTTGAACCACAGGTAAATGAAAGCGCCCAGCAACGTTTCGATGTAGGCGGCGACATCGAGCGGAGCTTGAACGATGACGCCTCGGCCAAGCTCATCTTCTTTCACAAGCGGCAGGAAAATTCCGGCGACAATTTGTTCAGCTTCTACAATGGCGCGGGTGCGTTCACTCGGTCCACCCTCCTGCGCAACGACGACACTTCGGGCGAAAGCATCCTTCGCGGGCAGGTGAACTGGAAACTGTCAGACGCCCACGCGATCGAGGTCAGCCTTGAAGGCGCGTACAACTTCCTCGACAGCGCCCGCACCGTGACGCTCAACAGCGGCTTGAACGTAACGCCGCCAGGCTCCGACACGATCGTCGAAGAGTTGCGCGCCGAAGCTCAGATTTCCGATGTCTGGACGGTGACGCCGAAACTGACTTTGGAGCCCGGCTTCAAGTTCGAGGTCTCGCGCATCGAACAGGAGGCCCGCCTGACCGGCGGCGCCAGCCTCTTCGCCGAGCGCGAGTTTTCCTATCCCAAGCCCAGTCTTTCGCTTGCATGGACCCCGAACGACGATCAGCAACTACGTTTGTCGCTCCAGCGCGATGTCGCCCAGTTGAACTTCGGCGACTTCGTCTCGGCAGTTGAAGTGACGAATGACCGCATCGTCGGCGGGAATGCGGATCTCAAGCCCGCTCAGGCGTGGGCCTTTCTCGCTGAATTCGAGCAGAAGTTCTGGGCGGACGGGGTCGTCACCCTGATCGGGTCGTTTGACCAGGTTGAGGATGTCCAGGACGTTGTGCCTGTCGTGCCCCTCGGCGGCACGATTTCCAGCGCCTTCGACGGGCCAGGCAATCTGGGCGAGGGCGAGCGCTGGTCCCTAGGCTTCGAAGCAAGCATCCCGCTCGACCGCCTTGGGCTCGACAATGCCAAGCTCGACCTGGCGCTCAACAGCGGAAGTTCGGAAGTCGTCGATCCGGTCACCGGCCTGTCGAGGGAGTTTTCAGACTATTTCACCCGCCAGTGGAATGTCGATTTTCGGCAGGATCTGCCGTCTTGGGGCTTTAGTTATGGCTTCCGGTTCAGTGAGAGCGGCGGCGGCACCACTTACCGGCTGAAGGAACTTTTCAAGCGGCAGAGGTCGGGCGGGGATTTCAGCGTCTTCGTGGAAACAAAACGCTTTTTCGGTCTCAACATCCGTGCCGGCTTCAGCGACATCTTCGATCCGTACTTCTTCGCCACGCGTGTCGTCTTCGATGGTCCGCGCTCGACGGGTGCGCCCATCCTGATCCAGAACAGCGAGTCCCATAACGGCGAATTTGGCTTCATACGGCTCAGCGGCACGTTCTGACGTCAGAACCTGACTTCGGCGAAAGCGTGCCTTAGATCGCGATTCCATGGCCCGTGATAACGCGCAAGCAGGCGTTCGGCGAAATTGATCCCGGATTCGGCGATCTCCTCGATTGGAAGAAGAAATATCGTCTCGTCGTCGCCGCTCGAATTCAGCCTCGCCCTGCGCCGCAGACCGCCACGGGCGAGAGACAGGGCCTGGAGGGCGACGGCCTGGACGCTGGTTGCGCCGATTGGAGCCCTGAGGCCAAGCGCAGGAACGCTCCTGCGCATGGCTTCCCGTTCCTCGGCCGTCCAGTTCTTCACAAGCTCCCAGGCGCCGTCCAGCGCCGCGCCATCATAGAGGATGCCTGCCCAGAACGCAGACAGCGCGCAAAGGCTGGACTGCGGTCCCGCATCGGCGCCGCGCATCTCAAGAAAGGTTTTCAGCCTCACCTCGGGAAAGATGGTCGAGATATGGTCGTCGAAATCGTCCATCGCCGGCAGTTCGCCCGGCAGGACGGAGAGGCGCCCCGCCATGAAGTCGCGGAAGGACAGACCTGAACAGTCCACGTACTGTCCGCCCCGCCGCACGAAATACATCGGAACGTCCAGCGCATAATCGACATAGCGCTCGAAGCCATAACCCGTCTCAAAAACGAAGGGCAACGTGCCCGTGCGATCCGGGTCGGTATCGGTCCAGACGTGCGCCCGATACGACTGGAAGCCATTGGTGCGTCCCTCGGCAAACGGCGAGTTCGCGAACAGCGCCGTTGCGATCGGCTGAAGCGCGATGCTGACCCGCATCTTCTTCACCATGTCGGACTCGGACGAGAAATCGAGGTTGGACTGCACGGTGCAAGACCGGAACATCATCTGGCGCCCAAGGCGTCCCACCCGGTCCATGTAGCTGCGCATGATGCCATAGCGGCCCTTGGGCATGGTCGGTGTATCTTCGAGCGACCAGATCGGGGAGAACCCGAGCGCCAGAAACGCTATGCCGATCGGATCGCTTATCGAGGCCGTCTCCCGCAGGTGTTCGGTGATCTCCGCGCAGGTTTCGTGGATGGTCTCCAGCGGGGCGCCGGACAGCTCGAACTGGCCGCCCGGCTCCAGGCTCACGCTGGCGAGGCCTTTCTTGAGCCCGATGACATGCTCGCCCTCCAGGATGGGAGACCAGCCATAGCGCGAGGCGAGGCCGTCCAGCAGCGTCTTGATCGAGGCTTCGCCATGGTAAGGCAGCGGCGCCAGCCCATTTTCGATGAACCCGAACTTCTCGTGTTCTGTGCCGATTCGCCAGGCGCTGGAGGGTTTGCAGCCGCTTTCCAGCCGCTCGACAAGATCCCTCTTGCCGCTGATGCGTGGGGCCGCCTCGTCGATGTCCCGCGTGGGAGTTGTCATACGGCCTTGCCCCGACTGGTGTTTCCGACGAGACAGGGAGGCGCTGCCGCAAACGCCAGTCGGCCTGACGCATTGACGCCAACGTGAAGGCCGCGTGGCAAGACAGTCAAGCCAGGCCGCCCGGGTTCCAGTCGCCCTGCACGGCCTGCCAGACGACAAGCGCTCCAAGCGCCGCCGTTTCCGCTCGCAAGATACGCGGGCCGACACCCACGGGCCGGACAAACGGCAACCCCCGCAGCCAGGCTCGCTCCTGTCCGCTGAAACCGCCCTCGGGTCCTACCAGTATGGCGCCCGCCGCGTTTCCCTCTCTTTTGACTATCTCGGCCATTGGAAACGCCCGCCCCGCCGCCCCGCCCCACGGCTTCTCACCTTCGTCACCCGCCTCGTCACAGAAGTACAAGGGACGGTTGGAGGGCCAGCTCGCCAGCACGGCGCCCAGATCAGCCGCGTCTCGAACCAACGGAATGTCGAGCCTTTCCGTCTGCTCGGCCGCCTCGACCGCTATTCGCTGGAGGCGGTGGGTTCTGACTGCCCGGGCCTCGCACCTTTGCGTCAGGACGGGAAGAATCTCCCGGACGCCGAGTTCGGTTGCTTTCTCCACCACGAAATCCGTGCGGGTTTTCTTCAGCGGCGCGAACACCAGCCATAGGTCCGGAACGCCCTGCTGCACCCTTACCCGGCGCTCGGTCACGGCACGCAGCGCGTTCCTGCCAATCTCCAGAATCCGGCATGCGAACTCGCCGTCGCGACCGTTGAACAACCGTACCGGATCGTCAGGTCCGAGGCGCAACACCTGCCCCAGATAGTGTGCCGGATCAGCGTCGAGAGTAATTTCGCTCCCCTCGCTCAGGTCGCTTTCCACAAAGAGGCGAGGGGTTGCGCTCATGGTCCTGCGCTATATCGCTCTATCATTCCTGCGCAAGGGTCCGACCTCGTGAACGAAGCCGATCAAGTCGCCGCTCCGGCTGGTCTGCCAGACGCCCGGCGGAACAGTTGGGTCAATCGGGCGCCGAGGTGGACGCGGCCTTATCTGCGCCTGTCCAGGTATGACCGTCCTGCGGGCTTCTGGCTGCTCGGCCTGCCTTGCCTGGCCGGGCTGGCGCTCGCCCGCCAGGACACAGGTTTCCTGACAGGCGATGCGGGACTGTCCGCATTATTCGTCCTGGGCGCTGTCGCCATGCGTGGAGCGGGCTGTACCTACAACGACATTCTCGACGCCGAAATCGATTTGAAAGTGGCGCGCACGGCGATGCGCCCGCTTCCCTCGGGCGACCTTACAAGGCGCAACGCCTGGATATGGCTGCTGGCGCAGTGCCTCATCGGTCTGGGAGTGCTTCTGACACTCCCTCCTCTCGCGCGATGGGTGGCGCTTGGCTCGATCCCGATGGTCGCTCTCTACCCTCTGATGAAACGCGTTACCTGGTGGCCGCAAATCTGGCTCGGCCTCACCTTCAACTGGGGCGTGCTGGTCGCTGCGGCTGCGGCGCGCGGAACCCTGAGCGCCGCAGACTGGATCCTCTACGCAGCGCTGATTCTCTGGACGCTGGGATACGACACGATCTACGCGCTGCAGGATCGCGAGGACGACGCGCTCATCGGCGTAAAGTCGACGGCCTTGCGTTTCGGAGCACACGTCAAGTCGGCGATCTGGGTAATTTACTCGGCGTGCGCTGTGCTCGTCGGGTCAGCAGGTTTTCTGTCCGGCGGGTGGGGCGCCGCGCTGGCGACCCTGCCCTTCTCTTTACATCTGGCGCAGCAGGCCGCCCGGTTGGATCCGGACAATAGCCGGCTCGCCCTCGTCCTGTTCCAGGCCAATCGGGACGCAGGCATTCTGCTCTTTGTCGCCTGGGCCTTCATCGCGGGCCGATTTTAGCCGATAGTCGAGCCGCGAGCGGCTCGGGAGAATCTCAAATGCAGTTCAAGGCGCCCAAACGTGTTGGCGTGGCCGTCGCGGCGGGGATCGTCGCCATGCTGGTCGGTATCTCCGTGATTTTCGGGGCTGCGAGGGACGACGCCGTCCCGAAAGAAGCTCCGGTGCTCGAACTTGGACCCGACATGGTGCAACTTGAGCCCGGCGCGTCCAGCTCGCGCACCTTGCCGGCGCCCGACACAAACCCATCGACACGGCCCGACCTCTCAGCAACTGCGTCCAGTGCGTCTTTTGGGGGGTCGGAACCGAATGCAGTCGTCTTCAGGGACGACTCTCTCTCATTCGCCGCCACCTTGCCGCCAGGCGACATCGACGACCCCGTGCTCGCCTATCTGCGCAAGGACGCGGAGCGCTATCTCGCTCGTGTAAAGGTCAACGCCCGTGCGGACTACGACAGGCTGAAGCGAGAAGATGTAGAGCCCGGCGCCTGGGAGGTGAAAATCAGCTGGAACTACACGGGCAATGCCGGCGACCTCGTCAGTCTCGCCGGGGAAGCCCGCGAAAACACAGGCGGCGCCCACCCGATTCTGTTCTTCGACACACACATCGCCAGACGCGGCAGCGGCAAGGAAATAGATTTCTCGGACCTCTTGCTGCGCGAGCGCTCACCTTCTCCAGCGATGACTATCGCGATCTGCGAGGCGTTGAAAGCCGCCAAGATGCAGACCATCCATTCCGCTACCATCTTCGACGAACCGATCGTCTGCATCGGACCGGAGGCCAACGCCAAAACCGAGGCGGCCGCCGTGGCGCTAGCGCCATCCGACAAGGCCGGAGCATTCGGAGGCGTCTATGTCTACTACGCGCCTTACACGGTCGGCTCTCATGCGGAGGGACCCTACAGACTGACGATCCAGCAGGCCGTCTTTATGGAA